>NZ_AP028068.1:611950-917925 GCF_030297155.1 Vibrio sp. FE10 | reverse complement strand
TAATCCTCACCATCAAACGAAGCGCTCTTATTGCAGCCATAAACTGCCCCACTTTATCGCGCTCGATACTTAACACAGAATAGTAAGAGAGATGATTATGCCCTTAGCATTACTCGCATTGACGCTCAGCGCCTTTGCCATCGGAACCACAGAATTTGTCATCGTAGGTCTGATTCCTACCATGGCGACCGACCTGAATGTATCACTGCCATCAGCAGGACTCTTAGTGAGCTTGTACGCGTTGGGCGTAGCGATTGGCGCACCAGTACTCACAGCATTAACAGGAAAATGGAATCGTAAATTGGTGCTGTTAACCGTGATGTCTCTGTTTGTTGTCGGTAACTTATTGGCATGGCAGGCTCCAGGCTATAACACGCTGATCGCGGCACGTATTCTTACTGGCCTTGCGCATGGTGTGTTCTTCTCGATTGGGTCGACCATCGCGACAGGATTGGTCTCTAAAGACAAAGCAGCGAGTGCAATCGCAATCATGTTTACCGGTTTAACCGTTGCTTTAGTAACGGGTGTACCGCTGGGTACTTACATCGGGCAAACATTTGGCTGGCAAGCAACCTTCCTGATCGTTGCATTGCTTGGTCTTATCGCTCTGATTGGCAGCGCTATCTTGGTTCCGAATAACCTTAAACAACCACCAGCCGCTAAGATTTCGGCACAGTTAAAGGTACTGACTCAGCCTCGTTTATTGTTGGTGTACGCCATCACAGCGCTTGGTTACGGCGGCACATTCACAGCCTTTACCTTCCTTGCTCCAATACTTGAAAACGTATCGGGCTTTGATTCAAGCTCTATCAGCCTAATCATGTTGGTTTACGGAGTTTCAGTCGCGGTAGGTAACATCTGGGGCGGTAAGATGGCCGACAAAATGGGGCCAATTAAAGCACTGACGGTCATATTCTCTGGTCTGGCAGCGATATTAGTGGTGTTCAACTTTACTGCAGTTAACCCATACGCGTCAGTGGCTACTATTTTAGTTTGGGGTGCATTCGCATTCGGCAATGTTCCGGGGCTGCAAGTGTATGTCGTCAAACTCGCAGAGAAATACACACCAGACGCGGTAGATGTAGCATCCGGGCTCAACATTGCCGCTTTCAACGTGGGTATCGCGTTAGGTTCTTGGGGCGGTGGTTTGATTGTTGCGGAGTCAGGATTAATGAACACCCCATGGGTCGGCGCTGTGATTGTTTTAATTGCTCTTGGATTAACTCGATTCAGTGGTGCGCTGGATAAAAAAAATCGACAAATAAACACTTCCATCCAAAAAATTTAAAATAAACCTCCCAAAAAAAGTGGCGAATAGACAGTCTATTCGCCACTTTTTTATCTATTTCACTGATAAGCGCATCGCTAATATCTGATATAAGTTAACCAATATTGCACTAGCAATAAAGCAAATAGATACTACTTAATATGACGTTTTAATGTTTATTTGTTATTTAACTTAATTTTTAATGACTTGTTAGGTTATTTTGATTTAGATCAATATTAAATTAAAACAATGGCATTTAACAAAAGCAAAGCGAAATTTATTAAGTTTTCACCCAATTGGGTGATGATAAAGATATCACTTGGTGACTAATATCTATTTAAGATAGCGAAAAATATCACACAATATTATAGCTATCCAATTGCTGTAAATTTAAGGGATGATAAATGCAGATATCAGAAAACGCTATTCCGTTGGATAATGGATTCAATAAGTCCCCCTCTGAATTTGAAGAAGAAATCAGAGAAGGTCTCATCGAAATGGGGGTTGAACATGTCACTTTAGTTATCATGTCAAAAAATCAGAACCCAGTCTTCAAATATATTGAAGGTCTTAGTGGTCGAATCTCAATCTCCAAGCGAGTCACCGAGAAGCTAGACAACTACCTCGCTGTAGCCTCACAAGAGGAAAAAGGGCAAGTATGCCACGGCCGAGATTCAATTATTGATAACCGAATTTTTGACCATGAGAAACTATCAATTGTAGAGAGTGACCTTAACTTTTACTCCATCTATGAAGACCTTTCTTACCATTACGAAATTGCGATCATTTTCCATAGCGTCACTGCCCTCAAGCCCGACGAATTTCGCCAACTTGAACTTATCTGCGACATCACTATCGCTTGGGCAAACTCTTGGATTGCTCATCACACTATGCTATTGCATTGGGCCCGCTACGCTGAACCTACAACCACGCACATCCCTCCTATCCTTACCAAGTCAGAACTTGATGTGATGGAGCTAATAATCAAAGGGTTAACAGGATCAGAAGTGGCGCAAGTACGCAGTGTTTCCAAAGAAACCGTGAGAACGCAGATCAAAAGTATTCTCCACAAAACTCAGTGCAAAAACCAAAATCAACTGATATCTCGCTTTGGGAAAGGTCAATGGTTGATGAATCAAACAACCCGTTCAGCCTACACGTAATTCCTAAGAAAATGCAATAAGGTAGGGTACTTATGTCACACCACCTTCCATCTCCATATATCTGTTTAATTACTAGAGATGCTGTTTTATCTCGGGTCGTACGAGACATTTTGAAATTTTCATTCCCATTGAATCAATTTCAATTTCTCGAGTCATTTTCTGAACTTGATATCAGTTATAAAGGCATCGTCATTTATGATAGACAGACCATACCCATGCCAAACAAGTGTGGCTTATCTATCGTAAATAGACAGGACAAGTGGATTGCGATCAATACCATCAACTCTAGTTGTTACGATTATTTGCAACTTGGATTCTTTGGTCAGATTGAAACCAATCATTTTGAATTTTTACCCAAAGCAATTAAGTCAATCCAAGAGGGTGAATTATGGTTTCCGCGCCATGTGATGGAAAGTTTTATAATCGATTTATGTATTAACGATACAGAAAAAATACCGATTTCTATCACAGAAAACGTCACGGAGAAATTTTCATTAACGAAAAAAGAAAGACGTGTTTTTGAGTTAATGTTGCAAGGGTTTTCGAACATTCAAATAGCAAAGGACACAAATGTAAGCATAAATACCGTAAAAACTCATGCTTACAATGTAATGTCTAAGTTAGATGTTCACTCTAGATATGAGTTATTTGCAAAAGCACATAAATTAACCGTTTAAAATTAGCACTCTTTTCATACTTATTTATCAGATATATCACCCACCTTTGCGAGGCATATATCTCAACGACAAATTATTATCTAGTTGTTGTCAGTAATAACACAGGTAATGAGGGAATAATTATGAAAAAGTTAATGATAGCAGTAGCGGTAGCAGGAGTGATGTTTAGTGTAAATGGTTTTGCAGCATCAAATAGCGCATCTCCAGTAAGCTTCCAGGAGGTTGGGTTTCAATACAGTAATGATGCTCTGTTTGCTAACGCAAGTAACAGCGATGGTGCACATATTCGTATGGAAGGCACTATCCCACAACGTTGTGTGCTCAACTTACAGGCAGAAGGGCAAGCAAACTCAGTAAATGGCGATATCCGTTTAACAGGTATGCTCGATGACAGTAAAAACACAATTCTAGGTCTAACTAGTAAACCTGTAGCTAAACTTCGCGCGTGGTGTAACTACGGAAAATCAATGGATGTCGATATGACCGCAACACCATTCAAAATGACTCGTTTTGGCATGGCCATTGGTAAAGAACGCATCGATTACACATTACAAGCAAATCAAACCGATGTTTTCGATACGAGCAACGCAAGTGATGGCCTGTTTGGTCATACAACAGGCAACTTCAAAGTCAAATGGAGCGGTAAACATCAAGAAAACAAAATTGCTGAAATTCCTCTTTCTATCACAACAGAAGGTGCAGCTTTAGCAAGAGCAGGTAACTATCGCTCAACTGTGTATGTGAAACTCCAAGCAAAAACTTGTCACGCATTTTGCGGATTTTAGTTCATAAATTCGAGCCCACTAAAGTGGGCTCTTGTCACCAAGGAAGGGCTTTATGAAAACAACTATTTTAATTTTTAGCCTATTACTGCATCACGTCGCTGCCTTGTGCTATGAAATAACACCTATGTACCAAGAGATGCAAGAGTTTGGCAGAAAAGCACTGACAAGCTACACCATCAATAATACTCAAGACCGTTCACTTCCAGTCGAAGTGGTCGTATACGATGTGACCTATGACGAAACAGGAGAAGTGCTCACATTAAATGAAGACAGCTTTCTAATTCTTCCCCCTCAAATTATGGTTAACCCCTTAAGTTCACAAAAAATTCGAGTTCGCTATATCCCAAGTGATGCTCTCACCACAACAAAATTGTATCGAATTGAATTCAACGAATTAGAAGTGAAAGGCCAAGAAGATAAAGAAAGTAAAATCAAAACACTACTGAGTTTTTCAACCCTCGCCTTTGTCTCACCAAACGCCTTAGAACCAACAATGAAAACCTCGCTCAAAGACAACAATATCATCGTTGTTGAAAACACAAGTAAAGTGCTCGTCAACCTACTTCAATCAGTGTTCGAACTGCAGACCAGTGATGGAAAAAAAGACCTTCCTTGGAATGAGATTGATACAAAAACAAGTGGTTACTTGATGCCAGGTGCGACCGCACATTACCCAATCCCAACTATTCTCGGCAATGTGAGTGGCATATCTGTAAAGCAAGAAAAATAACATTGAATTAAAAGCTTATACATTTTTAGTACTAGGAGGGAAACATGATCCGATCTTACGCAGCCCTCCTGTGTATCTCTTTATGTTTATTTGTAGAGCCTAGCGCTTATGCTGCTGATTGGTTGTTCCCATTCCCAATTAACTATCTCGGCTCAACGGTGGGCGATATCGATGCATTTTCTGATGGTAAAACCGTATCTAAAGTGAACACCGTTCAACTGAATGCACTTATTGGTCCTGTCCTGTCATCAGAAGTGTCAGGCAAGCTATCTTCATACAAAGAAAACTTTATTCCAATTGATGTCCTTGAAGAGTGGGGAGTTTTACTCTCTTTCTCCCCATCTGATATGGAGATTACATTGTCTTTTGTTCAAGATGCTAAAAAAGAGCAGACCCTGACATTCAACACACCTTACTCTCCCCCGATCTATTCAAAGTCATCATTTTTCACCAATATTAATAACTTGAACTTTGGCGTCTCTGATACACGAGGAGTCGAAACTCAAAGTGACGAGCAACAATGGAATATTGAGTGGCTATCTACAGGTAACTTCGCTGGTGCTCGGGGAGTGAATTATAAACTTTCAGGGTATTTTGATGGCGGAACCGATGACGAACAAACCTTCTATCGTGGTGACGTATCTGCCTTTGTCGACCGAGCGGATGTCCCTTATCGATTAACTTTTGGCGACCAAGTCAACAGCACGTCGGGGCATTTACCAAGTGAGCAATTTGGCGGGGTCGGTTTTGAACGCAATTACTCAGCATTACAGCCGAATCGCAGTATTCAAGTTGGCGGTACACAAGCGCTCATCCTAGAAGAATCAGCCGACATTGACCTCTACATCAACGGTTCTTACATCACTGAATTTCGTTTACCTCCAGGCCGTTACCAATTAGACGACCTACCGCTTTCTTCGGGAAGCAACGATGTTCGCTTGGAAATTGAATATCAATCAGGTCGAACTGATTCCATTCTCTATAGCGTGTTCTACAACTCTAAACTACTCAAAGAGGGAATCTCTGATTTTGGTTTGTACCTTGGTGCCCCTTCTGAAATTGAAGACAACCGCTATGAATACGATACTGGGAGTCTTATTTCCACCGCCTACTATGACTATGGCTTAACCGACTATTTGACGCTTGGGATGAATGGGTTCTATCACAAAGATGGTTTCATATTAGGAGGCATATCTACCCTTGGTACACCGCTGGGTAATATAGGCCTACGGCTCTCTGGCAGCCAATCCAGCGAGTATGACGAAACGGGTTACATCGCAAGTTTGGATTACGCAGCCTCCCTTTGGGACCAAAATAACTACAGTGCACCCAACTTACGTATTGCGCTTGAATCTTATGACTCCTTCTCCTATCAACCTTGGACTGAAGAGGGTTCTACTGGTCACTCGGCAGCTGTCAGTTATACCTTTGGCATTACCGACGATATTTACTTATCCGTTTCATACAACCTAGATAAAGAAAGTGGCTACGATACTGAATGGAGTGCAGAAGCTTCAACATCTTGGTCATATTCAAATGTTGTTATTGGCTTAGGTGTCACTCACGAAGAAGATCCGAACGAGGGAACTTCAAATACTGAAGGTGTGGTTTCGGTCGACTGGACTTGGAGTTCAGATGATGGTCAATACTCTGCAGATCTCGGTTACGCTAGTGACACTGAAGTATTAAGAACCAACTTCAGCAAACCGAGTAAAAACCAAGTTGGTCAATATGGTTATGCGTTATCTGCAGACGTTGAATCTGATCAAGGCCAATATCAAGTGCGTGGCGACTATGTAAGCAACCGAATTCGCTACGACGGTGACATCACCTATTACAACGCCACCGAGTCTGAAGACACCGTAGTCACCTCATTTAGACCAAGTACAGCGTTTACTATTAGCGACGGCGCTTTATCTTGGTCGCGCCCGATATACGGTGCGGCAGCGGTCGTACAAGTTCACGACACCTTAGAGTCTGAGGTACTGATCAACAGTGATGACGACGACAAAGCCGAAGCTATCTCTTCAAATAGTCTCAATAATGCCGTGAGCCTTTCCACCGCTCATACCTCTCAAAGCTTTACAGTGTATGCGCCCGATGCTCCGATTGGCTACGACATTGGTAACTACTTCTACAACGTTACTCCAGGAGCCTACACCAGCCACATTTTCACCGTTGGCTCAGACGCATCCAAAACTGTGATCGGCAGATTGAACTTAACCGATGGAAAACTTTTGTCACTAACTCAAGGTTACTTCATTAACGATACCGGCGATTCCATCCCATTTTTCACCAATAAAGGGGGTCGGTTCGTTGTGGAAGGGATCCGCAGCGGGCACTACAAGATTCAAACCATGGACTCAGAGATTACGGGACACATGAACATCCCGGAATCAGAGGACAATCTAATTCGTCTTCCAGAGATTCAACTCATACAAGGAGCGAGCCATGAATAGAAAACCCTTAATAAAGACAATGCAATGGTTATTGGCGTCAACTCTACTTGCGTCATTTCTGGCATCACCCTCAATAGCTTTTGCCGCGAATTGCGCAGGCGTTTGGGACATCACTCAATTGAGCAATGCACCGATCGAATTTGATAAATCGGGCTATGCCAATATCCGATTTGAGTTGAAAAAACTTCGCTCTAAAGCTGAACAATGCACACTAAAATCTGTGCGTTTAAAGGTGCTCGACCGTCCAAAAGCTTCACATATTCACTTCATTAATCAGAATCAAACCATGCTGTCTTATGACCCTAAAGAGCGTGAATATTTACTTAACTCTCAGCACAATCGTCCGATTCGATTTTCGTTGGTCGACCCCAAAGCAAAAATTAGCTATGCAGCTAAATATGCGGTGCCATTTCTCGTCAAATTACAGTTCAAAAATGACCAGGCCCATACACTATCAGCGAACGCAAACTACAAAGTTAAGTCATTCGTTTCTTTAGATTGGTCTGGCCGAGGTAACAGTTTCCACAAAACAACATCAGGGTATCGCTGGGCTTTGGGTGTTCTATCGAGCAACAAACGCTATCAAACCGATTTTGTAATCAGTTCAAATTCACGTACCGAACTATGGGTAAAACCAAAGTATCAACAGTTGGTAAATTCTCAAAACCCTGAGTGGACGATTGAATACAAGCTTACCGTTGACGGCGTTGAAATGTCACCAACGCATCAAATGCTTCCGATAAAGCGTTATTCAAGGGGAAGACACAATATCCCTCTTGATCTAAGAATCACTGGAAATACAAACCTATCACGAGCAGGACACTACAAAGAAGAGCTACAGGTACAAGTAAAAGCCATAGACCCCATTTTTTGAACGGGCGCATGAATACTCACGGGCTTCGAGTTTTTCGAGCCAAGGTTAAACGATATGAATGTATTGAAAGTCATCATCAAACAACGCCACTGGGTGATAGCCTGTGCGGCATTATGCATCTTATGTTTACACATTGGTGATATTAGGAAGTTGACCGGATTTGTTGAAAAAGACCAACAACATCGAACTCAGCTCATTCAATTTCTTGTCCAAGACAACGTATCCCGAACACTAGAAATATTAGGAACGACATTGTCGTCTTCAAGCAGCCAGATCGACGTTAATAACTTGAAAGGTGCTATTCATACCTCATCATCTTCTTTCTATGAAAGTGATTTCCCAACCGTAGCGCATCGCTTTGGCATAAGCGACGAATCTTCTTTGTTCATCAATGCAATTAAGCATCGTCGTACACTGTGGGCGTTAGACTACGACCAAACCAACTCTCAAGTGCATTTAGTCGCTGGTAATATTCAACCACCCAATTATTTTGAAACCCACTTCGACTTAATGCCCTATTTCCCGCGAATCAATGCTGGGTCGAATACCATTTTAATGATTGAAACTGAGCAACAAGAATTCTTCATGCCTTCTGGTGAGTCAGCCAGCATTACCTTCGCCAGCAACTCAAACAACTCAAACAACTCAAATAGCTCAAATAGCTCAAATCAATTAGATGCTGACACCACTTTCCACTTTACCGAGACGCACCTCGGTAACTTGCCGTTCTTTAGACTCAATTCAAACGACAATCGATATTTCCATTTGATCACAGTCCCTCTGCCCCAGCTGAACGCGAAGTTGTTAGTGTTCGACAACATGACAACCTCAGTTGTTGAGATCATAAGGTCACAACAAAGTCTCATTGAAATTATTCTGCTATTGGGATTGATCTACGTATTGATGCAGGCATTTTCTCGCTATCAGGACCGAACGGCTAAAGCACTAGAATCAGACACTCTCACAGGGCTTAAAAACCGACTTTACCTTGAAAGTGCAAGCTCACGTATCGCACAAAGCCAGCAACAGGAACACCCTCGCTGTGTAGGTGTTATCGCCATAGATCTTGACCACTTTAAGATGATTAATGATAAATACGGCCACCACACTGGGGACTGTGTTTTAGTTCGAGTCAGTGAAATATTATTAGAAAGCGTCAGAAGACACGATGAGTGTTATCGAATCGGTGGCGATGAATTTATTGTCATCATTAAGACGGAAAAGCAGTCTGATATTGTAAAGCTTGCCGATCGCATTCGAGCAAAAATATCGAGCGACCAGCAATTACACAGCCAAGTCAGTGGGGGGATTTCGGCATCACTGGGGCTAGTTGACTTATCTACGGGGCAATCCATTGAAGAGGCTATTATCTCTGCCGATGAGTTGTTGTACCAAGCCAAACACAGAGGCCGAAATTTAGTACAAAGTTCGATTTAACCCTTCATAATTACACGACAAATCGAAAGATAAAATCAAATAAATGGAGGAAGGAAAAGAGATATTGTCTGGAACTCAAACACCATCGCAGAGATGCTGCCGATCATTGAACACAATGACTATCTGGGGATCTTCCCGAATGTACTCATCAACAAATACACGGCCAATTCGAATTTAAAAACGATGGACTGTGATTTCCTTCCTGAGACACTGAATATTGGGATGTTCTGGCATGCATCACGAAACAATGATCCGAGCCATAAATGGATTAGAGGTATCTTCTCAGAAGCGGCGAAACAGCTTCATACTCTAAAAAGCTAGCTTTCAAATTGTGATAAAAAATACAGATAGCGGGGCTTGGGGCTTTTGGGACTTGGGATAGAGATTTGAGATTAGAGATTAGAGATTAGAAATTAGGCCTATTGGATACGAAATAGGCCTATCACGAAAGGTAGACTTAAGCGTTATCGATCGCTTTCAACACTTTACATGGGTTACCTACGGCAACCACATTGGCTGGGATGTCTTTGGTCACAACACTTCCAGCGCCAATCACGCTGTTTTCGCCTATGGTTACGCCAGGGCAGAGAATCACACCGCCACCCAACCAAACATTGTCACCAACGTTAATCGGTGTGCCAAACTCAACGCCTTCTTCAACACGTCCTTTCACATCGAGTGGGTGACCTGCCGTTAGAATCTGTACATTTGGTCCGAGCAACACATTGTCACCAATGGTCACTTCAGCCACATCCAAAATCACGCAGTTAAAGTTGGCGTAAAAGTTCTTACCCAATTTAATGTTTGAGCCGTAGTCACAACGGAATGGGGGCTCTAAATGCGCATTGTCACAGCCAGGAATCAGCTCTTGCGTGGCCGCTTCCCATTCAGGTGTATCTGGAATGCTGTTGTTGAGTTTTTGCAGCGTTTTTTTACACTCAATTCGCGCTGAATAAAGCTCTTTATCCCAAGCCTGATAAGGCTCTCCGGCTAACATTTTTTGTTTTTCTGTTCTCACGTTACTTACCTATTCTTTCAGATTACTTACCTAATACAAATGGTCAATTCAACGACCAAAGAACGCAATATCGCATATCTAATAAAGCGGAGTAAGCAAGGTTTGAGCATGATTTCAGAGATGCGTAGCCCATCACTTTTTGTAGGCTCAATATGAAACTCACTCACAGTTAATTGAGCCTAGACACGCAGGGCAACCGAGTCGCGAATCACCAAACTTCCTGTCGTACTCAAGGCTTGTGCTTGCTCAGTTTCACCGACAATTTGTAGAATCGCCTTTTGCGTCATTTGCTCTAGTGGCACACTCACAGAGGAAAGACTTGGCGTTAAAAACGCACCCACTTTACTGTTATCAAAACCGACGATAGAAACGTCTTTAGGTAGTGAGTAACCAAGTTCAGTTAAAGCCTTAATCGCGCCAATCGCCATGTCATCGTTTTCAGACAAAATAGCGGTGAATGTTATTTTGCTTTTTACTAAAGATTGAGCCGAGTAATAACCACTCTCCATTGTCCAATCGCCTTGAACGACTTTAGATTCATCTAATGCAATATCGTGCTTGGTTAATACATCTTGATAGGCTTGATAACGCTGTTCATCGGTCGATGAGCCTGCTTTACCACGAATCACTGCAATGTCTGTGTGGCCTTGCTCAATGATATGTTCAACCATCAAACAAGCACTTTGATAATGGTCGGTGGTGATTGCATGATCGGGCTTCGATGGCATTTCGCGGTTGAGCACTAAAATCGGTGTATCAGTGCTTTCGATGATCTGCGCGATCTCGCTTTCCGTTAAACATTGCGGATAGATGATGATGCCAGCACACTTCATATCAAGCAGGAAATTGATCGCCTTTCTTTCGTCTTCAGCACTGTGTTTACCATCGGTGATCACCAGTTGGTGATTCGACTTTTCACTATAAGACGCCGCGTGATACATCAAAGAAGAGAAATACGGGCCGTTGAACAACTCATTGGTGATTACAAAGCCGATGAAGTTGGTCTTCTTGGTCGCCAATTGCTGAGCTAACAGGTTTGGTCGATAACCCGTTTCTTGAATCGCATCAAATACCTTTTTCACCACATCTGGGCGCACGATATTCTTGCCATTTAAGACACGAGAAACCGTCGATTTAGATACGCCTGCGCGGTTAGCGACATCAAGCATGGTTACCATTCGCTTCTTTTCCTTTATAAAAAATTAGCCGACATAAGCCGACTAATTCATTGCAAAATGACAGCTCACAGTTCACATAACTGCGCTGGGAAATGCATTCTAAATAGTGGCACCGTTAGATGCAATCACGCCTTTATACCACTCGAACGACTTCTTACGTTTGCGATCTAAAGTACCGGATTGATCGTTGTGCTTGTCTACGTAAATGAACCCGTAACGCTTTTTCATTTCACCGGTAGTAAACGACACCAAATCGATACAGCCCCAAGGGGTGTAACCCATTAGATCAACACCATCAATTGCGACCGATTTTTTCATCTCTTTGATGTGATCGCCAAGATAAGCAATGCGGTAGTCGTCATTGATGCTGCCATCTTCTTCGATGGTGTCGACAGCACCGAAGCCATTCTCGACGATGAACAATGGCACTTCGTAGCGCTCATAAAGAGAAGCTAAACAGAAACGCAGACCGGTTGGGTCAATCGGCCAACCCCAATCACTCGATTTGATAAATGGGTTATCGACCGAGTTTTCATGGCCGCCATCCATCGCTTCTTCTGTCGATTGGTGAGAAGACGAGTCCAATGTGTTCGACATGTAGTAGCTAAAGCCTAAGTAGTCAGCCTTACCTTCCTTTAGAATTTGCTCATCTTCAGGCTGCATTTCAATGTCGAAGCCTTTGATTGCCCAATCGCGTTTTGCATAACTTGGGTAGTGGCCACGCACCATCACATCCGAGAAGAAGTAGCGATCACGCATCGCTTGCTGTGCGACCATGATGTCTTCTGGCTTTGAAGAGCGAGGGTAGAAAGGCACCATCGCACACATTGCACCGATTTGAAGATCTGGGTTAATTTCGTGACCTTTCTTAACCACTAAAGCACTTGCCACAAACTGGTGGTGAACCGCTTGATACATCGCCTCTTGCGGCTTTTCACATTGTGGGAACTTCACGCCAGAGCACAACCAACCGAAGATGTCTGCCGAGGTATTCATCTGATTATTGATCTCATTAAACGTCATCCAGTACTTCACTTTGTGCTGATAACGTTCCATCACAGTAGTCGAGTACTTAACAAAGAAGTCGATCACTTTACGGTTCATCCAACCACCATATTCTTTGGCTAGATGGTAAGGCATTTCAAAGTGGCTCAACGTCACGACTGGCTGAATATCGTATTTCAACAACTCATCAAACAAGTCATCGTAAAACGCTAAACCCGCTTCACACGGCTCGGCATCATCGCCATTAGGGAAAATACGTGTCCAAGCGATACTGGTTCTAAAACACTTAAAACCCATCTCAGCGAATAACTTAATGTCCTCTTTGTAACGATGATAGAAATCAACAGCCACTTGGTTTGGGTAGTTTTCGCCGTCGATCACACCATCGGTGATTCGACGTTGTACACCATGAGCGCCAGCTGTTAATACATCAACAACACTCACACCCTTGCCATTCGCATCCCAGCCGCCTTCTAACTGATGCGATGCTACTGCACCACCCCATAAAAAATCGTTCGGAAATTCGTTGTTCATACCATTACCCGCTACAAGTTATTCGTGAAAAAGATCAGAATTAGAGAAGCAATCGCAACTCTGAAACCGATTTCAATAAAAGTAAAGATACACATTGAAACCGGTTTCAACAATGCCTTTTTGATCTTTTTTTGATCAAACTTAGGATTGATTTGAGTTCATAACTGCCAATCGACTCCTTTCATTAAAACCAACTCAAAAGGTAATTCCTTAGTTTCTAGGTTCAACCTAGGCTAAGGACTGTGCTTTGGCGCACACTCATCCCACTCGCGCTCACTAAAATGGCAAACGTTTCCTTCACTGACATGAGCACGCTATGAAAAACCTTAAAATGAAACCTTTATGCTTTGCTGTCTCGGTATTAACGACAGTGGCTTCAATGCCAGCCCTAGCCGAAATAAAAGAAATCACCCTGCTTCATACCAACGATATTGAAAGTGTTTACGAACCCGTCGATGCGTTCTGGAATGATGACATTGAGCTGATTGGCGGCATCCCTTACTTGGCGACGTTGATCAAAAACGTTCAAGCTGAGGAAGGAACCAGTTTCCTATTAGACGCTGGTGATATTTATACGGGCGCACTCTCGAAAAAGTCGAAAGGTAAGCTGCCTTTCGACCTATATAACTCAATGGGTTATGACGTAATCACACTGGGTAATCATGAATTCGAATACGGTTGGGAATCACTGGTAGAAACCATGCCTCGTGCTCGTTTCCCTGTGCTCAATGCGAACATCTTCCATGAAGCTTCTGATTCGATGTTTGCTCAACCTTACACAATCCTTGAGCGTGATGGCGTTAAAATCGGCGTGATTGGTGTCATGGGAATTGATGCGTTCTACAACACAATGTGGAAAGGAAACCGTAAAGGGCTAACCGTCAAAGATCCTACGGAAATCGCTCAAAAATGGGCTGATAAGATCCGTGATGATGTCGATATGATCGTGGTACTAACGCACCAGAACAAGACGGCACCAATGCAAACAGACAAAGAAGCCGACGCAGAAGTTCAGCGCGGATTCGATGAAGACTACGAAATGGCCGGAAAACTCAAAGGCGTTGATGTGATCTTCGGGGGTCACTCTGACAATGGTTTAATTGAACCAGTCGTTCATCCAAAAACAGGCACCGTTATTGGCTTAACCTTTGGTCAAGGCATGCACCTTGGCTACACCAAATTTACTGTCGATACCGAAAAGCATGATGTGAAATTCTTAGGCGGAAAATTGATTCCAGTTGAATCTGCTAAGCTAGAGCGTGACGAAGCGACTTACGCATTGATTCAGAAAATTCGCGATGCTCACCCAACATTAGCAGATCAGCTTTCGACCCTAGATAAAGCCGCATCACGCCGTTACTATCGAGAGTCGAATATTGGTAACCTTGTGGCTGATTTGATGAAAGATGCAGGCCAAGCAGACATCGCAATGATCAGCTCAGGCAGCCTTCGTGTTGACCTAAATCCAGGTGCCGTCACTCGTGAAAATGTAATGAATCTTTTCCCGTTTACTGACACACTAACTGTGGTTGAACTAACGGGTGACAACGTTCAAGAGCTGCTTGAATACAGCTACACATTACCTTACGGTCTGGCGCAATTCTCAGGAATTAAAGCCACTTACGACAGTACACAACCAGAAGGTGAGCGTTTGATTAGCTTGAGTATCAACGGCAAGCCCGTATCCGAGAATCAGAAGTACAAAGTTGCGACATATTCATACGCGGCAAGCGGTGGCGATGGTTACACTGTATTTAATAAAGGCGAAACACTATCGAACGGAGATCCGGTCATGCAAGTACTGATTGAAGGTTTCCAAGAACGCAAAAACATCACAGTTCCTGAACTTGGTCGTCAAGTCGATGTAAGTCGTCAGTAACAGAGATACCCAACAACCAACGTCATAAAATATGTATCAGGGATTAGCAGGTACAACGCTCATGAGAACTCAGTTCAATTGCTGTAAAACATACAATTGTTTTAACCTAGCTAATCCCGATCTAAGCCTTTATCAGCGCAGCTCTCAATTAGGCTTCGCATCTTATAAATGCCCCTTGTGTGGGGCATTTACTCCGATACTGGAAAACGAGCCGATCCTCGCTTTAGCGAAGCAAATCGAAACCAATCAACTCCGCTTAGCTGATATTGAATGTCCTACTTGCTTAAAACACACCGAAACCAGCGCCTATGGGAGCACAAGGATCGGCACTCCCCGAGTTAAATGCAACCAATGCTCAACGGTATTCAGCCTACTCAATCCACACAAGACCAGTAGCACACTACAACCTTTGTTAACCCTGCTGACTTCTGGCGTTTTACCTAAAGATCTTCAACGGTTATCTCAACTCAATAGCAAGCTTTTCTATACGCGCCTAAAACAGTTGGCTCAGTTGCTGCAACAGCTCAATCAACTGCTGATTCAAAAATATCTCAGCGAAACCGAAAGCCGCGTGTCTCTGCATACTTCAAGCTTCACATTTTTATCACGCTCAGGAAAAGGAAATACCCTGAAATGCTGGAACCTATCGACCACCTAGAGCCAGTATGGTTTCCATGTTTTAGACACTGACAACTTTTACCAACATGGCACACAGAAAAGTCCCGCAGGGCTTTATTACTTGGACTCCATCGAAGCAACTGATGAATCATCAAATTCACCTTTAACAACCGTTCAGGCGACTTACGACAAAATCTTCGCTCGGAGCAAATTTGATGAATTAGGTTACGCCTATCAAATAGAGTGTCAGTCCAATGAAGGAAGCGTGCTTCGTCCCGTCTATGCTGCCCACGCCCATTGGATAAGTTTGTCTAAAATATTGCCTGAACTTCACCAATTCGACTTCTTTCTAGAACACGAGAGTTTCATTCGCGGTGGCGCCATCACCAACCTTACCCAACAGATAGTGGCTGGTCGCTTCAATCTTTATTACCTATACACAAAACCCTCGGCAAAGAATGCCGCGACTGATATTGAGCAAAAGAGTATTGGTTGGTGGGGAGAAAACTGGTCGACTCAAACCAAGCAATACCCAAGTGGCTATTGGGATGTCACTCTATGCCCTCTCACTGAAAACAAAGAGCCCAACCTTGAATTCAACGGCACTGAATGGCACCAAGACTACTTAAACCAGCTAGCTCAATGGTTACCTACCCAATATCAAAAGACCATCTCATACCAAATGTCGCAGCATTGGCGCGCCATATTCAGTTATTTATACAACTTCACCTACAGCCAAGATAGACGCCAATGTTTCGCCGAGTTTGAATTCGAATCAATTCTAAAAATAGTCTCAACACTTAACGCTTCAAACTCAAACTCAAACTCAAGATAGCGCCGCACAAACCGCTTATCAAAATATTCCAAAAGTCATGTTTGACCCGTCTACCAGTGTAGGCTTTAGACTTCGCACTCAGTCAACAATTAGGTGTGTTATGTCTATCAACCGTTCCTTTGCCACCCCTCAGCCGCTACTTTCTTTTTTTTATGAACTATCCGATCCCGCAAAAGGAATTGCACTCGCTTTAATCTCAAACGCCCTGTTTATTTTAGTCGGCGTTATTGTGCGAGAGCTCAGCCAAACCATCGATATTTTTCAGATATTGCTATTTCGACAGTTGGTTTTTGTCACCCTACTGATGCCTTCTATCGTCAGTAACATGGATGCGATGCTCAATCCTAAGATGGTGTCGATGCATGTATGGCGCGTCACTGGGGCATTCATCGCGCTTTACTTTAGCTTTTTAACCGTGAGTAACATTCCGTTTGCCGATGCAACGGCGTTAGGGTTTATGAAGGTATTATTTGTGGCGATCATTTCCCGCCTGTTCCTGCAAGAAAATGTAGGTTGGGCACGAATGACGACCATATTGGTAGGGTTTACTGGGGTGATGTTGGTTGTTCAGCCCACTCTAGATAGCGAGTCTCTGTTCTATGTTGGAACGGGCTTAGTGGCTGCGTTAGGCGCAGCAATTGCCGTTATCTGCGTAAGAAAAATGGCGAATATCGAATCTAAGGTTGTGGTGCTGGCTTATCAAGCGATCTTTGTTGGAGCCGTCGCTTTGATTCCAGCGATTATCGAATGGCAGTGGCCGACGTGGTCTGAACTCGCTTTATTGGTTTTGGTCGGCGTGATCTCTTCAATCGGACAATGGTTTGGCGTCACTGCCTACAAATGGGGAGAAGCGAACGTGGTATCGAATGTC
This sequence comes from Vibrio sp. FE10, assembly GCF_030297155.1. Lineage (NCBI taxonomy): Bacteria > Pseudomonadati > Pseudomonadota > Gammaproteobacteria > Vibrionales > Vibrionaceae > Vibrio > Vibrio apostichopi. The sequence continues at coordinate 900,595 of NZ_AP028068.1, read as the reverse complement.
GAATACTCACAGATGATCTACTCAATGATTCTTGGGTATCTGCTGTTCACGGAGTTACCAAACAACTTAGCTTTGATTGGCGCAGCGGTGATCGTTTTCAGTGCTGTTATGCCTTTTGTAATCAAGCTTAAGAAAGGCCAGTAGTTCATGATTCAATTTGCCCCTACACATTTGATAGGGGTATTGTTTTCCCTGAACTAAAGCTTATTCTTAATGCTGCTCGAAATACTGATCATGTTGTGATTTAGCTGCTTGGTCTTGAGTTCCAGGGTAGTACTGAACGAGCGTCTGATCGGCGAGAGTGAGGTGAATCCAACCCTCTTTGACTTTCAACCAGTTGGTGCCGTTTGTCTCGTAGACGATAGGAAAGCTGCCCCAGCCTGACTCTGATACCTGCAGCTCTTGAAAGCGATTAATCGGAGTGAGTTTATCGCTGTTGAAATCAGCATCGGCATAAACCAGCAGAGGCTCGATAACATCAGTCGGTTTAAACGTATAACAGCTGACAGACTCTGAAGTGCGGTCAAGCCATTGGTAAGGCTGTGCGCCAGTTAAATCATAAACGGTGCAGTCATTAAACTTAATGGCCCACTCTTGATGAGCTTTGAAACCAAGATAGCCTATTGGCTGTGATGGTTGGTCTGGCTTTGAATCAGTCTGTGGTTCATAAACCGGTTCTGAGGTAGCACAGCCCATAAGCCCAAGACTAAAAATAAAAGTCACAGCTCGCTTCATCATTGTCATACCTCAGTTCCGTTAGTAGATAAGTAACTCCATTAAGTCTCTACATTAAACGGTAAGTTCCAATCGATTACCATCAGGATCGAGTACACAGCTCTCATAATAGCCATCACCGGTTCTTCTTGGGCCATCTAAGCGCTCATATCCCTCTTCAACTAAACGACTTGTAAGTTCATCGACGGCCTGCTCCGACCCTAGCGAAATAGCCATATGAATGAAGCCGGTGAATTGATCATAGATGTCATCTTTCGATTCAGGAACCGAGTCCATTTCCATGATCTCTAAACGGCTACCGCTATCAAAAGATAAGAAGTAAGACGAGAAGCCTTTGGTTGGGTTGTGATATTTCTGGTTAGACGTCGCACCAAAGTAATCTTCATAAAAGCGTTTAAGTACTTCGAGTTGTTTGGTCCAAATCGCGATATGTTCAATCTTCATTTTTATCACCTAATGTTTACGTATGACACTAGATTACTCGCCAAACTAGGAAGGATAAACAGAACAGAATTCATCAAAGATGTTCCTATTTAATGGTCAGTTCAGTTATCAAAATAACAACAATTAGCTGCACAGTATTAACATCTAAGTTTGTGTAATACATAGCTTTGATCCATAGTCGGTGTTTTACACAATCCGAGATTAAAACTGTGAGCTTTTTAAAACTGATAACGCTAGCTGCCATATGGGGAGGCTCGTTCCTTTTCATGAGAATTGCGGCTAATCCTTTAGGCCCAGCAGTCCTAATTGAAGCGCGAGTTTTGTGCGCGGCAATCACCCTACTCTTGGTTTCTTTTTATCTGAAAAGGAAGCTCTCTTTTAATGCTCATGCGAAACACTTTTTCATTCTTGGCTTGTTTAACACCGCGCTTCCTTTTCTGTTTTTCGCTTATGCGGCTCAAACACTTAATGCGTCGACCCTTGCCATTCTTAACTCTACAGCGCCAATATGGGCAGCGATCATCGGGGCGATATGGACAAAAACTGCGCTTGAAAAGAAGGTGCTGCTCGGATTAGGTATTGGTGTCACTGGCGTCGGTGTGTTGGTCGGTTGGGATGCCATGAACATAGGCCAAGAAGCGGTTGTTCCTATTTTTGCCGCGGTTTTGGCTGCATTTAGCTACGGTATCGCCTCTAACTACACCAAGACAGCACCGAAGGTTGAAGCGTTCAATAATGCCCACGGCAGCATGTGGGCCGCAGTATTAATCGTATTGCCATTTGTGTTCTTCATTCCGATGAGAGAAGCACCCGATCTCACGATCACCACATCGGTCATCTTACTCGGCGCGGTTTGTACCGGTTTGGCATACCTACTTTATTTCAATCTCATTAATGAGCTTGGTGCGCCTTCAGCCCTATCAGTGACCTTCTTAATTCCGGTATTTGGTATTCTTTGGGGTAACTTGTTCTTAGATGAAGCGATTGGTATTAACACCGTGGTCGGCTCTATTTTGGTTATCACAGGTACCATGTTAGTCACGGGATTATCTCCGGCTAAGATGCTCAAAAATGCCCGTCAAAAGCGTCAAGAAAAGGCGAGCTAAACTCAGACTAAGTTTCGCTTCACGCATAAAGAAAAGTGGAACAATCAGATACAGAAACGGCCTCATTTTTGAGGCCGTTTTTAACTGTATTTTCTTGGAATTTAACTGATTTCAGACTTGTTCATATAGTGCTGAATCTTGTTTCGCAACCATTGATGAGCCGAGTTCACATCGGTTCGTTTATGCCAAATCATGTATTGCTGCATTGGAAGAATTTCGAACGGCTGATCGAGCACTTGAAGTTGAAAGGCTTCAGCAAATTGATTGGCAAAATCACGTGATGTACTGCCTACACATTCCGAGCCTGACACCAACACACACATAGTCATCAACGAGTCACACTCTGCACTGACCTTTCTTTGCTTAATTGGAGATTTAGTGAAGTAATCTGCCGTATACAAGCGAGTACGGCGCATACGGAAAGTGATGTGTTTTTCGTTGTAATATTGCTCTTCGGTCACCGAACCATTGATTCTGGGATGTCCTTTTCTTGCTATCAGAACCAGTTCATCTTCAATCACAGGCTGCTTCATGTAGCCATTCACTTGTGGGTAGTGAATATCAATGGCTAAATCCGCCTGCTGCATGCTCAAGCTCTGCAACAACTCCTCTTCATTATTCGGCACCATATTAAATTCGATGGAGATATTACCCAGCGTATCATCCTGCTCAACAAGAGGCTGAAGCTTGGTTAAACCGATCTCATTGACCAGAATTCGAAACACATGATGTTGCTGATTATCGAACTGCTTTAGCGTGCTGACTGCGCTGGTTATCCCCTCTAAGGCGGGCTCTACTCGGTTTGCCAATTGCACCGCCGCATTGGTCGGAATGATCCCTCGCCCTTCGCGAATAAAGAGATCCGTATCAAGTTGAGATTGCAGTCGCTTTAATGCGCCGCTCACTCCGGGCTGAGTCATACCAAGGGATTCCGAGGCTAAGGTAATCGACTTTAATCGATACACTTCCAAGAACACGCTCAGTAAATTCAGGTCTAACTTTTCAACATCACTCACGGCTACTCTCCATGTTCGCTTGAGGTCGTATCGAGCATACGACAAGATTCAATTTTCAATAGGTCACTGATAAAGCGCACAACACATAACAGTTCGTGATGTGTTAAATAAAGCTTACTTTATTTTTTGCTATATGTGTTAGTCATACAATTCCCTCATCGAAACGAAATCTGAATTGAAGAGGCTCTAATGACAACTTCACGTACTTTCAAAAACGCATCCCTGTTCCTTGCAATCTCTCTTGCATTCCCATCCATTGCAGCGAACCACGACCATGCGCACTTTAGTGAGATTGGCGATCAAGGTGGCAAAGACGCGACCGAAATGACGGCACAAGCCAACCAAGAATTTGCGAAAACGCTCAACTTCTCAGACACGCGCGCCTTCGACAATAACAACAAAGGTCTGATCGCAAGCTTCGACCAAGAGACTGGCGACATCATCCGTAACAGCTTCAACTTTATCGAACCCAGTGTAGCCAACGCCGACAAAGCACCAGACTCCGTCAACCCGTCATTGTGGCGACAAGCGGTGCTGAACCAAGCTGCGGAAGGCCTATATGAAGTTGTCCCAGGTAAGGTTTACCAAGTACGTGGTGCCGATTTAGCGTCTATCTCTTTCATTCGCACTGACAACGGTTGGATCGCTTATGACGTTCTATTAACCAAAGAATCGGCTGAGAAGTCGCTTAAGTTCTTCCAGAAAAATGTGCCTGACGGCGGTCACTTACCTATCGTCGCGATGATCTATTCTCACTCGCACGCCGATCACTTTGGTGGCGCGAGAGCAATCAAAGAAGCTTACCCAGAAGTAAAAGTGTATGGCTCGAAAAATATCACCAAAGAAATCGTAGACGAAAACGTTCTGGCAGGTAATGCGATGTCTCGTCGTACTGCTTATCAATATGGTGCGACCCTGAATCGTCATGAGCACGGTATTGTGGATGCGGCACTCGCGAAAGGCCTATCGACAGGCACCATCACTTACGTATTGCCGGATTACGAACTGAACCACAACGAAGAAATTGAAACGCTGGTTATCGATGGCCTAGAAATGCAATTCATGGACGCATCGGGGACTGAAGCCGCCTCTGAAATGGTGACGTATATACCAAGCATGAAGGCGCTTTGGACAGGTGAGTTGACCTACCAAGGCATGCACAACCTCTACACGCTGCGCGGCGCAAAGGTGCGTGATGGTTTGAAGTGGTCTAAGAAAATCAACGAAATGTTGGTGACTTGGGGCGAAGAAACCGAGGTGCTGTTTGCTTCTCACTCGTCGCCAATCTGGGGCGAGCAAGAGATCTCTGATTACCTAAAAATGCAGCGTGACGCGTACGGCTTTACTCATAACCAAACCCTTCGCTTAGCGAATAACGGCGTGGTTTTGCAAGACATAGGTGACGAGATCTACAAAGTGATGCCAGACAGTATTCAACAATCTTGGCACACCAATGGTTATCACGGTACTTACTCACATAACGCTCGCGCAGTGTACAACATGTACCTTGGCTACTTCGACATGAACCCTGCGAACCTTAACCCTCTGCAAATTGAGCCGGAATCCGTCAAGTTTGTTGAATACATGGGTGGCAGCGATGCTGTGATTGAAAAAGCGCAGCAAGACTTTAAACAAGGTGAATACCGCTTTGTCGCGACTGCGTTGAACAAGGTTGTTCAAGCGGAACCAGAGAACAAAGTCGCACGTGGCTTACTGGCCGATACGTACGAGCAACTGGGGTACCAATCTGAAGGTGCGGGCTGGAGAAACATCTATCTGACGGGTGCTCAAGAGCTGCGTATCGGCACACAACCGGGCGCACCAAAAACGGCTTCTCCGGATGTATTGGCAAACATGACCATCGAGAACCTGTTGGATTACTTAGCGGTAAAAGTGGATTCGTTGAAGGCGCAAGACACGCCGTTCACCATGAACATTCAACTGCCTGACGTGAAAGAGTTCTACTACGTAGAGATGTCGAACGGCAACTTAAACAGCATTCAAGTGAGCGAACTACAAGAGGCTGACACCACATTGATCATCAATAAATCAGACGTGTCTGACATCGTGTTGAAAGAAACGACACTCAATAAGCTGTTAGAAGAAGGACAAGCAGGCGTGAAAGGCGACAAGTCGTCTTTGAACAAGCTACTGTCTTCACTGACAGAGGCTGACACCTCGTTTGAGATTGTCCCACGCCCGAATAAAGGCGAAGAAGTAGACGCTGAGCTATACCAAGATTCAGCTGTGCACGCTCATTAAACGCCCGATACATTAAACCGATAAAAACAACAGCAGTTAGCTAGAAAAAACGTTCTGTAAAGAACATAAAAACAAGCCCCAACCTTTGGTCGGGGCTTTCTTGTTTATTGTACGTAATTGGGTGATTTACTGCGTTTGACCATTCACTTCACAGTCCCAATAAGATGGCGAACCGTAATACTGAACGAAGTAATCGATAAAGACACGCACCTTAGGCGCAAGCAATTGAGCACTTGGGTATACCGCCCAAATTGCAGCCGCATCTTTCAACGGGTAATCCGGTAACACCTCAACCAATGTACCCTCAGCTAGCTGTTTGTAAGCAATCCATGACGCGCACATCGCAATGCCCAAACCATCAACACACACATCTCTTACCGCTTCACCATGATCAACGCGAATCGCGCCTTTTTTCTTGATAGTGACATCGCCTTCGAGCGTATCAAATGTCCAACCTTCTAAACCAGTTTGATTGATGCATTGATGCTGCTTGAGGTCTTCTGGCGTTTGAGGATAACCATGAGCAGCCAAGTATTCTGGCGACGCACACAAAATGCGTTTATCAGTCGAAAGCTTACGGGCGATCAGACTCGAGTTTTGCAGCTCAGCGTTACGAATTGCTACATCAAAGCCGCCATCAATCAAGTCGACGATTGAATCACTCAATGAAATATCGACCGACAAATCAGGATACTTAGCTAAGAAGCCTTTCAAGGCAGGCATAACATGCATTCGACCAAACGATGACGGAGCAGATATTCGTAATACACCTTTTGGCAATTCGTTACCCGTTCCGACCGACGCGACACCCGCCTCCACACTCAACAGAATTTGTTTAGCATGAGGGAGAAATGCCATGCCCTCTTCAGTAAGAGACACCTTTCGCGTGGTGCGATGCACAAGACGAGCACCAAGGCTCTCTTCCAGCTTGCCAATATGAATACTAGCAACCGGAGGCGACAACCCCAGCTCTTGTCCGGCTTGACTGATATTGTGCGTAGACGCGAGTCGCACAAACAATTTTAGATGTTCAATATTCATCAATATTTTTTAGCCCGCGCTGAGTGCACACTGCTTATTGGTAGCAGCTACACGAGGAATAATGTGAGTTTTAATATAGGCATGAAGCTTAAACCATGCAAAAGCGCCCGCTAAAACATTGGCGATGGTCGCAGCGATAACCGCATTGACCATATCTCCGGTTAGCGCCCCTAGCCATATCGCCGGAATGTAGAACACAAACAGGCGAGAGAAAGACACACTCAACGCTTTGCGAGGCACACCCAATGCATTGAACACCGACGCCACCAACATGCAAAGCCCCAGTGGCCCATAGCTAAATGGTATGAACAACAAAGTCACTTCAAACCAACTTCGAATGCTCTGCTCTTCTGAAATAACAGGAATAATCCAGCCACTAAAAATGGCTAACAGTGCCGCCATCGCGGTGTGGAAAACCAATAGGAATTTCGCTGTAGTATTCAATAATTCAGGGATTTTGCATCGCTGTTGAGCACCTAAGTAACGGCCTATCATTGGAGGAATCGACATGGTCAGAGCGAGTGAAAACACCAACATAAAGCTCTCGACACGTGCCAACAGGCTCCAAAAAGCCATCTCGCTTGTGCCGATTCGAGCAATCAAAAGCACAGAAACGAATGCGCTTACCGCAGGCAGAATCTGATTCGCTGTGGTAGGAATGACCGTCTTAACTAACTCGAAGGCATAGCCTCTGATCTGGTCGTTGCACGCACCATTAAAACCAAACCACCCTTTACCTCGTGATTTAACCAACATGTAAATCGCACCGAATGCATAGCCAATGCTGGACGCAATCGCTGCACCTGCAATGCCCATATCCAATCCAAAGATCAAAATAGGGTCGAGAATCAGGTTAATCACACTGGCTGCCAAAAACATGCTGCCCGTCGTTTTGGTATCACCGTTTGCTCGATAAACACAAGTTGCCAAATAAAGCGCTGCTACCGTCAGTGCACTGAACAACCACAGCGGCCAATACACATTAAAAATCGACAGCATAGATTGGTATTGCGCCTCAGACACATCATTAACGAACGATGCAAAAACAGAGTCGCCAAAAACCACCAACCCGATACAAATCAAAGCAATGATAGTGACACCAAAGCCAACTGATAGCGTGGCGATTGAGGTCGATTTTCGTTGCTATTTTGCTCCCACCGCCTGAGAAATAATAGACGTCGCTGCCACACCAATGCCCACTTGAACACCCGTAAATGCCGCCTGAAATGGCAACGTAATACCGTGAACCGCCAGCTCATTCACCCCAAGTTGACCGATAAAAATCGAGTCGACCAGTTGTACCATCATGATCGCAAACACACCCAACGTTAGGGGCAGCGTTTTATCAATAATAGTTTTCAAAGTCGCGGATCGCATCAACATAGGTCGGTTTACTCTCATCTGTTGTGTGGGGCATTCATGGCCTAGTTGAGCAGTATACGAAGCAAGAGTGAAATGATAAGAGCGCTAAAGGCTGAATGAGTTTTTAGTTTTCGTTAACAATCGAATTGGTAAGCATAATCAAAACAACAAGCCTAACGTAACACCTTGAATTTATGATAGTTAGCAACCAAAAGAACACTCTTAATAATTCGTTAATAGTGTTTCGTTTAATGGTTAATTGTTGGTTTGAGTATTCCTAGCTAGCCTGAATTTAGGCCGCATTCACCACCGAATAGGCTGAAATGAAATCTTTCAGAAGGAATATGGAAATGGCATATCAAGGTTATACAACGTTTAAAGCTCAAGCCGAAGATGGGATTCTTACCGTCACTTTTGACTTCGGTACTGTGAATGTTCAAGGGCAAGAGATGCTTGCCGATTTAAATGGCTTAGCGATGAGACTGGAACGTGACCGTGACATCAAGGTTGTGGTATTCCAATCAGCAAACCCTGAAATTTGGGTCTGTCACTACGACACCAATTTATTAAAAGACATGTCGACAGAAGCGGTATCTCGTGAAGAAGCGAAACTGCTCGACCTGCAATCTGTCTTAGAACGCATCAGCAAGCTCCCGCAAGCTACCATTGCCAAACTTGAAGGGTTCGCACGAGGCGGCGGCCATGAATTTGCACTGGCGTGTGACATGCGATTCGCTGCTCGTGGTAAGTACAAATTCATGCAAATGGAAGTGGGTATGGGTATCCTTCCTTGTGGTGGTGGCGCATCACGTATGGCTCGCCAAGTTGGCTTAGGTCGTGCACTCGAAATCATCCTAAGTGCTCGAGATTTTGATGCAGATGAGGCTGAAGCGTACGGCACCATCAACAAAGCTTTAGAGCCGGATGAAATCGGTGAATACGTTGATACGCTAGCGAAGCGAATTTCAAAATTCCCAGCTGAATCGATCAATGCATGTAAGCAAGCGGTGTACGAATCTATCGACAAACCCATCGAAGAGGCACTAAAAGCAGAAGCCTACTGGCTGTATCAAGCAACCAGCAAAACCCCTGCAGTTAAGCGTTTCCAAATAGCCGATGAACAAGGCTTAGAGCACGATATCGAAAACCAACGTAACTGGGAAACTCTGGTTATGAACGTCCAAGACATCAAATAGCTCGTTCACTTCTCTTATTTGGGTCAGCCGATAGCTGACCCATTTATCTTTAAATTAGCCGTTTTTTGTCCCATAGACTCACATTTGAGTCTTCAGCCTGTGAGCCAAATGCAACTATGTGTCATTAATCTTTGTTATAACGTTGTTCAAACTATTTTTTGAAGGATCAAAAATGCAAAAAATAATTCTGATCACAGGAGCCACAGATGGCATTGGTTTAGAGACCGCAAAAGCGCTGACTCAGCAAGGACACCACGTTCTCATTCATGGCCGAAACCCAGCCAAGGTCCACAAAGTCGTGACAGCTTTATCTCGCCTGTCTAAAAACGCCATCATCGAAAGCTACATCACAGATCTATCGACGCTCTCTGAAGTTGAGGCGCTCGCCACCCAAATCCAAAGCGACCACAAGCGACTCGATATACTCATCAACAACGCTGGCGTCTACAAGGTGTCGGACGTCACCACCCCAGATAATCTTGATGTGCGTTTTGTGGTGAACACCATTGCGCCGTATCTACTGACACAGAAGCTGCTCCCTCTTTTTGATGCGACTGGTCGTATCGTGAACCTATCTTCAGCAGCTCAAGCATCCGCAGATTTAGACGCACTGACTAGCCCAAATGCAGGCGAACTAGACGGCCCCGTTTACGCACAAAGTAAGTTAGCGCTAACGATGTGGTCTATTGAATTAGCCAATACCTTATCGAAAGAAGGCACTTCTGTTATTCCTGTAAACCCCGCCTCTTTCCTTGGCAGTAAATTAGTAAAAGATGCTTATGGCGTTGATGGCAACGATCTAGCGATTGGTGCCGATATTCTTTGTCGTGCTGCGCTCAGTGATGAGTTTGCCAACGCTTCTGGGAAATATTTTGATAATGACTCAGGGTTGTTTAAAGACCCTCATGCCGATGCATTGGATCCTGCCAAAACCCGACAACTGGTCGCGGTGCTTGACCAGTTACTCGAAGAGAAGTTGTGCGTCGCGCACTGATCATTAACTAGTAAAAACGACTACTAACACTTCTCAAACTATCCAAGCCGCAGTTCTATCTATCTAAACGAAGAACTGCGCGCTCATTCAATTATTAAAATTTCTTTAATACTGATTCCCTGCTTTGCCCAATTATCACCCAAGGTGCAGATTGTTAGACTTGTCCTCGTCGAAACAATACAGGCTAAGGCCGAGGAGCATTTATGCGTTTTGAAGGCAAAGTTTATCGTCCTTGGATGGAAGCAGAGAGCGTACTCATCCAGACAACATTGGGATGCAGTAACAACCAATGTACCTTCTGCACGATGTTTGATGATAAGCGTTTCAAAGTAAGAGAAATCAAAGACATCTTTGAAGATATTGATGCAGCAAGAAAGATCTACCCGCATGTAGAGTCTATCTTTTTGGTCGATGGTAACGTGATGGCAATCCGAACCGAGATGCTGATTTCGATTCTGGATTACATCAAAATTACCTTCCCAGAGATCAAAAATATTTCTCTGTATTCAGGCTTCAACGACTTCCGTCGTAAGAGCTTATCGGAACTAAAAGAGATTAAATCGGCAGGTTTAAGCATGGCGTATTCAGGCTTGGAGTCAGGCGACCCTATTGTTCTGGAGCGTATTCAAAAGCGCATGACACGTGAACACGCAATCGAAGGCATGAACCTAGCGCGTGAAGCCGACATAAAAGTACTGGCTTCATTTATCTTTGGCCTTGGTGGTCGTGAACGTTCAAAAGAACATGCGATTAATACCACCAGCTTGCTGAACATCATGCAGCCAGATGCGATTGCACCTATGGCTTTGGCGGTTCAACCGGGATCAGTATTAGAAAAAGAAGTGCAGCGCGGCGAATTTGTATTGCCAACACCATTGCAAATTCTAGAAGAAGAGAAGTACTTGCTCGAAAATCTGGAGGACTTCGATTGTTACTACTGGGGCGATCACGGGAACAACATCTCGCCAATGCGTGGCATGCTCCCTCAAGCGCGCAAGCCGTTTCTTGATAAAATTAATCAAGACATCGCGCATAACCCGATCACTAAGCAAAACGTAATTAAGACCTTTGCTTGGTAGTCGCTCGATTTGACTCATAACGATAAACGTAAACAAACTAAACGACAGGCGTTGCCACTCCATATTATGGAGTAATCAAAGTCCAGCAGCGCCTAACGTATCTCTTAGTTTTTAGATTCACAGCCCTACGCCAAAGCCGCTAACAACAAGTCAGTACTCGCTTCAACATGTGCTTCAATCTCTTGTTCTGTTGGTGCTGGCATTCCCATCAACACACCATCTCTAATACTCATCACCATACTAAGCCACAGATTTATCTTGGTTTTCGGCTCTTCAATATTGAATCGGTCATTGAAAAACTGCGTCAGCACTCGGTCGGTATCATCAGGGCCAACCTCCATAAAACGACTGACTAATTCAGGAGACTTGCTGCCCTCAGCGATGAGCAGCTTGAAGGTCGCAATGTGTTCACTAGAAAGATGAAACGCGACAAAGTCTTTTGCGAAACCCACCAATGCTTGTCGAGTATCTTCCTGTTGTAAATGCACCACCAACTTGTCGTCGGTTTGGCTGCCCATTTGTCTCAAGGTCGCTTCAAACAACACATCCTTAGACGAGAAATAGCGATAGAGCGTTTGCTTGGTCATTTTCGCTTCGCTGGCAACTCTGTCCATGCTGGTCTGCACATAGCCTTCTGCTAAGAATATGTCTTTAGCCGCTTTCAAAATCGCGAGTCGCTTCTTCTCTTTGTTCTGCTCAATCTTGCTCATTACTTCATCCACCTCAAAACACAGATCATACTTTAAAGTATGATTTGTGTTGACTCAACCAATTTTAAAAATCATACTCGCAAGTATGATTTATTGATAATGAAAAATTGGATAGAGAAATGACGACAATTAACCTCCCGAAAAATGAAGTAAGAAACACACGAACCTTCGGCTTCACCCTCGCAATTGCAGGCGCTGTATTAATGAGTATTGATCCGATATTCATTCGCTATGCTGGCGTAAGCGGCTTCGACACGGCCTTCTTGTTCGGTTTATTCAGCGCGATATCGATGCCGATCTTACTTAAGTTCAACGACAAACGTGGTATTCGAAAAGCTGTAGTCCAGAGTGGTTGGCCACTATTGGCGGCGGGTGTGCTTATGTTGGGCAGTGCGTCAGGCTTGGTGTTCAGCATCAAGATGACTTCAATCGCGAATACCTTTGTGATCCTCAGTGCAGCTCCTGCTGTGGCCGCTATTTTCAGTTGGTTAATCTTGAAGGAGGCCACCAGCCGCTCGACCTTAATTGCGATTGTGGCAGTAATGATCGGCATTACGATTGTCGTTTCAGGTTCGTTTTCTTCGGGTAATTGGATGGGCGATGCTTTGGCGGTGTTCGCGGTGACCTGCCTTTCAATGATGTTTACCTTGCTGCGTAAATATCAAGATGTCAGCCGATTGGCGAGTGTTGGCTTAGGTGGCTTGTTGCTAGCGGTTGTGATGTTTTTCTTCGCAACACCATCAAGCTATAGCGTTGAAACGTGGTTAATTATGGGCATGATGGGCTTGTTTACCGCTCCGGTTGGGCGTGTGCTTTCCATGGTTGCCACTCGCCACATTACCGCACCTGAAGTATCAATGACTCTGATGTTGGAGACTGTGTTAGCTCCGGCCTGGGCGTTTATCTTCTTCACCGAGATCCCACCAATGACCAGTATTATCGGTGGTGTGGTGATCCTGATTACGATCTTTATCTACACCTTCGTGACCATGAAAAATGATGACAAATAGGAGCTAAATATGTCTGCAGAACTGAAATTCATTGGCCGAATTACCACCCCTTATTATTCGGTTTCGGAGTGTCCAAATAACATTCAACCGGACAACGGCTCGATATGCCAAATCAAATTAGACGCTGAGTTCCAACAAGGTTTACTGGGTTTACACAGTGGCGACCACATCCTGATTCTCTATTGGCTAGAAGGCGCTAATCGCGATGAATTGATACAAAGCTGGGACGAGGAAACACCGACCAAAGGGACCTTCGCACTGCGTTCACCCCACAGGCCAAACCCGATAGGTGCAGCCGTATTGCCGATTGAGAACTTAGAAAATGGCACAGTGACCGTGAGAGGTTTAGATTGCTTGAACAACACACCGCTGTTGGATATTAAGCCTGCGATCTACAAAGAGCTGAGTGAATGCAAATAAAAAAGGCCAGTATCAACTGGCCCTTTCATTTTCTATCTATGCCGTTATCTATCGAACTATCTCGAACCGATAGCTCTAACTAATTCAGCAATTCCTTCCCAATCACCATTATCCATTTTGTCGGTAGGCACCATCCAAGTGCCACCACAAGCAACGACTGATTTTAGCACTAAGTAAGACTCTACGTTCGCGGGGCTCACACCACCTGTCGGCATAAAGTTAACTGGATAAACTGCCGTCAACGCTTTCAACATGGCAACACCACCAGATGGCTCTGCAGGAAAGAACTTAAGTGTTTTAAGGCCCATTTCCATTGCTTGCTCGACGAGGCTTGGATTGTTGACACCCGGAACAATCGCAACGCCACGCTGCTGACAGTACTTTACTGTTGTTGGATTTAAGCCAGGGCTCACAATAAAATCAACACCCGCGCCAATCGCAACATCCACCAGCTCTGTCGTTAGTACCGTACCAGCGCCAATCAATAGCTCAGGGTATGCTTCACGCATCAAACGAATAGACTCTGCTGCCGCTTCTGTTCGAAACGTGATTTCTGCGCAAGGTAAACCATTTTCAACCAACACTTTCGCAAGTGGTACAGCATGAGCAACGTCATTAATGGCGATCACCGGAACAATACGAATATCTCTGAGTCGCTCTTCAATTGTTTTCATTATTCATTTCTCTCATTATCAAACAGATAAGTTAAGCCAAGTCGCTGCCGTTACTTGCGATCACTTTTTTATACCAATGGAACGACTTTTTAGGAATACGATTTAACGTACCATTGCCTAGGTTGTCTCTATCCACATAAATAAAGCCGTAGCGCTTACTCATTTCGCCAGTCGACGCTGCGACCAAATCAATACAACCCCAAGGTGTGTAGCCCATAAGTGGAACACCGTCTTCCATCGCTTCATGCATCGCAACAATGTGCTGACGGAGATAATCGATACGGTAGTCATCGTTCACTTCCCCCTTGTCATCTAAGGTGTCACGAGCGCCTAAGCCGTTCTCAACCAAGAAAAGCGGTTTCTGGTAACGATCGTATAGAGTATTCATCGTAATACGAAGGCCGGTAGGGTCTATCACCCACCCCCAATCACTTGCTGGCAGGTGAGGGTTTTTGATTGACTTAACAACGTTCGCCGCGCTGGTGTTACCCGAATTCATGTCGGCAGAAGCACAGCGTGAAGCGTAATAACTGAACGATATGAAATCGACGGTATTCTTGAGAATTTCGAAATCTTCTTCTTGTGTTTCAAGCACCACACCTTTGTTATCAAACACTTTTTGAGCATAAGATGGGTAGTAACCACGCGATTGAACATCAATAAAGAACAAGTTCTCACGATCTTTTTCCATCGCCATAAGCACATCTTCTGGCTTACATGAATATGGATAGAAGTTGCCACCCGCCAGCATACAGCCCACTTGGTTTTGCTCGTCCACTTCATGGGCAATCTTGGTTACTAAAGCGCTTGCTACGAGCTCATGGTGAGCAGCTTGGTATTTCACTTGATCGTGATTTTCGCCTTCTTGGAACAACAATCCAGCACCAGAAAACGGGCTTGCCAGTAAGATATTAATCTCATTAAAGGTTAGCCAATACTTCACCAAACCTTTGTAGTTCTCGAAACAGGTTCTTGCGTAACGGCTAAAGAATTCAATCATCTTACGATTGCGCCACGAACCATACTCATTCACCAAGTGCATTGGCACATCGAAATGGCACAAGGTAACTAGTGGCTCAATACCGTATTTCTTACACTCTTCAAAAACATCACGGTAAAAATCTAAACCGGCTTGGTTCGGCTCTAGCTCATCACCTTTTGGAAAGATTCGGCTCCATGCGATGGATACGCGGAACACTTTAAATCCCATCTCTGCCAGTAAGGCGATGTCTTCTTTGTAACGGTGATAAAAGTCTATCGCGTTATGGCTTGGGTAGAACTCGTCTTCGCTGAGCGTCACCTTATCGACCTGACCAAGCTTAATTGGCATGCGGTTCTCACCGTAAGGGATCATATCTACGGTTGTTAGGCCTTTACCACCTGCTAAGTGAGCGCCTTCAGACTGGTTTGCAGCAATAGCGCCACCCCATAAGAAATCTTCGGGAAATTGAATGTTTGACATCGAACACCTCGGAAACAATAAAAGTCACCTTACGATGAAGTGAGGTGACTGAATAAATTAATCAATTCTAATTAAGAAGCAGATACCACTGTGGTCTTCTCTTCTGCCTTACCAGCTTCTTTCTTTGCTGACTCTGAAGTTGCTTTCTCATCGGCATCATCTTCTGGAATATCTTCAAAACCTAAAACTAGAGTTAGAACAAATGACAGCACAATGGATAATGCGATCAGACCGAACACCCAAACGATACTCATCGGGTCATTCACATCGAAGAACTGAACGCTCGTAAACAGACTTGGTGCTGCCATCGAGTGACTCGCAAGACCACCCATGCCTGCCAATGCACCAACGATGAAACCAGTAATCATTGTTGCGATAAGTGGGCGTTTAAGACGGACAAGCACACCGTACAAAGCAGGCTCAGAGATACCGGCGAAGATAGCTGAAGCACCCGCGGCTAATGATGTCTGCTTTAGTGCGCTGTTTTTGGTTTTGTAAGCAACAGCCAGACACGCGCCACCCATACCAAGGTTGGCACCGATTTCTGAAGGCATAACCATACCTTCACGACCAGTCTCGGCAATGGTTTGAATAATCGTTGGAGTAAATACACGGTGCATACCAGTAAGAACAAGTAGTGGCCACAATGCCCCCATGATAGCAACCGACAACCAACCTAATGTGTCATGAATTGTGTAAACAAGCGCTGAAAGTGCAGTACCTACCCAAATACCAAATGGACCGATAAGTACGATAGCAATCGGAGCTGCAATCAATACGATCAACATAGGTTTCAGGAAGTTTTTAGTCACGGCAGGGGTAATGTTATCTACCCAGCGTTCTATGTAAGAAAGAGCCCAAGTCATTACAAGAACAGGAATAACCGTGTAGGTGTATTTTACTGACGTGATCGGGATACCGAAGAAATCAACGTGCTTGCCTTCTGCAGCTTGCGCCATCAATTCCATAAAGTTCGGGTGAATCAAGACGCCAGCAATCGCAATGGAAAGAGACATATTGGTCTTGAATTTGATCGATGCAGAAGCGGCAACCATAACCGGTAAGAAGAAGAATGCACCATCGCCAATCGCTTTCAGAATAAGTAAAGTTGGCGCATTCGGCTCAACCCAGCCCAGCATCTCAAGTACCATGGCGAGCAGTTTGACCATTGAAGCGCCAATGATTGCAGGGATAAGAGGAGACATGGTACCAACCAGTGCGTCCAACATTTTCGCACCAATTGACTTAGCCGTTAGCTTCTCTTTTTTAGCAGGAACCTCTGACTCAGATACAGTGGATAGCTCACAAAGCGCCATCACTTCTTTGTATGCATACGATACCTCGTTGCCAATGATAACCTGTACTTTGTCTCCATTATCAACAACACCCATAACACCTTTAAGTGTTTTCAGCTTGCTGATGTCGACGCCATCTTGGCTGTGTAAAACGAATCGTAGTCGAGTCATGCAGTGTGTTAGAGCAGCGACATTTGCCTTGCCCCCAAGATGCTCAACAACAGATTTCGCAATTGCGCGGTAATCGTTGGCCATGTTATCCCCCAAAGCTCTTTCTAGTGATATTTAAACGCGAAATATAGTGAGATGTGACCATGTTTGAGTCAATTCGTCGCAAAAAACAATCTCAGTAGTTGTGAATTGTTGTTTTGTGTTCTTCATCACACTTCCTTAAGTTACCGGTAACATGTTACCGATAACACTTATAAGATAAAGCCATATTTACAAGCGATGTTCAAAATTGAGATCACGCGCAAATTTGTTAAGAGGATTGAGTTATGGCTGGTAGTAGTGTCATCGTCATGGGAGTCAGTGCTTGCGGGAAAAGCACGGTAGGCGAGCAGTTGGCAAAAAAACTTGGGCGTAAGTTTATTGATGGTGACGACCTTCATCCTCGAGCAAACATTCAAAAAATGGCGTCAGGCCAACCTCTTAATGATGATGACCGTATCCCATGGCTGGAGCGTGTTAGTGACGCGGCTTACAGCCTAGAAAGTAAAAATGAACACGGCATTATTGTGTGTTCTGCATTAAAGAAAAAATACCGTGACCAAATTCGTAAAGGAAATAAGAACATCACTTTTCTATTCCTCGATGGGGATATCGACCTGATTTTGCAACGCATGCGTCAGCGTCAAGGTCACTTCATGAAAGAGAATATGATCAAGAGCCAATTCGAAACGCTAGAAAGACCTGACAATGAACCCGACACTGTGGTGATTAGCATTAACGGTGATATTAACAATGTCGTTGATTGCGCTGCGATTGTGCTCTCGATGACCGATGAGGCAATCGCATGACCCACCCTATGATCCAAGCCGTAACCCAAAGGCTGCTTGCTCGAAGCCAAACTGCTCGTCAAGAGTTTCTAAACAGAACCCAACAGCAAGCCTCTGCAGGTAAGGGGGGAACAGGGCTCTCTTGCGGTAACTTGGCTCATGCCGTTGCGGCTTCTTGTTCCGATGAGAAACGCTCCATCCTAGATCTGACCAAATCTAATGTGGCGTTAATCAGCTCTTACAACGATATGTTAAGTGCCCACCAACCGTATCAACACTATCCTGATCAGATCAAAAAGACGTTAGCTAAGTTCGGCCACACGTCTCAAGTAGCGGGTTGTGTTCCTGCAATGTGCGATGGAGTAACTCAAGGGCAACCAGGAATGGATATGTCTTTGTTTTCAAGGGATTTGATTGCTCAATCGACGGCTCTTTCACTTAGCCACAACGTTTTTGATTCAACACTGCTACTTGGAATTTGCGATAAAATCGCCCCGGGGCAGTTAATGGGCGCACTCTCTTTTGCGCATCTGCCCACGGCATTTGTTCCAGCAGGATTGATGGCAACCGGTATTAGCAACGAAGAGAAAGTACACGTCCGCCAAGAGTATGTTGCTGGTAAAGTAGGTAAAAATGCTTTATTGGATATGGAGTGCAACGCTTATCACTCCGCTGGCACATGTACATTTTACGGCACGGCAAATACCAATCAGCTCGTATTTGAAGCAATGGGGTTGATGCTGCCGGGTTCTGCGTTTATTCACCCTGACTCTGAATTGCGCGCGTCACTGACTCAGCATGCTGCAATCGAAATCGCCTCGATGACACCGCAAGCTTCAAACTTCCGACCGCTATCTGATGTCTTTACAGAAAAAAGTCTAATTAACGGCATCGTAGCCTTACTCGCATCGGGCGGAAGCACAAACCATAGTATTCATATGGTCGCGGTCGCCCGAGCAGCAGGATTTATTCTTACCTGGCAAGACATCAGTGACCTATCCGATGTGGTGCCGTTACTTGCTAAAGTCTATCCAAATGGCCCTGCCGACATGAACGCGTTCCAAGCTGCAGGAGGGGTCCCCGCACTGCTACGTCGATTAAACCAAGCGAATTTACTGCACCGAGATGTCATACCTACCTTTGGCTCGTTTGAAGATCAAATGAGTATTCCAGAGCTGGAAAATGGAAAGCTAACGTGGAAAAAGTGCGAGCAGTCGGCAGACGCAGAGGTAATTGCAGGTCCAGAACAAGTATTCCAAAGCACAGGCGGAACGCGAGTCCTTTCAGGGAACCTTGGCAATGCGGTCATTAAAGTATCAGCGGTCGCCGAAGAACAGCGTGTAATAGAAGCGCCTGCAGTGGTGTTCGATTGCCAACACAAGGTGGAAGCTGCCTACCAAAGAGGTGAACTCAACAAAGATTGCATTGTAGTGGTGATAAACAATGGCCCGGCAGCAAATGGGATGCCAGAACTGCACAAACTCATGCCGATTCTAGGCAATGTACAGAAACAAGGGTTTAAAGTGGCTCTGGTTACCGATGGTCGCCTTTCCGGAGCCTCAGGAAAGATTCCATCCGCGATTCATGTCTCACCAGAGGCTATTCGAGGCGGAACCATTGGGCTTGTTCGCGAAGGTGATATCCTGCGCTTAGATTGCGCGAGTGGCGTACTCAATAACCTCAACGACATGCAGTCTCGTCAAGCGAAGGGGTTTGAAGCAGACGTCAACCAACAAACCATGGGGCGCAACCTATTTAGCGTGATGCGCCAAAGCGTTTCGAGTGCAGAACAAGGGGCGAGTTTTATCGTCTAACGTTTTATCGTCTAACTGTGTTATCGCTTAAATGTAAAAGCAAAGGGGCATTATTTCGATGCCCCTTTCAGTTTCCACCATACTTGGCTAAACACTTTCGCCATCAGTGATGCGATAGCCCATATCCACTATCGTTTCCGTGACTGGTTCACCTTTCAAGCGAGCAAGCAGTAGCTCGGCACTTTTCTTCCCCATCTCATAACGTGGAGTATCTACACTGGTCAGTTTTGGGCGTATGGTTTGGCCAATATCCAAAGCGTTATAACCGACGACTGCAAGTTGTTTAGGTACTTCGATTCCACGTTGCTGTGCAATTAGCAAGGTACCTATTGCAATGTCATCATTGGTACAGAACACGCCATCAAGATCTGGGTAATCCGCAAGAGCACGATCAAGCAGATCTTCTGCCAAAGAGAAGTTTGAGTGTTGTTCGGTCAATACATGCTTAGGTTCAAGTCCGGCCTCGTGCATCGCTTTATCATAGCCTTGCAAACGCAGCTTAGTTCGCGCATCCAATCGAGCGCCAAAGTAAGCAATAGAACGTTTACCGGCTTCAATCATGCGCTTCACGACATGGTAAGAAGCATCAATATGGTCCAAGCCAACAACCATATCGATCGGGTTCGTCGGCAGTTCCATCGTTTCAACAACAGAAACACCTGAATTCTTGATCATCTGTAACGTGCGGGGGGTGTGGTGGCTTTCCGTCAATATCAACCCATCAACGTGATACGAAAGCAACGAAGCAATTTTTTCCTCTTCTTCCACAGCATCATAGCTAAAGTGAGCAAGCAACGTCTCGTAGCCGTTCTCTTTGGTCACCGTTTCGATACCTTGAACAAACGCGGCAAATATTTGGTTTGATAGTGACGGGAGTAAGATCCCGATCGCCTTACTCGACGACTTGGATAGCATAGCGGGCGCTTTGTTTTCGATGTATCCCATCTCTTCAATAACCGCAGCAATTTTCACGCGAGTTTTGGCCGCTACCGAATCAGGGTTGCGCATATAACGAGAGACGGTCATCTTTGTGACCCCCACTTTATCTGCAACATCTTGAAGTGTGGTTCGAGTTTTCTTCTGTTGTTCTGTCATAACTATTTGAACTCTTTATTATGTTACAAGTAACATTATAAAGTTCTCACTCCCTTAAGTTCAACCCATAAGTTCCATCGACACATAGAATTGAAATGGTTCATCCCCAGAGAAGCTAGTATTGCGTTTGCAAATGACTCCCACTAAGCGTGCTTGATGAAGGCTTGGCTTAACTGCTGAAAGAGTGAGTCTACGTTGGGCAGGGGTGTCACATGCGCAGACAACAGCGTATGAACCTGCGCATCCACAACGGTCGGGTTGTCGCAAATTTGATTGTAAAAGTTCACGGGCGCAACGATGTTTTCTAAATCAGCATCTAACAAAATACAGGCTTGCGAAAGTACGATTTGACCGCCCCCTCTTTTCAGTAAAACGCGCTGAGCAGTACCCACTACTTTTTGTTTATTGATATTGAGGTTGTAGTCACCATCACAATAAGAACCGGGAGTTGCGTGTACATCCACATCAACGCCTAACTCTTTAAAAAAATGAGTTAATACATCACATAAATGCAGATACGCTTTTTGGATATTGTAGGCTTCATCACGAGGCCAATGGTAAATGTGCGATAGGTTAATGATACCCGGCAATTGGGGAACGGGAGCGCCACCGGTTTTTCGTGAGGTGAGTTGCCAGCCTTGTTCCGCGAGTTGTTTTCTAGACTCTAACGTCACTGGCCACTTTTTACCCGCAGGCAAAACGAGTGTCGGCGTTTTTGCTTGCCAAAGCATTAAGGCTTGTCCAATCTCACCGGCCTGTATCTTCTGCAATAACTCAGCTTCTTTTTCAAACGCACGATCAACATCAATGTGCGGGTAACGTACGAGTTTATTCGTTAACTTCAATGCACTTTTCCTCTACAGATTGTGGTGATCTAATATCTAACTTTCTGAAATGATTGATAGATAAACATATCTCCTAAACCCAATGCAGCATAGCACCAATTACCTCTCCCACCCGTTTTCCTTTTGTTATTGAGATGTATTGATTTAACTAAACCACTTCCACTTTGATGGCTTCTGTCTGACAAGGTTGTCTGATATGGTGGCGGCAGAACTTCAGCAATTGTTTAGATAGTATTGAATATGAAAACACTAACCATACTTGATGGCGGCATGGGCCGAGAACTCAAAGAAATTGGCGCGCCATTCTCACAGCCTCTTTGGAGCGCTCAAGCGCTGATTGAAGCACCCGAATTTGTCAGCCAAGCGCATCAAAACTTTGTCGATGCAGGCGCTGAAATCCTGATCACCAATAGCTATGCGTGTGTGCCTTTTCACTTGGGTGAAGAGCTGTTCGAGCAACGAGGCTTTGCGCTAGCGGCACTGTCTGGTGAATTGGCTAAAGCGGTTGCTGACAATGCCCCTCACACAGTACGCGTTGCAGGAGCAATTCCGCCGCCATTTGGTAGCTACCGACCTGACTTGTTCAAGGTAGAAGCAGCGGCGCCAATCATTCAAACCCTTTACGATGCTCAAGATCCAAACATCGACCTTTGGATCGCGGAAACGATTTGTAGCCTGCAAGAATTCGAATCCATTCATGCAGTACTCAAGCAATCAAATAAGCCGTGTTACTACGCATTCAGTTTGGAAGACACCAAGGGCGATTCCGCCAATATTCGTTCTGGTGAGCGCGTAACAGACGCCATCAAACTGGCCTGCCAATCCAACGCGACAGGCATTATGTTTAATTGTTCGGTACCTGAAGTGATGGATCAAGCCATCATCGATGCTAAAAAAGTAATTGATGAACTAGGCTGTGATCTGGAAATCGGTGTCTATGCGAACAACTTTGCGCCGATCAGCAACGAACATGAAGCCAATGACATGCTTCAAGAGATGCGTGAGTTGGATGGCCAAGGTTACTTAGTTTACGCAAAACGTTGGCACGCACTGGGTGCGAATATCGTCGGTGGATGTTGTGGTATTGGGCCAAAACACATTAGAGCTTTGGCGGACTGGAAATTAAGTGACGTTGAGCCAAACTAATAATTCGTGTTGTTGATAACATCGAACAATCTAAACTCAATTTATAAATCAAACGGTTAAAGCATGAAACTACTTCTAAAGAGCTCAATACTGTCTCTATGCGTTCTATCATTCCATGGTTTTGCGAGTTCGCAGTGTGGTGACTTATCCGGCTGTGAGAGAAAAAGCTGTGAAATCGAATATCAAATAGACAAAGCAAAGGAATACGGTAATCAACACAAGGTTGATGGCTTAACCAAAGCACTAAAAGAAGTAAAAGCTAACTGCACCAATGATAGTTTGAAAGACAAAATCGCTGAAAAAATAGAATCCAGTGAAGAAGATCTCGCTGAATACCGAGAAGATCTCGAAGAAGCGAAACAGTCTGGTAAGACTCAGAAAGTGAAAAAGTACCAACGTAAAATCGAAGACGAACTTGAAGAGCGTGACCGTTTAATGGAAGAGCTGTCTGAGATCCAATAAGCATCGCAACGCTTCATCGATGTATCTACTTTCTACTTGTCAGTCTGACTTCACGCACCTGCTTCGCTTGTCTGCTGCTTGTCTGCTGCTTGTCTGCTTGTCTGCTTGAGTAAGCTTAAAATCCATCGCCTCTCAGTTCGAGAGGCGATTTTCTTTATCTCTTAGCCAAATTCACTTAACCAACAAGGGCTAACTCGGACTCTTTCAGTAAACGATTAGCTACGAGATAAGCGGCAGGCGTGACCAAAGTTTGTTGGCATCTGGTTTCAAAATTTTCAGCCGTAATCATTTTGGCTTCCAGCAAATATTGAAGCTCACTTAAGTAGTTCGCCTCAAACACCGCTTGGCCAAGTGGTGTACCCTCGTATCGGCTCGACTCTTGATAACCAATCACCGTCAGCACGGATTCTGGTAACTCCCAGAACTTAGCAATAGTGTAAGTAAGACGGATAGAGTAGCTGTTCATCAAACGCTTCAATGCCAACGAGTTAGGCGGAACTGAAGGATCGACATGCTTGAAAGCTTCGACCATCATTTGGAAGATGATCATCTTACCTAAGTTACGAATCAATCCAACGAAATAGGCTGAGGCTTGATCTTCTTGGGATGAAGAGCCTTTCATCAACTCCTTAGAAAAAGAGGCCGTTTGGACACTGTGATTCCAAATTTTTTCGCCGAAATGACGCCAGTAAATATTGTTGCCCGGCGTGAAGTTCTTCATATAAGAATTGACCACGCCTTCGATTAGCCCTTGAGAGCCCATATTTAAGAATGCTGTTTTTAGATCGGTAACCTGTTTTTCGCCACGCTTATAGAAAGCACTGTTAGCCAGTTTAATCACATCGGCAGCCATGCTTGGCTCGCGTTCAATCACTTTTAGCAATGCATCGACATCAAATTCGTCACTCTGTAATTCGGCCATTAACGTGGTCACAGAGGCTGGCATCACTGGCAGTTCATTAAGCAAAGCTTTTGGAGAGCGAATCAAGCGCTCGATTTGGCAGGCGACAAAATCGCTAAACGGGTCTGACTCCGTTCTCAGACGGGACTCGCCAAACAGATAATCAAGAAACTCACCATCGTGAAGGCTTATCGTTTTATCGACAATGAGTGATGATGGCTGAGCAGACGACGGCGGAACAAAGATTGAAGTGCGAGGCGTGACTTGCTCTGCTTTAACGTTTTCCTGCTCAGAGGTCGTTTGTTGGGAGGTAGCTTGTTGGGAGGCACTTTTTGAAGAATGACTTTGCTTACTTTGATTAGCAACGAAAGGGGAAAATAGTGCCTGCAATACCCTTTTAAACATCAATACGGCTCCTAGATGAATACAACATAGATCGGGATATATAACGGCGGTGATTATCGCACAGGTAACTCATAAACCACACAGTGATAAATAAATCATTAATTTTTCAGCTGTATAGGATCTGTTACTTAACGGCTTGCTATACCAGCCCCGATATTCGCCAGAAACAAAAAGAGCGAGCAAATAACGCTTGCTCGCTCTTTCGTAGATTGGAATCGTGAAGCTTACTAGAATTAGCGCTCTGCTACTTCTAGTACAATCTTACCGACGTGCTTTTTCTTCAAGAACTCGTCTTGTGCAGTATGGATGTCAGCCAATGGGAAAGACTCCGCGACAATTGCGCCGATCTGCTGTTTCTCAATGCGATTAACCAGGTTTTGGAATACTTGCGGTTCCAAAACCGTGCAACCAAAAAAGCTAAGGTCTTTCAGATATAGAGTACGCACATCAAGCTCGACCATCGCACCACCAATTGCGCCAGATACGGCATAACGACCATGCGGTTTTAGGACTTCAAGGAACTCAGGCCACTTGTCACCGGCAACCAAATCGATAACTACATGCACACTGTTTGCACCTAATACCTCAACCAAATCAGCATCACGAGCAATCACCTCATCAGCACCCAATTCAAGTAGCTGTTGGTTCTTACTTGGGCTAGTAATCGCAATCACGTAAGCACCGCGCGCTTTCGCCAATTGAATTGCCGCCGAACCCACGCCACCCGATGCGCCAGAGATAAGCACGCGATCACCTTCAGCCACATTTGCGCGAGTCAGCATGTTTTCTGCCGTTGAGTAAGAGCATGGGAAAGACGCTAGCTCAACATCCGACATAGAACTGTTCACCGCATAAGCGTGTTTCGCAGCCACTTTGGTGTATTCAGCAAAACCACCATCGCACTCAGAACCGAAATACCACGGCTGTGGCAGATCTCGTCCGTACACTTCGGTTAAACAAGGTTCGATAAGAACACGCTCACCAATACGATCAGCAGAGACTTCATTGCCGACTGCTACGATGAAACCACACACGTCAGCACCTTGGATACGAGGGAACTTCAACGCTTCACCCGACCAACTTGCGTCGTCTGAGTCATCACTTTTAGAGTACCAACCGATTCGTGTGTTGATGTCGGTGTTGTTCACACCTGCGGCCATCACTTTGATCAGCACTTCATTAGGTTCAATTTGAGGAACAGCGATATCTTCGCGGTAGCCAAGCATTTCTGCTCCGCCGTGACCCAACATCTCTACGCCTTTCATTGTTTTCGGTAGTTCGAATTTCATCGTGTTTCCTTGAGTAATTTTGTCACCATATTCTGTGCTGATGTCACAGCTTCTTCGCCTAATACTGGCCACGCGCTTGATACACCTTCATGAAGTAGAAAAAGCTCTGAAGCCAGATCGTCTCGTTGACTCTGCTTACCCAGAAGTGCTTTTACCTCTCGTTTATGTTCAGTAACAGCTTGATTAATTATCTCGTTGTCAGGAAAGGCAGCCATCGCATTCATCGACATACAGCCGTGTGGTGCATACTCTTCCATCCACTGTTGTAACTTGTCGAAGATATCCAGCATGGATGCTAGGCCATCAGCAGGCGCATTTTCTAATAGGAAATTTAGGTAGCGGTGATGACGGTGCTCTAAGGCGCCCACTATCATCGCTTCTTTCGATGGATAATGTTTGTAGAGCGTACGTAGGCTGACATTACATGCCGTCTTCAGTTGAGCCACACTAGGCTCTGCAAAACCATGCTGACTAAACGCAACCTCAAGGCTCTCTGCAATTTGTTCTCTTAACATGCTGATCTCTTATACCTAACTAAAGGTAGAATGATTGTTCTACTTACAGGGTAGAACGATCACTCTACCCATGTCAATATCCAAATTTACGAAGGGATAAAATGATAAATCCCGCATCAAATAAGACACGGAATTTATCAATATGAATGAGAGACTTACCGTTAAATCTAGAGTCGGCTGCGTATCGTCACCAACACAGATAACGCACCACAAAGTACCAACACCATACCTAGGTCTTGAATCATTCCCGCTAAAGCAAGCCCTGAACCAATCAAGGTGTAATACATCAAACCAAACAATGCACCTGCGCTTCCAGCTTGAGATTGGTAACGTACCAACGCACGGCTCAATACATTAGGAATCGCAATGCCAAACGCCATAACCACCAACATCATCGGAAGCAAGAACCAGATCGTGTGTTGTGAAAAGTACACACCCACTGCGCCTACCGTTTGAAGCCCTGCCGCTTTGCTAATCAAAGAGATAGATGAAACTTGTCGCTTCAACAGTGCCTTGTTAACCAAGCTTCCCAACAAGGTTCCGACCCCAAGTACGACACCGCTATAACCAAACTGCTCGATACTGAATCCAAGCTGTAAGAAGGTGAATAAACCCAGTTGGTAATATGAAAACAGCGCAATATTGAACGACGCGACAAGCAGTGCCGATACCCAAATATCGCCGTCTTTGATCATGTGGATACTGAGCGATTTTGATTGCAACGGCTGCTTAGATTGTTGCGTTTCAGGCAGAGACCATAGGCTATGCACCAACAACGCTAACACCATAATAAACAAGGCAATAAACACATATTGATGCCCACCTGCTTGGCTTAATTGACCACCAAGTAGCAACCCGATGATTGGGCTAATCGACAGCCCCATGCCCATGTAACCAAACACCTTAGCCAGCTCTGTGCCGCTAAAAGCATCTCGAAGCATGGTTTGAGTGACGACAGAGCCAACCGCAAGTCCGAAAGCGCCCATCGCTCTTGCTATCATCAACCACGTAAAACTGTCGGTTTGCATGGCAATAAGTGCAGAACAGGCGAATAACCCCATCCCCAATAACATAGTGGGACGACGTCCCCATTTATCCGCTAACACGCCCCATACCACCACACCTAACGCAAATGCAGAGAAATAGATCGAGAGGGTTTGAGCAGCTTGTGTGTAAGTGACATCAAAGGATTTCGATATTGAATCCAGAGTCGGGCTATAGATGGTTTCTGCGATTTGAGGGAACATCAACAGCAGCACCATTTGCCATAAAGAAGGTTTTGTTTTCATCATTTTTCCAAGACCAGTGAACTTGACGGGAAGTCTAGAGGAAACTAACCTTGGCTCGTTAACAACATTAAAACCAAAAACAACAAGATTGGGACAAATGGCATTTATCGATGACAGCTGTGCTTTTGATGCCGATAGCATTAAAGCAAGCGTAGTGGGAATAGCGGCAGAGCTAGGACAGCATGATTCAGGTATTCATCAGCATCGCAAAGGGCAATTACTTTATGCGCCGCAAGGTTGCATTACCTTAACACTGGATAATGCCTTGTGTATTCTGCCTCCGACTAAGGCTGTGTGGATCCCGCCACATGTTCCACACCGAGCTCAAATGACCAACGTAGTCGCGTATCGTTCTCTGTATTTTGATACCGATGTGTTTGAGTGCCCAGAAGAGATCACAACGATTAAAGTTAACGATTTACTGAAAGCGCTGATCAATAAGATCGCACTATGGGAATGGGATATCACGGAGCACAAGACACTCAATACGTCTGCGCTTTTTTGGGAAGAATTTCATTCCTTAACGCACCAAACCTTAATGCTTCCACTCCCAACAGACCGGCGATTGGCGCGTTTCTGCGCACAAGTCAACCAAGCCGATTTTATCGTTCCTCCGTTGAATGTATTGGCATCATCCGTTGGAGCGAGTAGTAAAACCATCACTCGTCTATTTAAAGCCGAAGCCGGCATGACCTATCAAGATTGGCGTCAACAATGGCGGTTGATCAAGGCGATCGAGCTACTTGCTCAAAACCGAACGGTTACCGACACAGCGCACTATTTAGAGTTCTCTTCGAACAGCGCTTTCATTGCCTTTTTCAAGCAACAAACCGGACAAACACCCTTAGCTTTTAATAAGTTAGGGGCGTGATTGTTTTGGTATTAAAACATAGGCTTTGCTAAGAGCAGATACAAAAAACCAGAACATGAGTTCTGGTTTTATTATGAGATATTGAGTTAATCAATCAACACCAAAGAATCCAAAATGCCTTTGCCGCTGTGGATCCCGCCTTCGTTTTCGCTCGCTGGCTTACTGCGGATCAAGTAGCCTGCGTAACCGTCCAGTTCGGTCATTGGCTTACCTTGATAGTAAGCGGTAAATAAGCCGACTTCGCTGACTAGATCTGTGACGAGTGTTTGTTGAGTATCACGAACTGCAATAGTCGGCACGTCACGTTCGTGTGGGTACAAGCGCTGCATGAGTGCCCATGCGTCGTACTCTTTTGGCATAAGTTGGCTAAGTTGCTCGCTGATGTCGTCACCGAATACACAGTGGCCGCCGCCCTCGCCTTGGTTTTTCAGCACCCATTCTTGCTTATTCGCTTGCGTGTTAAACCATTCAATCGACTCACTGGTGATTGGCTTCATATCGGCTAAAACACTCTTCACCAGTTCGGCTTCTTCTAGCGTTAAACCCCAACGAGCGTATTCTGATGCAGGCATCATGGTCAGCAGCATTTGCATGGTTTTACTGGTTGCTAGCTGTTGACTGAAGGTGGCATTCACAGCGACATGGTGTTGTTCGATGAACAAACGCGTCTGACTGAGCGTGTGGCAACAAACTGATTCGTTGAGTTCTGGTGCCCAGTAATCTGAATACTGATAGCCCGCTCTTAGATACACAACATCAACAGCGCCAACATCTTGCAATAACAGACGTTGGTTATCGCCCGTTGCAAGCTGACAGCTTAGTTGTTCAAAGGTACGGCGAACCGTACGAACACCCTGTTTTTGTAGCTCGACTTCAAGTAGATGCTGGTCATACACATTGTCTTCGTTCTTCTGTACCACCATCAAGAAAACTGGTTTGCCTTGCTCATTGAAGTCCGCTTTAACTTGCTTTGCGGTCGTTGCAATACCATAAGCTAGTTGGGTTAAACCTTGATTCTCTGCAGGTGTTGCAGACTGGTCTTCCAACCAATTCTTGTACGTTTCTGGCCATTGGTTTTGCATGAACGAGTGAAATTCTGTCGCGCGCTGACCAAAAGGGGCCATGCCTGCAGCAATACCATTGAATTCAATTACTTTTGCACCGTGTTGGCGGTCATCCATAAAATCAGTTCGCATCAATAGCAATGGCTGACGAGCTGGGTTCAAACGTTCATCCGCACTGCCATGAGCTTGTTGATGCAACTCCATCAAGCGACCAAAGAATGGATCGGCTTGCGCCATATCGCTCAACGAAGACTGCAGAAAATCATGATCTTCCGATACGTTGCTGATCAGCTTAGTGATAAACGGAGTCACTCGGCGCAGGTGTTCATAAACCTCACGCTCCATTGTCATTGGCGCAATGCTGAAAGGACAATGCCTAGCGGTATTATCTGACTGACGAAACGCGACGCCGTGCATGATCGCCCACTCACACGCGTCTTCAATAATTTGTTGTGGTAACAGTGGAATTGTCATATCTCATCTTCCAAATAAAAATAGCACCCAGAATAAGACGAAGCTTAATTCCAAAAGACGAAATAAAGCTGGATTTTTTATTAAATATTTACGTTTATCTTATCTTTCAAAGCTTTGTATAGCTTACATATCCAACTTAACGAGTCTGTTCGATGATCAGGTCACGTAACCATTTGTGGCTTGGCTCTGAATCGAAGTATTTATGCCACAACAAGAATAAGCCTCCCGGCACCAAATCGACCGGTACCGGCTTCATCACCAACTCACCGCTATCAATGTAATCACGGACTGAGTTGTATGGGTAACACATCAACAAATCACTCTGCTTACACAGCTTAATCGCACTGGTGATGTCTGACACGTTAGCGGCTTTGTTGATCTCAAGCTGCTTAGAATTCAGCACCTCCATCAATAGCCAGTCGCCCGCTCCGCCCGTCACCAACTGTATGTGTCGATACTTCAAGAAGGTGTCGAGGTTCCACTCTTCTTGCAACGCAGGATGGTCATTACGCATTAAGCACACGGAATAATCCAAACACAGCTCAACGTAATCCAATTCATCTGGGATACATTGCACGTGGGTAGAGGCACGTTCATCTAACTCGAAAATACCGATACCAAAATCCACTTCACGTTTGAGCAAGCGCTTGAAGCTGTCGCTGCTCCACGTTGAACTGTTGATGGTGATGTGCGGTGCATCAGCAAGCGCTGTCGGCATAAAGTGCGGATAGATCGCCGTGTAGGCGGTTTCGACAAGGTCTATAGTGAAGGTACGCTCACTGTCTTTAGGATCGAAAACTTCGGGAACAGTTAGCTTTTCGATCTGCAGCAAGATTTGGTGGATCTTAGGTGCTAATGCGAGTGCTTTAGGGGTTGGGAATAGCCCTTTGGATTCTCGCTCAAACAGCGGATCATCAAACAAAGTTCTGAGCTTGGTGAGCTGTTTACTTACCGCAGACTGGCTCAAAAAGAGTCGCTCTGCCGTTTTGCTCACGCTACGCTCTTCAATCAGAACGTGTAAGCAAAGCAGCAAATTCATATCGCATTTAAGTAAGCTTTTAACATCTACCATGATATTCCCTAAATTCAGGTTAATGATGATTAATTGTCACTTTAAATCATATCATTGTCTTGGTAAATTTAGCGCATGTGAGTTAACACACTCAAAGAATAATAGAATTAAGGAATACTCATGGATTTTCTAGCACTACCTAAGATTGATTTACACTGCCACCTAGACGGAAGTGTTCGCCCAGATACGATTATTGACCTAGCAAAACAGTACAATATCGAACTACCTGAAGATCGCGACGCGGTTGTTCAATCTCTAACGGTGCCAGAAGATTGTAAAAACCTAGATGAGTACTTAGCTTGTTTCAGCCTGCCACTGCAAGTAATGCAGACTGAAGAAGCGATTGAACGTATCTCTTTCGAGCTATACGAAGACGCAGCACTAGAAAACGTTAAGTACCTAGAAGTTCGTTTTGCGCCAATCCTGCACGTAAACAAAGGCCTGTCTCTTGATACGATCATTGCAAGCGCAGTAAAAGGCATGAAGCGTGCGGAAGAGAAATACGACATCAAGGGCAACTACATCATGTCTGTGCTTCGTATGTTCCCTAAAGACTCTATCAAAGACGTGATCGACGCAGGCCAACCTTACCTAGGTAAAGGCGTTGTTGCGTTTGATATCGCAGGTGGCGAAAAGCCAGGTTTCTGTGCTGAATTCCCAGAATACACGCAATACGCACTTGAAAAAGGCTACCGCATTACCGTGCACGCTGGTGAGCAATGGCATGGTCAAAACGTTTACGATGCAGTAACTATGTTGGATGCTGAGCGTATCGGGCACGGTGTTCACATCCAAGGTAACGAAGACGCATACAACATCGTTAAAGAGAAGCAAGTTGCACTTGAGACTTGCCCAACAAGTAACGTTCAAACCAAATGTATTCACAAATTCAGCGACCACCCAATTGCTGAATTCAAGAAAGACGGCATCGTTGTAACGATCAACACAGATAACCGCACTGTGTCGAACACAACCATGACCAACGAAGTGAAGCGTGTGTGTGAAACATTCGGTCTAACAAAAGAAGATTACGTAGAAATCTACAAGTACTCTGTAGAAAGTGCGTTTGCTTCAGACGAAGTGAAACAGCACCTAATGGGTTTCGTTGAGCAAATCTAATTTGGCAAAGCGCGCCTTTTGCTGAATAGCTGGGCTCACTTAGCATTAGTGCTTAAAGGCACAAAATAGGAAGAGAAAGGCTGAGGCTTTTCTCTTTTTTTATGTCCAAAAATCGCTAATCTTGCAGTATTCGTCATTTAGACCGAGACTCTCGGAAAGTGGGCAAGCATGAGCAATACAAACAATAAAACTGAACTAGAAAAGATGCTATCTGGGCAAGTGTATGATGGTGCAGACTTAGAAATTGATACCATGCGTTCCAATGCCAGAAAGGCGCTAATAGCTTTCAACAACCATCAAGACCCAGACCAGCAACACACATTGCAAGAGCAGCTATTTGATAAGGTTGGTAGTAGCAGCTTAATCCAGCCCCCTTTTCATTGTGAGTTTGGCAAAACCATCGAGATTGGCGACGACACCTTCATTAATATGAACGTAGTAATGCTAGATGGTGCGAGAATCAAAGTTGGAAACAATGTTTTAATTGGACCAAGCGTCCAATTCTATACGCCATCACACTCCCTTGATTATCGTAGCCGTCGTAAATGGGAAACCTTCTGTTTACCAATAACAATCGAAGATGATGTGTGGGTTGGCGGCAACTCCGTCATCAACCAAGGCGTGACGATTGGGGCTCGTTCAGTGATTGCAGCGAACTCTGTGGTCAACAGCGATGTACCGCCAGACTGCTTATACGGTGGTACACCAGCCAAGTTAATTCGATACTTGAACACTGAGCAGCCAAGTGACGACAGCGAATAAACAGGAAGCGACACGAAGCAACAACCAAAAATGAATAACAAAAGAGGTGATTTTTTTAATTAAACATCACCTATTTTTTGATTAGTTTACCGTGTCTCTTCTGTCGAATGGGCTTCGTTCCATGGCTTTTTCATACTCACTTTTGGGGCCACTCAAATACGTGGTTTTGACAAACTTCTCCCAATCAGAAAACAGCAATTCTATTGGCTGGTCGGTAAGCTGAGAGGGATCCCCATTGCTCTTAATGAGATCAACAAACGCTCCTTCTCCCCATGAACGTTCAATAAACTCACCGACCGTATAGCCAAGCTCATAAACAGCCGAGCTATTGTTCGGCTTATTGTATAAGTCCTGAACCAGCCCATCGAAACGGCTACTGATGGCATGTCTGTTACTCATGTGAAACCAATAATCTTCAGATTTATAGATAGCGATAGCTTCCCACAACCACCGTGGATTGTTTGCAAAATTCGGATTCACTTGCAGAGTCAGCAAGTGTACAAACTCATGTAGAGCGGTTTTATGAATTTCACCACCAAAATAGAGCAACCTAATCTCATTACTCTTAGGTTCGATATACCCAGTAGAAAACGCATATCGATACCCAATGCTTCGTTCTTGCTCGTCTAAATAGGCCTTCTGGTTTCGCCACACTCTAACGGTGACTGGCGGCATAGAATCAAGCTCGAACGTTTTCATCAAAGGAGTACGGTTAATCAATAAGGTATTATGGATGCTTGGAATAACGGAGGGCGACGTTCCATCATACAGAACATACTTGAACTGTCCTTTGTCTGATTCGTAGCAATCATCACATGCTTGATCACCACGAATTTGAAGCGCGAAAGCCACCACTAACACCAGTATCGATATTGATAAAATCGAGAACGTGACGATGGACTTAGGTGGGTATCTTTTCATTTTCTATATCCTCAAACGAAGACATTATTCGAATGGGTGCCACTGTTTCAAATTGACACCCAGGGCTTGGTAGATCTCAGGCAGGGGTTTTAATATGCCGAGTTCAGCGGACACAACAGTGCCATCACATCAAACACGACATTTTTGATTTGATTCGAACTCATAACCTACTCCTCAATTAGTCACATAAAATAGCAACAACACTGACATTAAATGCCACACCTTAAAGTTCATAATCTTGTTTTACAAAACGAGGAGTGAAATCACAATATGTCACCGAGCAGGCACAAAAAAGACCATCATAAAGATGGCCTTTTTCAGTATTCGTAAGCTTGAATCGCTAACACAAATCGGCGTTAGACGAGATAATCGTGGGTGCACCTGCAGAAGCATTTGAACGATAAATCACGACGCAGGTTTCATCTTCAGACGCGTTAGAAAATGAATAGACGATGACTTCGTTCGGCTCTGATTCAGTATGTAAACCAAGCTGCTTCCAGTCACTGTTATCACCTAGCAGTCCTTGTACTGCCGTTCCAATACCAGTCTCTGAGGCTGTTGGATAACCGTAATCCGTCACAACACCTTCCACTAAGGTACTTTGATCATCCGACACTGGAAGGTTTTCAACCCCTGCAACTGCTGCCTTACCGTAAACAATCGAAGCTGCGCCTTCCATTGACCCTTTAAGGCCCTCTAATACCGCCGCTCTGGCATCAGATTGAAGACCTAAAAACTTAGGCGTCGCAATCACAGAAAGAATGCCAAGCACGACAACGACGGCGACAAGTTCAATTAGAGTAAAGCCACTTGTTCTTCTCATCCTAAAAATCTCATATTCTTTATGGAACGGGCGGCAGTATATATTCAAGCGAGATCAAATGATACCGTCAATCATTCCCATTACTTGATTTTTCTTCTACCCTTCTGCCATTGATAAGGTGTGATCCCGTTTACTCGCTTGAACGCCCTAATGAATTGCGAAGCGTCGGCATAACCTAAATGAAGCGCAACATCAGATATTGAATAACCTTGCTGTGAGATCACCCGCTTCGCGAACTCGATGACTAATGATCCTTTGATCGCCTTGTAAGTGGTTTCTTCTCTTTTCAATGCTCTCTGGACGGTGCGTTTTCCTATCTCGTTCAAAGCACAAAATGTGTCTAAGTCGATATCCATTCGACCAATATAGGGCGACAGTGCCTCAGCAACTTTGCGAGCATCAGTCATGGGTTTAGCCTTGGCTTTGACTTCAACCACACCAAGCGTATCTAACGGCGCGTATTGAATGCACGTTTTCTCTTGCCCAAGATATTGAGGAGTCTCGGTTTGGATTTTTAACTCGCTTAACGCCTGCGAGTTGGCTGTCATCAAATCATATCGAATAGGTTTACCAAGCTCTGCATAGTGTGCCTGTAAGTAAGCGTGCGTATAAGCGATAAGAAACAACTCAGATTCTACACGACTAGCAGACTGCATTGACGTCTCGAATGAGACAAATAATCCTTCCTTACTTTGCTCCACAGACAGCTTTTCAATGGGGAAAGCATCAAGGAAATCTTGTATCGAAAGAGCTGAAAATCGAAGTTCTTTCGCTGCTTGATTGGCACTCTCTAACAGCACTGCAATGAAGTCGTTCGGACGCAAGTTATCCTTAAGATGATGCAAGAAGAGGGAAAAAACCTTATGCGGAACATAGCTAGCCGATGACGTATCCATACTAAACGGAAGTTTCACTTCTAGCGCCAGATCAGCAAGCAACGCTTGGTGGAGAACAAGCGAGTTATCTTCTCGCAAACACTGTTGGAAGTGGTTCACCACACGCTTATCAATCAGCGGAATATCAAGCCCCATCACTCTATCCTTTTTCATATTAGCCTGTGACGTGAAATGCACATTTTCATTTCAGAGCTTAGCTACAATTATCTCAAGTTAACAAGGCTTACTTAAGGTTTTCACTAATAAAGTGAATCACATAGCCAGCAAGAGCAGTTTTGATCGCAAAGTATGACAAGGTTATCGATTTTTAATCATGTCGTTATACCGTCAGGGACTACTATTAAATCTAGGCATAAGAATAAATGGATTTAAGCCAATAATTGAGAGGTTTTCATGTTGAAAAAGATTACGTTAGTAGCGGCGAGTATCACCCTGACTTGTGGTGTTGCCCATGCCAGTGTTGAGAGCAAAACTTGGCCAGCTTCAGACAAAGCCAAGACATTCGTTCAAGACACGATCGTGATTGGTATGCTGGCGAGCCCATACGGCGCAGGTTGGAAGGATGACCAACAGCTATTGGACTACTTCCAAGGTGCACGCGATGCTGGTATTACAGGGCATGAATACACCATCACCGCTGCTGATCATAACTTTGATGATTTCATT
Source organism: Vibrio sp. FE10 (assembly GCF_030297155.1). Classification (NCBI taxonomy): domain Bacteria; kingdom Pseudomonadati; phylum Pseudomonadota; class Gammaproteobacteria; order Vibrionales; family Vibrionaceae; genus Vibrio; species Vibrio apostichopi. The sequence continues at coordinate 864,362 of NZ_AP028068.1, read as the reverse complement.
TTTCACCATCATAAACACCGCTCTGCGATGGCAAAACAACCGGACAAGTTTATCGTTGCTCACTCTAATCACGACATTGAGAAAGCACATACTGAAGGCAAAACTGCCGTGCTATGGAATAGCCAAACCGCGACTATCTTAGAAGAAGATGTGACGAAGATGGCGATACTCAAGGACATGGGCCTGAAAAGCATGATCTTGGCGTATAACGATATTTTTAGAACAGGTTCCGGTCAGTTAGCGGCATTTAACGGCAGAGACATCGGCTTAACACCGTGGGGCGAATCGGTCATTGACTCTATGGTTAAGTACGAGGTGATCCTCGACCTGAGCCACACAGGTTCGAAAACCGCCAATGATGCGATGACTTATATGGAGAAAAACCACCCGGACGTACCGTTTGTGTACACACACTCAGTGCCGGCAGGGTTATACAAAAGCGAACCGGATGCGACACCAACGGGTTGTTACCGTGCAATTCCAGATGATGAAGCGCTGCGTGCGGCTAAATCTGGTGGCTACGTTGCACCCACCTTTACCGAGTGGATGATGGATGGCGTGTGGCCTGAGGATATTTCGCCTGTTCAAGCCGCGGATATGATCGATTACTACGTTAAATTGGTTGGCGTCGACCACGTGGGCATCGCAACAGATGACATGTTCTCCACTGACATGGTGGTTGATTTCGCTACCAAGAACGCAAAAATGTATGACGACGGCGGCTACATGATTGAAGCATTCAACAAAGGTGCGACCGGTAATGGCGAACTGGCGAAGATCCTCGCTGCAATCACCGATGAACTTTGGAAACGCGGTTACAGCAACGATGATCTCGCTAAGATCTACGGCGGTAACAAGATGCGAGTTTACGCTCAAGTATCAGAAGGCGCAGACCCTGACGAGTTCCAGAAAGAGTATGCAAAACGCCTTAAAGCGCTAACCAAGTTGAGAAATGAAAACTTGACGATGTAGTTGGTTAGCCGAGTCAATTTCTAGCTAGCACAACTGACTGAAGCGCGCCGATAATGGCGCGCTTTTTCATCCCTGTATAGCTTCAATAACGTACTTCGCGCCCCCTCAATTATCATCCCCCACTTAGCCTTCTATGTTATAATTATCAATCATTCAAAGCGTGCTGAACCCCTGATTTAGCTCACTATTCTTTAGTCACAGTGAATACACTTTAAAGTGATTGTTTTATGAAAAAATACGAGTTAGTTGTCCAAGATATTGTGAGTAAGATCTGTCAAAACAGTATCAGCCATAAGCTTCCCGCGGAAAGAGAACTCTCTGAAATATATGGGTTATCTCGATTTACTATTCGAAAAGCGCTAGCGAAACTTGAAGCGATTGGTATGGTGACATCTAAGGTGGGTTCAGGGTACTTCGTTAATACATCTTTGGTTGGAACACCTTTGGTTTATAACTCGATCACTGAAAACAGCTTTGAAGAAATATCTTATAAAAAGATTCAATTAAATAAGGCGTTACCAAACAATCACGAACAACAAATATTTTCTCTACGTGACGATGAATATATTTGGAAGATCAAACGTCTTAGGTTAATTAATAATAAAGTCGTTCAAATTGAAGAAACAAAAATACCTGTCAGTATATTCCACGAAATGAATACAGACATCATCGAGAGCTCGATTCAAAAACACGCACTCGCTCAAGGCTTAGAGATCGACAGTTACCTAACGACTTATCAAGCCATCAACGTATCCAAAGATGATGCCGATTTACTGGGCTGTAAGAAGAATGTGGCGGCAATGAACATCACCAACCGTGGCTTCCTTACCTCTGGCGAATTGTTCATTGTCAGCGACATTATCGATATCAACTATCAATGCACTTATCACACGCCGTTTAACAACGAGAGCATGAATTTCAGAGATAAAAATAGCCGCTAGTGCGGCTAAATGTTTATTGAAACAACAGACTATGGCGTGTGAATTGAGCCATCTGGTAGTCGACTTTGAGTCCACTCATGAGGGCGATACATCACAGGAAACTCTGCAGCAACCTCTCGATCCATCTCTACACCAATACCTGCAATTTCTGAAGCGTATAAGTAACCGTTGATCGGCTCTGCGGCATTCGGGAATACTTTGTGTGTGTTTTCATTGTATTCAACATGCTCTTGAATTGCAGCATTGTGTAAGTGCACGTTCAAATGCGTGTTGACCGCAGCACCAATTGGCGTCATGTCTGGCGGACAGTGCCATGCAATACGAACACCAAAGTTCTGACATAAGTGACCAAGTTTCAGAGCTGGCGTAATGCCGCCAATTTGCGAAACATGGCAACGAATGAAGTCGATACGGCGGTTGGCAATCAGAGATTTCCACTCTTCAGGGTTGTTAAACAACTCCCCTAAACCTAATGAAACCGAGCTTTGGCTGCGAATATTATCCAACCATTCTGTTTGATTTGGCGGCAGAATATCTTCAATGAAGTAAGGCTTATATTGCTCGACTTCTTTGGCAAATTGTATTGCTTGATTTGGGAAAAGGCGCTCATGAACATCGTGAAGAATATGGAATTGGTTACCGTATTTTTCTCTCAGCGACTTAAACATCGTTAGTGTATTGTCCATGTACTGATCTTGGTCGTAGTACGAACCTTCAGTCGGATTTTGAGTGGTATGTAAATCGGTTGGAACACCGCCATAGAAACCAAGCTGACAACGAATATGCTTGTAGCCTTTGTCTAAGAAAGATTCCACCAGATCATAAATACCTTCCATCGTGTCGCTAGTCGCATGTGTGTATACCGGGATCGCATCACGAGACTTACCACCAAATAATTGATGAAGCGGCATACCTGCTAATTTAGCCTTTATATCCCACAGAGCCATATCAACACCTGATATGGCATTATTAATAACAGGGCCATTTCGCCAATAAGCGTTGACCATCATCATTTGCCATAAGTCTTCAATATTATTGGCATTTTTACCAACGAGAAGAGGCTTTAGATACTCATCGACCATGGTTTTTACGGCTAAGGGTCTTTGTTGGAACGTAGCGCAACCAAAGCCTGTCACACCTTCATTGGTTTCAACAACAACCGTGATGAGGTTATGCCTATCTGGCTTGGTAATAATACAATGGATATCGGATATAATAGTTTCTTTCACAATTAAATAACCTAAACTAACTTCAACTCTTATTATCTAACCGTGTTAAAAAGCACATTTCAAGCGTTAAATTTCATGAAAAATAATTGGTACGTTTAGTGTTTTTTTTTGATAAACAAAACATACCAATTGGCCGAAAATCGTCAAAAATAATTTATTCGAATTTTAAGTGTGATTGAAGTCTCTTTTTATCCCATTGGCTTTAAATAAGTTATCGATATGATTACTGGAGTTAAATATATCCCAGTAACAGGTGTAGTATGCAAATTGTTGAAAATAATGATGCTGTTATGAATAACTCTAAGTCATCGTCTAAAAAGAAAAATTTCAAAGAAAATATACAGTTATTAGTCTCTGCTCTTGGTGGTGAAGACAATATTGTGAGCATTACTCACTGCATGACTCGTTTACGATTCAAACTGGCAGACGAGGCTCAAGCAAACGAAGACGCTATTAAACAGATCGCTGGCGTGAAAGGTGTGGTACTACAACAAGGCCAAACCCAAGTCATTATTGGCGTCGAAGTCGAACAATGGTTCAACGCACTGTCTAACAAGCAACAGGCAGAATCAACAGTTGGTGATGAGCTAGAGAAAGGAAAACTATTCCAAGGCGTGATGCGCATTGTCGCAGGCATCTTTGGCCCTGTCGTTCCTGCCATTGCGGGCGCTGGTATGTTGATGGGCCTGCTCTCAGGGCTTATCGCAACCAACGTTATCTCTGAAAGCTCAGACACGGTTTATTTCTTCCGCTCAATCTCTGTTGCTGTGTTCTTCTTCTTACCTATGTTGGTCTCTTTCTCAGCAGCCAAGGTCTTTAAAGTAAACGAGTACATTGCGCTGGCGGTCTCTTCAGCGATGTTGGCACCCAAACTAGTCGATAAAGCAGTGCTACTCAAAGATGCTGGCGCGGCTCCAGAGCTGACGGTGTTAGGCGTTGTCCCTATTGAATTGCTTAACTACGGCGGTGCGATTGTTCCTGCTATTTTAGCAATCTGGTTATTGTCTAAAGTGACTCCGTTAGTTGATCGTCTAGTACCCTCTTCTGCTAAACCAGTATTTACGCCACTGCTAGCGTTTACGGTGACTTCTACCATCACGCTATCATTTGTTGGCCCTGCTGGTATCTGGCTGAGTAATGGCGCAGGTTGGGTAATGAGCTCACTACTGGAGATCTCTCCAACGTTAACAGGTTTTGTTTTTGGTCTGACTCGCCCGATCACGATTGTGTTTGGTATCCACCACAGCATGACACCAATCAGCCTGAACAACTTTGCACTGTATGGTAAGGATTTACTGATGCCAATCATGTGTTTAGGTAACATGGCAATTGCTGGTGCGACAATGGCAATCTGGCACAAGCAACGCAAAACGGTTTCGAAAGAGCAATCTTCAATTACGATGGGCTCAAGTGTTACGGCTATCTTAGGCATCACGGAACCGGCTCTATTTGGCGTCCTAACCAAATACACCAAAGCCATGATGACCGCGAGTTTGGCGGCAGGTGTGTTCGGTGCTATCTCGGTAACGATCGATACCCATTTAACCAGCTATATTCTTTCTTCTGTATTCAGCCTTCCAGCTTACCTTGCAGGCGGCACACAGAACTTTATCCAAGCGATTATGGGTGTGGTTGGTGTGTTTGTACTGTCTTACGTATTAACACTGTTATTCGTAAAGCTAGACAACAAGTAACACTTCTTCCCAACCTAATGGGAACAGAATCAACGTGGCTACCTTCCTTATAGCCACGTTCCATCATTTATACCTAGTAATACCAATCTTTCTGTAAGGGCACACTATGAGCCACATCGCGATTATCGGCGAGTGCATGATTGAACTGAACGGCGCTCCATTCGGTGCCATGCAACAAACCTATGGTGGAGATACGCTCAACGCCGCTATTTACTTGAACCGAAGTGCCACCAGCTATTCAAGCTCAACAGGTGCTTCTATGATTCGTACCAGTTACGTCACGGCTCTTGGGGCTGATTCCATTAGCCAACAGATGCGAGAGCGTTGGCAAGATGAAGGACTATCAACAGATCTTGTGCTTATCGACGAGCAGCGCTCGCCAGGCCTGTATTTGATTCAGCTCGACGATGTAGGCGAACGCACATTTCTGTATTGGCGTAATGACTCCGCGGCTCGCTACATCGTACAGCACCCATATTTCGACAAAATAACCGCCCAGCTTGAAGATGTTGATATGGTGTTTTTGAGCGGTATTTCTCTCGCAATATTGCCACATGACGATCAACTCAAGTTACTCACTATCATCCAAGACCTGCGTGAACGTGGCGTAACCATCGCCTTTGATAGTAATTACCGACCAAAGTTATGGGATTCAGAAAGCACGACCAAAGAGTGTTATAGATTAGGTTATCAAACCACTGATATCGCCTTGGTTACCTTTGATGATGAACAGCAACTCTGGGACGACCAAACACCTCAAGACACAATCGACCGACTGCATAAACTGGGTGTCAAAACCATCATTGTTAAACTCGGTGCTGAAGGCTGTTTGGTGAGTGAATCTCCAGCTCAAACACCAAACCTAATTGAAACCACACCAGTTGAAACTGTGGTTGATAGCACTTCAGCAGGAGACTCTTTTAACGGTGGTTTCTTATCTTGTTATCTGGCTGGAGGTTCTGTTGTAGAAGCCTGCCAACAAGGTAATGCACTAGCGAGACTAGTGATTCAGCACCACGGTGCGATTATTCCAAAAACCATCACAGACACTCTTTCAAACCCTATTAAGAAGTAAACCATGCCTACAATTAATGACCAATTAAAAGCACTTAAAGTTATCCCAGTTATCGCGATTGATAACGCAGAAGATATTATTCCACTCGGTAAAGTCTTGGCTGAAAATGGGCTGCCAGCATCAGAAATTACGTTCCGTTCAGATGCCGCTGTTGAAGCGATTCGACTGCTGCGAGAAGCCCAACCTGACATGCTGATTGGTGCTGGAACGATTTTAAACGGTGAGCAAGCACTCGCTGCTAAAGAAGCGGGCGCAACATTCGTGGTTTCCCCTGGTTTTAATCCAAATACAGTAAGAACGTGCCAAGAAATCGGCATCGATATTGTTCCTGGTGTGAACAACCCAAGCACGGTTGAAGCGGCATTAGAGATGGGACTAACGACTCTCAAATTCTTCCCTGCAGAAGCCTCTGGTGGACTCAGCATGGTGAAATCGCTCGTTGGGCCATACAGCGATATTCGACTCATGCCTACTGGCGGTATCACGCCATCAAACATTGGTAACTACCTAGCCGTTCCTCAAGTATTAGCATGTGGTGGCACTTGGATGGTGGATAAGAAGTTAGTCGAAAACAAAGAGTGGGATGAGATCGCTCGCCTAACACGAGAGATTGTTGAGCAGGTTAATCGCTAAGCACATAAGTAGCTGATCTAAACTGTTCGCAGATTTGGAAATGCGTTACGTACAAAAGAGCGAGGGGTGGCCTCTCGCTCTTTTTGTTCCAACCCAGAAATTATCCACCAGCCCCTTGATTAAGTAACCAATAGCTCACTGGATTATCAGGACACTGATAAGGCCCGCACTCTACAAATGTGGCAATCGCATTTAATGCCACGACGACAATCGCCAGTAGACACGCGATGCGCCCAAAGTTGGTCATTTTGTAGGGTTCGTGAGACTCCGCTTTATTGGTTAGTATCAAGATCACGGCAACACCCAATATGGTCGCAGCGAACAACACAAAGGCCCAAGTGTAATAATGCATCCCAAATATCGGACTGCCATAGCCAGGAGTGCCTGGAATAACGTGCAGAGAGACTTGTCTTAACGATGTCGCCACACCATACAATGCACCAATTAGCACAATCCCATAGTGACGAGGTTGAGGCCCGTAAACCACATTCAGCATGAAGCCAAACGCGACCATCACAAAACCAATCCGTTGTAATAGACACAGTGGGCAAGGAAGTTCATTGAGGACAAACTGAAGAATAAAGCCGATCAACAAAACGGCTGTCATACCCAGTAAACCAAGCGTATTCAGGAGAGTTAACTGATTTCGATTCATGTTAGCTCCTTACAATAAGATCGATAGTGGATCAGTCGCATGGTGGTTAAACCAATACAAACCTAAGATCACTGAGCCAGCGAAAAAGCCATACGCGGCAGTCTTCTTACCGAAAAACCCGCACACCATCGCCACAAGTAACAATAAAAATAGTAAAGACATCATAAGAGGCATCCTCTCCTTATTTATCGAGTCCACTCATGGTGAACGTCATAAAAATATCCACACCTACGCCCTTAATCATGCAACTTCGGTAAATCTATGGATTACGGATTTAAAATCATCAACTTAATAGTTGTTAGTAACCTCTAAACTGTCAAGTTGGAAGCCAAAAGTTCATGGTCATACAACTTTATCGTCAGATAAGCTCATAAATAGGGTTTGCTACACTTATATCGCTCTGAAAACGTTTTGTTATTTTTGCTTTAGCGAGTCTCCGGAATTTGTTGACCACGACAAAGTGACTCCCATTGTGGCTAGGTAGCTTCATGAAAAAACACTTCAATCTATTGATATCAGCTCTCTCTTTTACCCTCCTTGCACTTCCAAATGCCAGTTCGGCCAACTATACGATTGTGTTACCAAGTCAGCATGAACAAGGGTTCAACTTGCAGGGAGCATCAGTTTCAGCCAACGATGTGGTTGATTGGGAGATCAGCAATAGCGACTTGGTGTTTGGGGCTTATGCAGATAAAAGTACTAATGAGAAAGCCAATACCACCGGCTATATGTACAACCAAAAATTAGAGCTCAATTCAGGGGAGTTGGAAAACGAAATAAGAAACATCGCAGAGCAAAATGGCTTCGATTATGAAGACTTCTTCTTACACTTCGCGGAAGACACCATTCTTGCAGAGCTAGACACTACACACGGTGAGAATACAATTTTAAACCGCAAGCCTATGCTCGTTGGCTATACAGTAGATGAAATGCATGCGGGATTTTCGCTTTATCAGCGACCGTCTTGGGATGCCGATGTGTTTGAACATTTTGAGCAAGGTGGGGCGCTCTATGTTTACCACTCAGAGCAATTCAACAGCTTAGCGTTTGAATTCTCACGCTACGCACAAGGCGGAAAATTTAGAATTGAATACCCTTCATCGATAGATGGTCAAGGGAGAGTCACTTGTTGGTCTAATGTAGCAATAACCAAAGACAACACACTCAACATGACCCAAAACCAATCGGTAAACTGGCGAGTACCTTCTGATTGGATGCGAGCGAACACTCACGATGGCAGCGGCCAGAGTTACGGTGGAGGCCAATACTTTGGGTCAACGTTTGTCCGTGATGGTGGGCGTTTGTATGTTGTCAGGGTACGCTGGCAAGGTAGTCAAGGTGATGTTCGACCTCGCCTAAATCGCATTCAATTAAAAGACAGTTTCCAAAAAATCGATGCCAAAGATCTCCCCACTTTGGCCACAAAATCGAATTCAAAATCACCCAGTGAAACTCAATCCCACCTTGAAACCAAATCTCAGCATAAAACCAAACCTTATAATGAAACAGGTCAATGGCGCAAGGTCCGTGGTTTTGACCAATCGGCCGATCTCAACCAAGACAATTATTTATCCCTTAATGAATATGAAAACAGGAACAACAAATCAGCCACCGCTCGATTTCGTTGGGAATCACGCGTCATTCCTTTTGGGCGAATGTGGGGGCCAAACTCATCATGGGCATTGACCAATCTTGCCAATCCCGATTTATTAAGATCTATACGAAGCTATTATACAAAGCACTGGGTACAACAAGGGCTCAATGGCGCATACAACGACGATACCAATAAGCTTTTAGGCAGCAATCAATTTGAGGTTTACTCAGGAGGAACAATCCAAGAGCTTGGTCTTGTCGTAGGGTCTGATGAAGCGGAGAAGCGATACAAAGAACAATTCGCAGACTTTCTCAAACAGTTATCAGCTAACGACGATACTCTTTCAATTGGTCTTAATATTGGAACGGCCAATCTTTATGGTCGAAACGGGCAATCACACTTAATGGACTCAGGAAACCTGTACTTTAGGGAGCACTACTTATTCCCCTCGACTGGCTTTAGTGGTTATGCCGGGGTGTCTAAGTTTTGGGATAACTCAGCACTCGCCTATGCGGATTCAAGCGTAATATATCAAGCCACCACGAGATTTGGCCGAGTCCAATATCTAGATAACAGCGAAGAAAATTGGCAACAAGATAAGTACTCAACACTCGCCATCTATTATCTCAATGACCATCCAACACACAGTTACTTTAATCAATGGAACAACAGCTATGTGTACGGGAGTAACAACACGACTGCAGATAATTTTTGGAAAGCGGGTATACCGAAAAACATCGCCTATCAGCCGACAGGGTTGCTCAAAGTCGATCTTGGACCACCTTCAAATCATATACCAAAAGGCTTTCAACCTATCCCGTTCATGCTCTCAACAAGCACACCAAAGCCAGCTGACTACACGATTGTGGGCGACTCTTCCCAAGATCAAGTCACTCATGCCGACCTACCCAATGGCGAGGTTTCATTATTGCCAACCTACACCTACTTTCTTTATCAATCAGATGAAAACATCGTAGAAAACGGTCCAAAAGACATGGTACTCGCGAGAGAGTTTGAACACGGTCGAGTGCTCTATCGCACGGACTTTTACGGGAAGAATGTTGATTTTTACGCGGCACCCAAAATCAATATTCAGTTAGAAAAACCGATGAAGCCTGTCGATGCTAATGGCAAGGTTGGTGAGTATGTCGATGAAGTACAAATCGGCGGCTACCAAGGTCTATTTTTGCTTTACTGATCGTATGGACTGGTTTGAAACCTTCGGCATGACACCGTCCCATCTTGAGTCATACGCAAACACTGGTTGTGTTATTCCTCAAGGTTAGGCCAGTGCCTAGACGCTCAGTCACTCACTCAGTCACCATCACTTTAAGCTGTCAGCCACTGTTAATGGCCTTTTACCGTCACATGCCCCTTTCTCAAGATCATACAACGGACTGGCGCCGTGGCTGGACCAGCGATGGTCGTCTCTTGCCAATTTCCGGTATTGGGTAGGAGTGACGCCAATGTATGTCTGGAAGGTTTCATAGAATCGACTGCTAGAATTGAAACCCGCAGTCAACGAGATATCAAGAATCGTTCTATCCGTGTCACTCAACAAAGCTCTAGCATGATTGATTCGCATAGCAGTGATGTACTGTTTAATGGTCATCTGCATAGTCCGCTGGAACACATTCATCGCATAATTGGTGTGTAAGCCAATATGCTCTGCAATATCTTTAATCGTTAGCGGTTGGTTGTGATGAGTCGCGATGTATTCCAGCATTTGACTCACATAGAATTGAGAATGCTTGGACACTCCTTTTGTTGTCGATCTATCTTGTCGATTCACCAGCAGTTGTTGCCAACCGTCAAGACAGATCCGCTTAAGCATCGAGCCAATTTCATCGACCGCCAATTGCTGCCGACTCTCAGACGAATGCTTCATCTCTTGCTCCCAACGTGCAATTTCAAACTCACTAATCAACGAACAAGAGTTGGATTGAAGCACACACCCGTGAGTAATCTGATTGACAAGTTCTCGACTGAGTGGCCAAGACATAAAATGGTGAATGGGTATATTGATGATTCCCATATTGTGGCTTTTCCCTGGATTTGTCAGTCGATGAGGTACCGATGCCCAAAACAATCCAATCGCACCATTTTTTACCACTAACGGGCTGCCATTGATGATGTATTCAACGTCGCCACCAAATGGAATGTTTACCTCAATTTGACCATGCCAGTGATAACCCGGCATGGAGTGTGGAGGTCTGAGTTCAACATCAATTTTCTCGTAGGAAGAGTAGAGTGATAGCGGACTCACTGATACCGTTGCGGAGGAATACTTGTCTTGCGCGACAATTTTCAGCGTATCTGGGTCAGATTGAGACATCTATCACTCCTTAGGAAATCGTATAACTGACTTTCTAACAGTTCACCGTACAGAAAACTCAGAAGAAGATCATAAAGACGGAATACCCCATTTAGTAAGATCGATAAGGTGGGATTAAAATCAACATCTTAACTTCAAATCTCGTTCCGCTTTAGGAAGACTATCCCCAAAACTGACTAAGTTATCCTGTTTCCTAAGATTTCCTTTCTTCGAGTTATAAATATTAGGAAACAGAACTGCTATTGATTTATCTGAGACGAATCCTCCCTCATTCAAGGTGTAAGTTATCTTCAACGAATTAAAGAAGGTAAAGGATTCAACTATGAAAAACCCTAAAATCACATTCATCGGTGCAGGCTCCACCATTTTTGTCAAAAATATCCTTGGGGATGTTTTCTACCGCTCCGCATTAAAGAACGCTCATGTGGCTTTGATGGATATTGATGAACTTCGATTGGAAGAATCCCACCTTGTGGTGAGCAAATTGATGGAATCATCAGGCGCGACAGGGTCTATATCGTGTCACCTAAACCAAAAAGAAGCTTTGCAAGATGCCGACTTCGTTGTGATTGCCTTTCAAATTGGTGGCTATGAGCCATGTACAGTGACTGACTTTGAGGTATGTAAACAACATGGCCTTGAGCAAACCATCGCAGATACATTAGGCCCTGGCGGTATTATGCGTTCGCTTCGCACCATACCGCACCTGTGGAGTGTCTGTGAAGATATGACCGAGGTTTGTCCGAACGCCACCATGCTTAACTACGTCAACCCAATGGCAATGAACACATGGGCAATGTACGAAAAGTATCCGCACATTAAACAAGTCGGTTTATGCCACTCAGTACAAGGTACCGCAGAAGAGTTAGCACGAGACCTAGACTTAGAGTATTCAGACCTTCGTTACACCTGCGCCGGCATTAACCATATGGCTTATTACCTCACTCTAGAGAAGAAAACCGAGCAAGGTGAATATGTCGATATCTACCCAGACCTACTAGAAGCATTTGAGAGTGGGAAAGCCCCGAAGCCTGGCATCCATCACAATGGCCGCTGCACAAATTTAGTTCGCTACGAGATGTTCAAAAAGTTGGGCTACTTTGTGACTGAGTCTTCTGAACATTTTTCGGAATACACCCCCTACTTTATCAAACCAAATCGCCCAGATTTAATTGAACGTTATAAAGTGCCACTTGATGAGTACCCTAAGCGCTGTGTCGAGCAAATTGCAGACTGGAAGCGCGACCTTCAAGAATTTAAAACCGCCGACAAAATTACCGTTGATGAGTCTCATGAGTACGCCAGTACCATCATGAATTCTATCTGGACAGGTACGCCGAGCGTTATCTACGGTAACGTAAAGAATGAAGCATTGATCGACAATTTACCGCAAGGCTGCTGTGTTGAGGTTGCTTGCTTGGTGGATGCGAATGGTGTTCAACCTATCAAGGCAGGGCGTCTACCTAACCACTTAGCCGCGTTAATGCAGACCAACATCAACGTACAAACTCTATTGACTGAAGCCATTCTGACCGAAAATCGCGACCGTATTTACCACGCAGCAATGCTAGACCCACATACTGCCGCGGTACTCGGACTGGAAGAAATTTATGCACTGGTCGATGACTTAATTGAAGCACATGAAGGTTGGTTACCGGAGTGGGTCAACCAATAATCTCATACGAATAAAAACAATAACGCATATAGCAACAACAGTGCGAACAATAACGTGAATATCAACGCCTTCTCACCGAGGAGGCGTAAGGAGTGGCAATGAGTATCTCTATGAACACCAAATTAAGCTATGGCTTTGGCGCATTTGGTAAAGACTTCGCAATCACCATCGTCTACATGTATCTGATGTTTTACTACACTGATGTCGTCGGTATTTCTGCCGCTACCGTCGGTACTATCTTCCTCGTCGCTCGAATTTGGGACGCGGTCAATGACCCCATCATGGGCTGGCTGGTCAACAATACGCGTACCCGTTGGGGGAAATTCAAACCTTGGATTTTAATCGGCACGCTCGCTAACTCTGTCGTCTTATTGATGGTGTTTAGCGCTCACTATATTGAAGGGCCGTGGCTCATCGCATACGCCGCTGTAACTTACATCCTTTGGGGCATGACTTACACGTTAATGGATATTCCTTTTTGGTCACTGGTTCCCACACTCACCCTAGACAAACGTGAACGTGAGGAGCTTGTGCCATACCCTCGTTTTTTTGCGAGCCTTGCCTGGATAGTAACCGCCGCTATTGCAATGCCGTTCGTCAACTATGTCGGTGGTGACGACAAAGGGTTTGGATTCCAAATATTCACGCTACTGTTGATTGCCTGTTTCTTAGTGTCGACGTTTATCACGCTGCGTAATGTTAAAGAACGCTATTCAACCGCGAACCTCGACGCCACACAGCCTGAAGAGAAGGTATCTCTGAAAAAGCTTTTATCACTTATTTACAAAAACGACCAACTGACCAGCGTTCTATGCATGGCACTGTCTTACAATTTGGCGACCAACATCATTACAGCTTTCGCGGTTTATTACTTCACCTATGTTGTAGGTAACGAAGAATTATTCCCTTACTACATGGCTTATGCAGGCATCGCAAACCTCATCACACTGGTGCTATTCCCTAAACTCGCAAAAATGTTCTCACGCCGTACTCTATGGGCTTGCGCTTCCACTTTCCCTATTTTAGGCAGTGCTGTTCTTATCTATGTTGGCATGTACGACAAGCAAAGTATTTTACTTATTTCAACGGCAGGTGTGTTCCTACAAATCGGTACCGCTCTGTTCTGGGTTCTTAACGTCATTATGGTGGCAGACACCGTCGACTATGGTGAATTTAAACTGGGCTCTCGTTGTGAAAGCATCGCCTACTCTGTGCAAACCTTAGTTGTGAAAGCAGGCTCTGCATTTGCAGCATTTTTTATCGGAATCTCGCTCACTGCCGTCGACTATGTACCTAATGTAGTGCAAAGCCCCGAAACCGTATTTGGCATGCAATGCATCATGGTGGGATTACCCGCGTTCTTTTTCGCTATCGCTTTAATCATCTACTTCCGCTTCTATAAACTGAACGGGGCGTATCACCAACAGATTCAAGATCACCTCACTGAAAAGTATGACCACATCACCAATGATGGCTCAAGCAAAGACGAAAACCACAAGCCAGCAGAACCGGTACAAGCAACATAAGTCGTAGAGCAACGTCAATGTTGGTATTAACCCTCATTGACGTTCATACCCACAACTCTCCAACCTCACTAGCCTTTCAACTTCCAATAAAAGAGAACAGTATGAAACTCAAAGTCCTTGCTTCTGCCGTCACTTTCTCCCTTATGTTATCTGCTGGAGCAAACGCACAAAAAAACGACAACATTCTTACTAACCCTATCTTTGAAAACAAAGGATTAGGGTGGAATTATTGGTTTTCTAATATCAAAGACGACGTCACTCATAAAGGTGAGTACCGAGGTCGTATCGCTCAAGGTAAGAATCACCACATTAGTCAAATAGTGACGATTCCTGAGACGGGCTATTACGATTTATCCGCTTACTTTGTGAGCCCTTCTAACGATGCCACACTTGCGATGACTAACCTCACCGATCAAGTATTGGTGAGTGAACACATTAAGCCGAGTACCAAGTACAAGCGAAAAAATTTGAAACACATCCCGTTAGAAAAAGGCGAACAGCTAAAAGTCTGGTTCTCAGGTTCTGCTCAAGGTGGCGTCAGTGTAGACAACGTTGCATTAATAAAAAGTAATAAAAACAAACCCCTAAATTTCAACCAAATCATTCAGTTCTCAGCTCAAGAACAAGTCGGAGTCACTAGCGTCAATAAAATTTCTAGGGATATAAAGTTCCAGGTCCCATTCGGCACAGATCTAACCGCATTAACGATTGAGAACATCCTAATATCTGAAAACAGCTACTCGTCTATCAACACAGGCGATGTGATCGATTTCCGTCACCCTGTACAAGTCGCAGTGATAGATGACAACAATAAAGAACAGCTGTGGACGCTCACCGCTATCGAAAAAGAAAAGCAAGTGGTGGTCACCTCTTCGAATACTAAGCTCCAAGACTCTTTCGAATGGGCGATAGAGAAAACTCAACGCTTCGTAATGACAGGTCAACATGACCTCGTGAATCGGGATGAATACAATAATGATGGTGATGGCAGCGCAGATTACATTCCATCTTATTGGGCGGGCTATTTTGACCGAACCGCTTTTTACTCGAGAGACTTCTTACACCAAGCAAGTGGCGCAAAAATCGCAGGGCTTGAACCAGAAAACTTCTCAATGTTCAAAACATTCGCCAAGCATTCAACGGAATCAAGAAAGTGGTACACACTATGGGCCATTAATTTCGATGGGACGCCACATACTATTGATTATGATGACGACAATTGGTTTGTTCGTGAAGTGCCAGCACAGTTCGAATTTGTTGAAAAGGCATGGAAGCAATATCAATGGACAGGGGACAAACGCTATATAGAAGATGATGATCTCTGGCAGTTTTACACCAAAGTACTCACCGATTACATTGAGCTACATGATGACCAAGATCCTAACGGAATCGCTGAAGGTTATGGCGGTATTTTTGAAGGATCGGCCACGTACAACGAACGAGGCGAGTTTCCAATTGAAGCTGGCGACGGAATTGGTTCTCAATACCAAGCTACGCTCGCTTACTCAGCAATGCTAGAAGCACGTGAGGAATACAGTGAGGCAACACTATGGCGAGAAAAAGCCCAAGAGCTTAAGCGTTACTTTAATGAAGACTGGAGCATCGTAGATCCAAATAAACCACTAGAGAACTACGTTAACATTGTTCAAAAAGATGGGCTGCGCCTAAACGATTTTGGTAAAGAAAATAGTTGGTTCATGCCGATGAAACTCATCACTGAACCTGGAGAAAGAAACAACAGGTATCTTGATTTCATTGCTAACAATTTAGGTAATGGCATTGGTAGCACGCCAGAGGCACCCAACAATATTGAAGCCTACACCTACATTCCTGAAACCTACTTTCCATATAATCGCAATGCCGAAGCATGGAAGTGGATGCAATACATAATGGACACTAAAGATGAGCCACACGAACGTCCAACTCAAGGAACCAATGGTGACTACCCAGAAATATCCTTTACATTCATTTCGAATACGATTGAAGGCTTAATGGGCATAAAACCAAACGCCGCAGAGCACCGAGTGACGACAGCTTCTCATCTCACCAGTGACATAGAATGGTTAAGTGTGGATCAGTTACCAATGGGTGAACATGAGCTAACCCTACGTCATGATGGGCTCACGAAGTCAACGCTGACCAACCGTTCTGAGTATGCACTTGAATGGGAGGCATGGTTCTATGGCGATTACCCAACGTTAATCGTAGATGGCCAAGCCATCCGTAGTCAAAAGAAACAGGTGAACGGGCAACAAGTCAGCTATGTGATTGTACCCATAGCGAAAAACTCAACTCGAGTTATTGAAAAGTAGCGCTTAAAACAAAGCCTAGCGAATAACCGCTAGGCTTCTTAGTTCAAATGCCTGACTGAGTAACAGCCTAAAAAGAAGCTTAGGCATACTTGTTTAGCTAAGGTTATTTTAATGGGTCATTATCAGGCAATGCCTTGTGTATCCATAACGCCAAACGTTTTTTAATGTTAGCCCCATCGAGCTTACTTTCTGGAAGAGGCGTAATCTGATTCACTTCGACTAGAAATAAGTACACTGATTTAATTTTTATAGGTTGAGATGAGTGCGGCAAATCAAAACCTTGTAATTTTGCCATTTTAAAACCGACTTCCAACGCCTTCTTGACCAACTTATCTTCATTAATGATCTTCGCGGTTTTCGACATATCATCTCCATCATCTTTATCGAATGAATACTGAGTATATCAAACAGAATTGCGAACGAGATTACCGCGATCTCAAATCAAAAAATCTCTTTGATAAATAACATAAAACGCATCACAGACTAAAAACTCATTCTAATTACATAGACATTGACGAGACAAATAATGATAAGCAAACGGTCTCTTAATAGAACACTCAGTAAATGAGATCTTCAGTCAAGAAACCAAAAATCGAACAATTTTTGACTTATCATTTTCAAGGATACGGAATACTATGCCTCTCATATAGGTGCTAAGCATTCTATCAACAAGTAATAACTTTATGTTATTTAACCAGTTTTATACTAGAACGACTTAGATCATATTTACGGGCACCTGTAACCAAAACTTATTTACAAAATACTCATTAAGAAAATAGAATAAATCCACTAATTTTATACTGGTGTTAAAAATGCGTTACCTATGGGCTTCATTCTGTCATAAAAACCCTGTTCCCGGACGAATCGTTCATATCCTTATTATGTTGATAGCGTTAGCTTCTATCGTCTTGCCACTAATTTCCAAAGATGCCACAACCATCATCGCCTCACTGTGTGTCGCGCTTGTATGTTTTGTACTGTTTGTGTTCTTTGCGCTAGCCGACAAAATGCGTTCAGGTATGCATTAATCAGCCCTATATTCGCCAGCATTCTCTTTTCTAAACTTCATTATAAAATGCATGCGACCAAATACGGAAAAGCCCAAAGTTATTAGCTTTGGGCTTTTCTTCTAGCGACTGTGGTTGATTACAACCGAGGGATACGACAACCGAGGCTTACAGCGTCATATGCAGAATTGGAAATGGTTTTCCCATATCATCAAGTGGAGAGCGTGATTCAATTTTGAACCCCATGTGCTGATAGAAACCTACCGCTTGTGGGTTTTGCTCATTAACGTCAACTTTGGTGGCTGCTAACTGCTCAATCGCATGTTGCAACAACACCGTACCTACTCCTTGTCCTCGAACTTCATTCAAAACGAAAAGCATCTCGACTTTTGCATCATGGACACCCACAAAGCCAACAATCGAACCACTTTCATTTTTAACGCATTTCAAAGAAACCGCAGGGAGCGCATGTTCCATGATGATAGGTTTAAAAAACTCAATATCTTCTTCTGTAATAAAGTCATGAGTTGCTCGGACTGAATTTTCCCAAACCTTAAGCATTTCTGCGTAATCTTCAGGAAGCACATTTTCTATAGTCATAATTTTCTCTAGATTGAACTGAATATAAACATGTGCAGCCGCGAGCCTATAGTTTAACAGGCATTAGTCATACAAAACAACGCTGTTCACTATTTGCTTTCCTAGCGCCACCCACTCTATTAATCGGGCATCACAACAATACCCATGCTTTCAAGCAGTTGCTCTTGCTGCCAAGCCACAATTTTAATTCCAGAGGTATCGACCTTACGTGGGTCTAAACCGTCTAATTCAGCATGGCACAAATTAGCCCCTTGCATGCTGAACTGTCCCCACACATCTTCCGAGAATACACCTCGGCTGAGATCTGACTCTTTTAGCGACGCGCCACCTAAATAAGTGCCTATCCAGCGATTTTCAAATAGCTCGCACTTCTCTAAGCAAGCTTGCTCCAAGTTGGCGTAAGACAGATTACAGCCCGTGATATACGCCGAGCAAAAATACATCCGGTTACTTACCTGATTGGCAAAGTTAGTGCGAGTAAAGTTAGCCCCTTTTAAATCACACTCACGCAGCTCAATACCGTAGCAATTGGCGTTACTAAAATTGGCCATGGCGAGCTGACAGTTCTGAAAACTTGCATCACGTAAATCTGCAACATCGAAGTGGCAGCCCTCGATATCACCTTGCTCGATGAACTTACAATTGATAAACGTTGCATCGCGTAAATTCGAACGTCTGAAATCACAACAGATAAACGTACAGGCTGTAAATGTTAGCTCTGATAGATCTTGATGAGCAAAACTGTGTTGATGATAAGTGCTGTTATTGGTGTCCATTTAGCCCCCTAAAGAAATTAAGCTAAGACTACCATTGTGATCTTCAGAAAACATCAAATTAAAAACCAACAAAAACAGCCACTTAAAACACCCCAATTTAGCCATTTTAAGGCATCAAACAGGCTCTTTAAGGTCATTGTTTTCAGTTTATAGGATGCGCTTATCGTGAAAAAAGTTTTGTTGCTTACAAGCGTAAATAGAAGATAAAGCCACTTTGGCGAAACGAGTTAATTATCGACGACATCCTGACGCCCTAGACTGGACGGTTGGTATGCATATCGCTACACTAATCATCATTCTCGGCATAAAGAGTAAGATCAATGAAAGACATGCGACAAGCTATGCTCGATGCAGGGTTTAGCCTTATTAATGAACACGGATTTGCTGGTGTTGGCCTGATGAAAATCATCAACCAAGCCGAAGGGACTAAAGGTTCTTTTTACCATTACTTCAAATCCAAAGAGCACTTTGGCGAGATCCTTCTAGCCGACTATTTTGATGAGCACCTAGTTAAGCTTGATGACTTTCTGAGTGATGAAACTCTGTCCCGTCGTAACCGCGTTAAAACGTACTTCGAGTTTTGGTGTGCGTCGAAACTGACGGAAGAGTTCAGTATTCAATGCCTTGTGGTTAAGCTAGCAGGTGAAGTGTCTGGTTCTGCTAACCCGTTACAATCAACCATGGCAGAAGGCGCAGAAAAGATCATACTGCGTATGTCGAAGCTCTTTGAAGAAGGCAATGAAGCGGGTGATTTCAACATCGCAGATCCTGAATCACTATCTCGCACGCTTTATGGCTTATGGCTAGGCTCTACGCTAATGGCAGCGATGCAGCGCAACCGTTCGATTCTGAACAATGCCATGGAAGAGACATTGCTTGCCATGAGTTCAAAAGATTAACCAGCTCCTACACACGAAGAGGCTCGCTATATAGCGAGCCTCTATTGTTTTCAGGCTTGTTCGTTTTCTACCTAGGCTTATTCTTTTTCTACCTAGGTTTTTGCTTATTACGTCATTGGTTCGCTTATCCCATCCGCGGCACTATGTTATTGGCTTTTAGCAAAGCATTGAGCACCGGGTCGATATGTTGAAAGAATTTGAGCCACCCTTCACACAGGTAATTTAGCCCGGCTTCACCATCACGACTGTTGATAATTCGGTTCTTGGGGCACTCACCATGACAAGCAAATTTAAACTCACAAGTTTGGCACTGTTTGGGCAACGACTTTTGCTTCGCGAATCCAAAGGTTTGCTGAGCGTTTGAAAACGCTAGCGTCGATAGCGGCTTCTCATGAATATTGCCCAACTTAAATTCTGGATAAACATAATGGTCGCACGAATACACATCGCCATTAGGTTCAACCGCTAACCCTTTGCCGCAGATTTCACTCAAGGTGCACATGGTACTGTCTCTTCCCATCCACACACCGACGAAATTTTCAAAGTAAGGCACAAGCACTCGGCCAAAATCGTGTTCGAACCACTCATCAAAAACCGTCGAAAGAAACTCTCCCCATTGCGCTGAACCAACACTCCACGATTCAACTTCGCCAGAGACCGGAATGATCGCTTGTTGGTTGCTCAACCATTTATTGTTGGAGTGAGCCTCGCGCTTATCCACCACAGGGATGAACTGCAGCTGCTTTGAACCTACTTCATCTCGCAGAAAACGATAAACCTCTAACGGGTATTTGCCCGTCACATCGTTCACACAAGTTAAGGTCGCAAACTCAACGTTATGTTTGTTTAGATAGCAGATTCCGCGCATGGTTTGGGAAAAAGTGCCTTTGCCTGCGCGATTTGTGCGGTAATGATTATGTAGATGCTCGGGGCCATCAATGCTCACACCGATGATAAAGTCATTGTTCTTGAAGAACTCGCACCAATCATCATTCAACAAAGTGCCATTGGTTTGCAGGTCATTGCTGATCTTACTGTGGCTAGGGCAGTACTTTTTCTGTAATGCCACGACCCTTTCAAAATACTCAATGCCGAGCAGAGTTGGCTCTCCGCCATGCCAAGAAAAGATAATCTCCGGCGTATTCTGCCCCTCTATATACTGCTTGATATACAACTCTAGCAGCGCTTCATCCATCACATATTGAGACCCTTTTGGGTATTCAAGCAACTGCTGTTTCTCTAAGTAATAACAGTAAGTGCAGCTGATATTGCATACCGCACCAATGGGTTTTGCCAACGCTTGAAGCTTGCTGTGTGCCTTGCCGTTAAATTGCGGAACCGAACTCAGGTTTGATAGTGATAAGGTCGTCATAAAGAATTCCTCGATGTAAAAGTTATTGTATTAGCCAAAACAATTCGTAATTCCTTTACACGGTGTTCATCGGCCAACCAAGCTTGATAGCACTAGGTTGGCCGAGTGGTTTGTTTCCTCTATTTCACGTTCTCAAACGGGTTCCACGCTTCATCAACTGGCACAATGTTTTGCGCTTTTTCGTACTCTTGATACTCAGCAACCATCTCTAGGAACAAGTCTGGCATTTGGTTTCTTAAGTCATGCTGCTCAGCCGGATCCTGTTTGGTGTTGTACAGGTGCCATTCACTGTCACCGCCCATGCCTGTAGAAATTCGGATGATCTTGTAATCCCCTTTGAGCAAAATGCCACTACCAAACAACTCAAATGGAATCGCATTATCAGCACTGTGTACCTCTGCCGTTTCACCTTTAAAGTAAGGCAACAAACTCACACCACTCATCGGGGCCACTTCTCGACCTTGATACTTAGTTCCTGGGTGTTGTACATCGGCGATTTCAAGAATTGTGGCTGCGATGTCTTTTACTTGTGACAAGTCACCGGTTTGGGTGCCGGGTTGCAGCGCTTGATCGCCCTCTAAGAGCGCTTTCGCAGGCTTAACAATGAAGGGCACTCGAATACCCCCTTCTGCCGTGTACGCTTTATACCAAGACAAACCACCGGTTGATGCGCTTGCCCACTCAGGACCAAGTGACACACTGGAGTTCGCCTTGCCCAAATTTTCAGTTGAATTATCAAAGTGATGCGCCGTCCATGTGCGGATCAAATCACTGATGTTTTCACCGGTAATGTCCGCGGCTTCAGGGCCGTTGTCTGCCAGATACATGATGTAGGTATTGTCGTATTCGCCAATCTCTTTTAGGTAATCGACAACCTGACCGACTTGTTGGTCTTGCATCTCCATCATTCCCATCGCCACCGCCATCTTCTTGCCATACCACTCTTGTTCTTTCTCAGACAAAGAGTCCCAAGGGCGACTTAATGCATTACGACTTGAGATATCGGCATCTTTAGGAATGACGCCCATCTCTTTCATGCGCTCAAAGCGGTCTTCACGAATCGAATCCCAACCATGCTCAACGTAGTAATCAACCTTATCTTGATATGCCGACTCTGGCGCTTGCAACGGAAGGTGTATCGCTGTGAAAGGAAGATAAGCGAAGAAAGGCTTACCGTCGTCTTTCTTACCATCGATCATCTTGATGAGTTCGTTGGTGTAGACTTGGTCGGAGTACTCGCCTTTGTATTTGTCCTCAACGACTTCACCATTTCTGTAGATTGGTTCAACTTCAACGCCGGGAATATCGCCTTTTTGAAGCGCTTCAACGGTAGCCGCATTTTTAGCTGGGAACATCATGTCGCGGTTAAAGTGATTCGAACCGCCCGCTAAAATGCCGTAACTCTCCGAAAAACCTCGGTCATCGGGCAGGAACCCATCATCATGACCTAAATGCCATTTACCCGATAAATACGTGTTGTAGCCATTTTCTTTGAGCAGCGTAGCCACTGTTACGCCCTTCTTGGTCAGGTAACCTTCATAACCCGGCTTACCAATCGCCCCCGGATAGACAGCATAATCAAAGGTACCTAGCCCAACCTCGTGGCTGTTCGCTCCGGTTAACATCATAGAGCGCGTAACCGATGAGGTTGGTGACGCATGGAAGTTAGTAAACTTAACCCCCTCTTCAGCAAGCGCCATCAAGTTCGGTGTTTCGACTTCTGAACCATAAGGCTGGGTATCAGCAAAGCCAACATCATCACCAACAATAACAACGATGTTCGGCTTGTCTGATTCGGCGGCGAAAGCGGCGCTACTTGCGGCGGCCATCGCGGTGAATAGTAGGGATTTCTTGAATGTCTGCATAAGACGTCTCCAATAGCTGTGAATAATTTTTCTGTGACTAGCTTTTTCTGCGGCTAACCTTTCTGTGATAAACCTTTTCTGTGACTAACTTTGGTTAGAATCTGAATTAGTGCGCGGCTTGGGACATCCAATGTAATAAGTCGAGCGCAGGGTCATAATCTTGAGCAGCTGCCAAACCGATCCAGGTGACAGCGTCCGCTTGGCTAACCTGAACGCCACTTCCAGAGAAGTACATTAAGCCAAGCTGTGTTTGAGCTTCAGGGCTACCGGCACTGGCTGCGGTTTCAAACCATTCCGCCGCTTTCTCGTCATTCTGCTCAACACCATCACCGCTCAAATACCGATAAGCGAGCGCAAGTTGTGCTTCAGACTGTCCTTCATAGGCTTCATCTAACTGCTGCACGACATCTTGATGCTGTTCAGATAAAGCCGTGGAGCTTTCGCTTCCAACGCTTGCCTTGGCGAAAAGCAGGACAGCCAAAGCACCAGTCAGAATCACGGTAGTTAAACGTTTATTGAACATTTATTTCCTCCTCAGGAATAAAGGTCACAACGTCCCTGTCGAGTGAATTAGGTGAAAAGTAGAAATGGCGCGATGATGCACAAGCTCGATAGCAATACGTTTTCAATCTTCATAATTTGTCCTCGATTTACAGTGAGTTTTTGAATGCTTAATGAGACGACTAAATCGCTTTTTCTATAATCTGTTCAATCGTTTGTTTTGAGATTGGGTAGAACTGGAAGCAGATGTCTTTCTCAATCGCTTGAGCAATATTTCGCTTCTCTTGGTCATCGAATTCCCAGCTGCTGAAACGCTTCATCGCACCAACTTGAGTTTGGAAGTTGTGTAAGAAATCCAAAACTCGTTGGTAAATCATCTCGTCTGTTCCTGTGCTATCGAGCGAGAATGCTTGAGCCAATTTAATTGCGTTCGGCATATAGAATTCCGGCAGCGCCTCAATCACAACCGGCATCAGTACCGTGTTAGCGTCGCCATGTGGGATATGACTAATCGCACCAAAGGCATGGGCGCAGTTATGGATAGGAATGCCACCTAGCGATGAATAAAATGCAGATATCGCCATCGTGCTTGCCTGAAGAAGATTGCCACGTGCCGTTAGGTTTTCTGGCTCTCTAAGTGCCACGGGTAAGTTTTCTACAATCAGTTTTGCAGCCTGAATGCCATAAGCATCGGTAAAGGCATTGCTCATTGGAGACACAATAGCCTCAACGGCGTGCGTTAGTGCATCCATCGCGGTTGAGCGAGTCAGATGAGCAGGCAGCTTGGTGGTGACGGTCGGATCAAGAATCGCAATGTCAGCCTCTAAACCAGACGCTACTAAGCTTGCCTTGATGTTTTCATGCTCGTTGTAAAAAACCGCAATCGGAGAAGCTTCAGCGCCCGTGCCAGCCGTTGTTGGTACGGCAATATGAGGCACTCGAATGTCTTCATTGTTTGGCCAAACTTCCATAAAGCCACCGCCAGCAATCACAGTACGGATATCATCAATCTGCTTATGAAGTGCGTATTTCACGCCTTTAGAAGCATCAATCACACTGCCGCCACCGACAGACAAAATAGCGTCGGCATTTAGGCTATTGGCAAACTCAATCGCAGCGTTGATGTTGTCGCAAGTCGCGTCTGGTGCAATATCGGTGTACACACCAACGAGCTGAGTTGTTTGTTGACTTGTTTGTTGGTTTGTTTCTTGATTCGCCGTCTGATTTACAAACAACGCTGAGAATTGCTCAACAAAGCCCAAAGACTCCAAACCTTTGTCAGAAAAAAGCACGACTCTTTTCGCGCCTAAGCGAGCAAATAAAGAAGGGATATTTTCGATGCCGTTCTCTTGAGCATGAACAATGGTTTTCAGTTGAAAGTTAAAGTTATTGGTAGTCATGGTGTTTACCTCGTTTATGTTTGATGACTAAACAATAACCAATACAAACCGGTCGGTCTAGAGTGTTAATGTCAAAGATATGTCAATTAAGATCACTGAGGATCATTTGCCTAAAACGAAAAAAGCCCGCAAATGCGGGCTTAGGAATATTAGATTCAACGTGCTGAACGACAGAGGTTAACGCAAGTGAGCGGGTACCTTTGTTTTGTCTCGATTGAGATAGTAGTAGAGATAAACCAAAGAGTAGACGGTCACAAATCCATCGAGCGCAAACACGCCACTCCAACCATAGAACCACTCATAATCGTTGATACAGACGTTGTATAAGAAGATGCCAACAAACATTGACTTCTCAAATGCGCTGTAAATCATGGTCGAAGTACGCAGCGATTTGTACTTGGCCGAGAACATCAACAACACACCAATACAACCAACCATCACACCCCAGTGCTGATAAGTACCCAATAGATACTCTTTATTTTCCATCATCGTATCGTTGTAGGAGAACAGCGTCTGCATACTCCAATCCGGTGCCAAGAAGGTGGAAAAAGCAGTGGCAGTTAGGAATCCAGTAATCATCAAATACGATTTCATGGTTCGTTCAAAAAAGCGTTCCAACATAAAATAACCTCTAAAAATAACTTCTTAATAATGAATAGCGTAATGACAGCAATGATTTACTTACCAAGCATGCTCATCACTGCTGTTTTTAATTCGTTGTCTTCTTTTGCAAACAGCTGCTTAACTCGATGATCTAAGCCCGTTTCCAAGACTGTTTTGGCATGGGAGAAAGTGAGAAAACCTTCTTTACCGTGATAATTGCCCTGCCCTGATTCGCCAATGCCACCAAACGGCGCGTCATCAACGGCTAAATGGAAAACACAGTCATTGATACACATTCCACCGGAATGAACTTGGTGCTTAACCTGAGCCTGTAAACTCAAATCAAAGCTCATCAGATACAGCGCCAAAGGCCTTGGTTTGCTATTGATGACTTGGAACGCCTCTTCAATATTGCGATACGTAATCAACGGTAATAGCGGGCCGAAAATCTCTTCGTTCATCACCTTGGATGACAAGCTTGGTTCAACAACCAGATGCGTCACCAATCGTTGACAATCTAGGTCCATCGCGTCGTCATGGCAGGCCACGATTCGAGTTCCCACTTGTTGTTCTTCATTCAACAAACCCACTATGCGGTCGCATTGGCGAGGGTTGATGAGGGACGTCAAATTCTCGGAATAGACCCCTTCATCAAACAGCAGTTGGTATTGTTTTTTATATTCCAGAATGAAAGCTTCGAGCTTATCTTCAGGAAGTAGCACGTAATCTGGAGCAACGCATACTTGGCCATTATTGAGGCTTTTACCGTAAATGATTCGCTCGACCGCAATATCGATCGGCATGTCTTCGGCCACGATAACCGGAGACTTGCCACCAAGCTCAAGAGTCACGGGGGTTAGCGTGTCAGCCGCTGACTTCATCACTTGACGACCCACTTGGGTTGAACCCGTAAATAGAAGATGATCGAACGGCAACGCAGAAAACGCCGCGGCAATTTCAACCTCGCCTTCAACCAAGCACACCTCACCGGCATTGAAGACTTCATCCAATAACTGTCTTAAAACGTTATTCGTTGTTGGCGTAAATTCACTCATTTTGATCATGGCGCGATTACCCGCAGCCAAGGCTGAAACGAGCGGGCCGATGGATAACATGATAGGGAAATTCCATGGGGCAATGATCCCCACGACACCTTTCGGCTGATAAACCACTTCAACGCGAGAAGTGGAAAGCAAAGGCCCTGAGTGGCGAATTGAAGATGTCGACCAATGAGGCAAACACTCGATGGTGTGATCGATATTTCCTAAACAAGGAAGTATGTCGGCCATCAAAGTATCTTGTCGGCTGCGGTGACCATAATCCTCACTTACTGCTGTACACAAACGGTCTGTGTAATCGATAAGAGCAGATTTCAGCGCAAGCAACTGTTCTATTCTCACCGGCACAGTGGGCATCGGATCATCTGCAAAAGCTTCCTGCATACTCTTCAACGTCGCTGTCATTTGTGTAGCCGTCAATTCATGTTTCATACATCACCTCGTGGTTAAGAGAGGCACACAATAATACACAACAAACCGGTCGGTCTAGTGTTATTTTGTCAGAGAATCGTCAATGCTTTTGTGAAACAACTGAATGGATGTTGAAGAAATTAAAAATAGGAAAGCTGAGGAATTTATAATCGAAAGGGATAATTAGAAGACGGTCTGGATTGATACAGGCGAAGGAATGGGGCTGCAAGATCAAAAATGGCCGCTCAAAGCGACCATTAAATATTATTCTAATACATTGTTTTTAAACAATTAACTCAGCTAGCTAATTAGCTTTTAGCAACGTTGGCAATGCCTTCAAGCTGTAGAACTGGAGCAGCGTCGATGTCTTCTGCGTTCATCATTGCAGACACTCGTTGCATCGAAGAAAGCAGCAGGCTTTGCTCCCACGCTTCTAGGTTTTGGAATTTTTTAACGAAGTTATCTTGTAGCGGTGGTGGCGCATTGTTAAGTAGCTCTTGGCCTTTCTCTGTCAAATTCGCATGAACTTTACGTCGATCAGCAACACTACGGATACGCTGCACATAACCATTAAGCTCTAGACGATCGATGATCGTCGTTGTCGTCGCTTGACTCACATTAGTTTGATTAGACAATTCTTTGATCGTCACATTACCCATCTCTTGGATTGCGCGCATTAAAATCAATTGAGGGCCCGTCAAACCATACTCTTTACTCAGCTTTTTCGAGTGTAAATCGATAGCGCGAATAATTTGGCGAATAGCGACCAAGATTTCGTCATGTTTATCCAAGATGCAGACCTTTGTACTAATATACTGTGAGTGACTTTACAGTGCCATGGCGATGAGATTTTCCAAACTGAACAGCTTAGGTTCGCTCGAATTACACTGTAAATTGATAATTTACTTCATTGATTTTTCCGCATTGTACTGATGTTAATACTATTCTCAATCTTTTCTATACCACTAAACTTGCGTGGTACGGCACTTTTGCCTAATGAAGGGGAAATCAAAGCTTCAATGAAGACAAAAATAATGAGTCAGAGAATACAAACTCTAAGAATAATATAGTTTAATAATCATAGAGGTAGAGAGACTTAACCCTCTCCACCCAATAAAAAACCAGCCCCAATAGCTAAGCTGAAAAACGAAATTTTACGCGGCGGTATTCATCTGAAAGTTACCAGTAAGCGCATTATAAAATTCACTGTTATCCAAAATACCGACCAGTTTATTGTCTTCTACCAGCAAAATCGGGTGATTACTTAGCTGTTTCAGTTTAATCGCATCACGCATACCGATCTCTGGGCTTGCCACTACAACACTCGACGCGCTGATTGCCGTCAAATCGTCAGATTCGTTCCACTCAACAAGTGCCAACGTCGATTCACCTTTTACAGACAAAGTACCTTCACTCTGCTCAATCCATAAGTCTTTAGCATCACAGATCTTCCAGCTTTCATCTTCTTGTTTCAAAGAATCCAGAGGCTGCATCAACGAACGACCTTTGAGTACGTTCAGCGGGTTAGTGTGTGCGACAAAATCTTTCACGTATTCCGTTTTTGGCGTAAGTACGATCTCTTCAGGCTTACCGTGTTGAATCAATTTGCCTGACTCCATGATCGCAATGTTATTACCAATCTTCAGTGCTTCATCTAAATCATGGCTCACGAACAGAATCGTTTTGTTAAGCTTGTTTTGCAATAGGATTAGCTCATCTTGTAACTGCGCGCGAATCAGCGGATCAAGCGCTGAAAACGGTTCATCCATAAGAAGAATGTCAGTATCCATCGCAAATGCACGCGCTAGGCCAACACGTTGCTGCATACCGCCAGAAAGCTCATGCGGATATTTGGTTTCCCACTCTGCCAAACCCACCATTTCAAGTTGTTCACGCGCTTTAGCACGACGAACATCTTTGGCTACACCTTGCATTTCAAGACCAAACGCCACGTTATCTAACACGTTTAACCAAGGCATTAGGGCAAATTTTTGGAATACCATGGAGACGCGGTGAGTACGAAGGTGACGTAAGGTCGCTTCGTCACACTGTTCACCTAAATCAACCAGCTTATCGCCATCTTTGATCGCCAATGAACCACGGCTGATCTCATTCAAGCCGTTAACTGCGCGAAGCAAAGATGATTTACCAGAACCAGACAAACCCATCAGCACACAAATCTCACCTTCTTCAACGGTCAGCGACACATTATCTACGCCAACGACTTGGCCAGTCTCATCGATGATCTCTTGACGAGTTTTACCTTGGTCGAGCAGCTCAAGCGCTTGCTTCGGCTTATCACCAAACACAACATCAAGGTTTTTAATGGTAATCGCATCCATAGTCTTTTGTTCCTGAGAGATAGACATGATTAAGCTTCCTTCTGGTTTGGTGTTTTGCACAAGCGATCAAGAATGATAGCGACTAATACGATCGCCAGTCCGGCTTCAAAACCTTGTGAGATGTTCACTGTGTTCAATGCACGAACAACAGGTTTACCAAGTCCGTCAGCACCGACAAGAGCGGCGATAACCACCATCGAAAGCGACAACATAATACATTGGGTGACACCCGCCATAATGCTTGGTAAGGCAGCCGGCAATTCGACCTTCATCAGCAATTTCATGCGGCTCGCACCAAACGCTTTACCCGCTTCAATCAACTCTTCAGGCACTTTGGTGACGCCTAAATAAGTCAAACGAATTGGCGCGGCAATAGCGAAGATGATGGTCGAGATTAAGCCAGGAACGATGCCCAAGCCGAATAGAACCAAAGTCGGAATCAGATACACAAACGTCGGAACCGTCTGCATTAAATCAAGGATGGGTCTAAGCACCGTATACAACCAAGGGCGATGCGCGGCCATAATGCCAACTGGAACGCCAATTAATACGGAAATCGTTGTCGCTGCAAACACGAGGACAAAGGTTTCCAGCATTTCTTGCCAGTAGCCAAGGTTTAAAATGGTCAGCAAGGCTGCAACCACGAAAATCACAAGCGAGGGTTTACGGTGTAAATACCATGCAATCGCAGCAGTAATCACGATTGGTAAAGCCGGTGGCATCCACTTAAATACATCGACTAAAAACATAATGATAGTTTCTAAAAAAATCGAAATAGCGTCAAAGAATCCTGCTGCATTGATCGTTAACCAATCAACACCCGCTTCCATCCATTGACCAACAGGGATTTTGTTTTCCGTAATAAAATTCACAGTATTGCCTTTTATTATGGGTGGGCTACTTCAAACCAATCGAACAATTGGTAAGCCCACCTTTTTTATTTATAGAGCTTTGATAAATAGATCGATAGCTAGGTAAAACTAAGCTTTAACTTGTTTTAGGTATTCAGTAACCGCTTGCGTCGCTGATTCACCTTTATGCGTTTTTACGTTGTCTAACCAAGCTTCAACTTGTTGTGGGTTAGCGTTTAACCACTGTTGCGCCGCTTTTTCTGGCTTCACTTTTTGGTTAAGAATCTCTTCCATTAGATGGTTTTCCATCTCTAGAGTGAACTCTAGGTTTTGCAGAAGTTGACCGACGTTTGCACACTCAGACACGTAGTTTGAACGAACATTGGTGTAAACATTTGCTCCGCCGTAGTTCGGGCCGAAGAAGTCGTCACCACCTGATAGGTATTCCATCTCAACGTTGCTGTTCATTGGGTGCGGTGCCCAGCCTAGATAAACGATCCACTGGCTACGACGAGCAGCGCGAGATACTTGCGATACCATGCCCGCTTCACTTGATTCAACTAAGCTGAAATCTTTCAAACCAAAAGCGTCTGAGTCGATCATTGACTGGATTAGACGGTTGCCATCGTTGCCCGGCTCAATACCGTAGATGCGGTCTTTAAATTTGTCGGCATTTTTTGCAAGGTCAGCGAAGGTTTTTACGCCTGCGTCATACACGTATTTAGGAACAGCAAGCGTGTATTTTGCGCCTTCAAGGTTGGCACGCACAGTGTCAACCGTTCCTGCTTCGCGGTACTTCGCGATATCGCCTTCCATTGTTGGCATCCAGTTACCTAGGAAGACATCAATGTCGCCATTGGCCATCGAAGAGTAAGTGACCGGAACTGAAAGTAGGTCGGTTTTGGTTTTGTAGCCTAGACCTTTCAGTAGCTCTGAAGTGACAGCCGTTGTCGCGGTAATGTCTGTCCAACCAACATCAGCGAAGCGTACGTTTTCACATTGTTGTGGTTCGATAGAAGCGTTAGCACCAAATGCAAATGAACTGATGGCTAGTGCTGTTAACGTTTTTGTTGTCACGTTCTGAATATTTAGAGTCGTCATAATGGTTCCTTTTTATCTTTCCTTTTTCTGCTCGACATCAACACTGATAGAGAGCAGTTCTTCTGACTTTTGACTAATTAGTTTTGTTATTTTTTGCTTGTTACTTGTTGTTTTTATTCTTTGCTACTTTTGCTATTTTTTAGCCAATAACAGAGGCTTACGCTTCTCGTACTGGCTTATTGATTCTTTGTGTCTCTTCCCATTCCGGTGCTATCCATACCGGAACGTTTTGCTCTTTTAGAACGGGCTTGCCCAGAATCAGATCCGAGGCACGCTCAGCCACCATGATGGTAGGTGCGTTAAGATTGCCGTTTGGAATAACAGGGAAAACAGACGAGTCGACAACGCGCAGATTATCAATACCACGAACACGACACTCTTCATCAAGTACCGCCATTGGGTCATCATCAGCGCCCATTTTGCAGCCGCAAGAAGGGTGATACGCACTTTCAACGTTCTGCTTAACCCATTCATCAATCGCTTCATCAGAAGTTACGCTCAGACCTGGCTGAATCTCTTCGCCACGGTAAACATCCATCGCAGGTTGCGACAAAATTTCACGAGTTAAGCGAATGCAATCACGCCAATCTTGGCGGTCTTGCTCAGTCGAGATGTAATTGAAAATGATCTCAGGCTTGGCATGTGGATCAGCCGAAGTGATCGCCACCGTACCGCGACTTTCTGGTTTGTTAGGCCCAACGTGAACTTGAAAGCCGTGACCATCAAAGGCCGCTTGTCCGTCGTAACGCATCGCTGCTGGCAGGAAGTGATATTGGATATTTGGCCACTTCAATCCTTTGCGAGAACGAATAAACGCACACGATTCAAAGTGGTTAGTAGCACCTAAGCCCTTACGAGTCAGAATCCACTCTGCGCCAATCATGCCCTTACTAACTAAACCAAGCTTGCTGTTGAGCGTGATGGGTTCGTTACAGTGGTATTGGAAGTACACTTCTAAGTGGTCTTGTAGGTTTTCACCGACACCACTCAGCTCGTGTTTAAGCTCAACACCCGCCTTTTCAAGTACCGCTTTCGGGCCGATACCAGACAGTTGCAGCAGTTGAACCGAGCCGATAGAGCCCGCAGAAGAGATTACTTCTTTATTCGCTACCGCCACTTGGGTATTGCCTGACTTTTCAAACTCGACACCAACCGCTTTCAAGCCTGATTGGCCTGTTGAGTCTTGTGTCTCAAGTAAGAAACGACGTGCCACGATGCCTTTTTTCAAGGTAAGGTTTGAACGCTTCAATGCACGACGTAGATAAGCATTAGAGGTTGAGGCTCTAACACCTTTGTCTACCGTCATGTGCATGGTGCCGAAGCCTTCTTGCTGGTAACCGTTATAATCTTGCGTTTCTGGGTAACCGGCGTCTTTACCTGCATCGATGAACGCTTGGTAAAGTGGGTTGAGCTCCATATCGTTACCGTTACAAGTGCCGACAGGGCCGTTGTCGCCACGGTATTCGTCACCACCCTTGTTCCACGATTCAGCACGGCGGAAGTAAGGCAAGCAAGCTTGGTAATTCCAACCGGCGGCACCCTCTTCTTCCCATTGGTCGAAGTCACAAGCGTGGCCACGAACGTAAACCATGCCATTGATCGATGAGCTGCCACCCAACACCTTGCCACGTGGGCAATGCAGTTCACGTCCATCAAGGCCCGGTTCTTGTTTAGTCTCGAATTGCCAAGCGTACTTTTCAGTATTCATCGGGTAAGAAAGCGCAGTCGGCATTTGGATAAAAATACTCTTATCCGTACCACCCGCTTCCAGTAATAAAACGCTATGTTCACCGCTTTCCGTTAGCCTATCCGCTAACACACAGCCGGCCGAACCCGCGCCGACGATAATATAATCGTAGCGTTGTTCCATGTTTTGATTTCCCTGAGATGAGTCAGTGGAGCTAGCTCTGTTAAGCTAGCCCATAAAATTGAGTGTTACGCGTTAGGCATAAGGGCTGGCGTAGTCGCCAAGTTCAATAAGAATGCTCTTAGTCTGCGTATAGTGGAGTAGAGTCTCTGGTCCGTTTTCACGGCCAACCCCTGAAAGTTTGTAGCCACCAACAGGCATTTCTGCAGGTGAGTCACCCCATGTATTAACCCAACAAATGCCCGCCTGCATTTGATGAATAACACGGTGAGCGCGAGAAAGGTTTTGCGTGAATACTCCAGCAGCAAGGCCGTATTGAGTATCGTTAGCACGGCGAATCACATCGTCTTCATCAGTGAACTTCAACACCGACATAACAGGGCCGAAAATTTCTTGCTGAACGTGAGGCATGTCGTCATGGCAATCTGTGAATACCGTAGGAATAACAAAGTTGCCGTTTGCTAAGCCGTTGTCCGTCACTTGGTAACCGCCAGTCAGCAATGTAGCGCCAGACTGTTTAGCCAGCTCAATCGCTTCAAGGACTTTTGAAAGATGTTCTTTAGAAATCAACGCACCGATCTGAGTCTCCATATCCATCGGGTTACCAATGATGAGCTTTTCAGTGCGTGTTTTAAGTTGGTCGATAAAATCGTTGTAGATATTTTCATGAACGTAAACGCGAGTACCGTTAGTGCACACTTCGCCTTGAGTGTAAAAGTTAGCGACCATTGAAGCTGACACCGCATCGTCCAATTTAGCGTCATCAAAGATGATCATGGGTGATTTACCACCGAGCTCCATCGTTACAGACTTGAGTGTTTTTGCACTGTCTGACATTACCGCTTTGCCCGTACCGGTTTCACCCGTGAACGAGACTTTAGCGATGTCTGGGTGAGCCGTTAGCATTTGACCCACTCGGTAGTCACCTTGAACTACGTTGAATACACCATCAGGAAGGCCAGCTTCTGTGAAGATCTCAGCAAGTTTCAGTGCCGTTAGCGGCGTTTCTTCTGAAGGCTTGAAAATCATCGCGTTACCCGCAGCGAGTGCTGGAGCCGATTTCCACATTGCGATTTGGATAGGGTAGTTCCACGCGCCAATGCCCGCACAAATACCTAGCGGTTCACGGCGTGTGTAGAAAAATTGGGTGTCACTAAGAGGTTGTTGATCGCCTTGCAGCGTAGGTGCTAGCCCTGCGAAATACTCAATAACATCAGCGCCAGAAGCCACATCGACTTCGATCGCTTCTTGTAACGGCTTGCCCGTATCGACAACCTCAAGGTTCGCAAGGTCATTATTTCGAGCTCTAAGTATCTCTACCGCCTTTAAAAGAATGCGGCTGCGTTCTACGGCTGTCATTGCTGACCATACCGCAAATCCGCGCTTCGCCGATTCAATCGCATTTTCAACGTCAGCTGAAGAAGCTTGGCCAAGCGTTGCGATAGGTTCGCCGTTTGCAGGGTTAATGCTGACGAAAGTTTCGCCTGAGGTAGCGTCAACCGCTTTACCATCGATGTATAACGAGTTCATTTCCATTTGATCTTCTGACTTAATTATTGTTGTTAGACTCTATCGGTCTATGTATTTGCGAATGCATATCGTTGTTGAGAGCGAGCCTTTTGAGCTCACTCACTAGAATTTTTGATGAATCATTAATCGCGCTGACACGAGTAAAACGTAAGCTGCTTGTCTAAGTAGTCATTGATGATTGCACGAGCTTTATCGGCGTTAATGCCTTCAGGGTTGAGCGTCCCTCTCAGCCAGATCCCATCAATTAATGATGCAATGCCGTGTGCGATCAATTCTGCTTGATCAGGTTGAAAAATCGATTTTAATTCAATAAGTAAGTGTGAAATCAAACGCTTTTCATTTACGCGTTGAAGGCGTTTGAGTTGAGCGT
Source organism: Vibrio sp. FE10 (assembly GCF_030297155.1). Taxonomy (NCBI): domain Bacteria; kingdom Pseudomonadati; phylum Pseudomonadota; class Gammaproteobacteria; order Vibrionales; family Vibrionaceae; genus Vibrio; species Vibrio apostichopi. The sequence goes on along the minus strand of NZ_AP028068.1, from coordinate 829,168 downwards.
CATGCATCGAATAAGACCAGAATGCGAGCCATGTTTTCGACACTTTATTTTCCGCTTGATAGCCTTCGAAATTACCGTTGATGATAGCGTTGATCCTTTGCTGGTGAGCATCAGCAGGGAGCGCTTTTAATTCTGTTGTTACGGTATTCGAAAGTTGACGCAGTATTTCTCGCATAGTCTCTTCAAGCAGGCCATGTTTCCCACCAAAATAGTGATTAATGATCCCTGTCGACACACCCGCCTCTTTGCTGATCAAAGCAATACTCGCAGCATGTAAACCCACTCGATCAATCACGGTCATCGTAGCTTGGACGAGCTGTGGTTTACGTATATCAGGCATCCCTACCTTGGGCATTTCTTAGTCCTTTTATTTTTCATTGAACGTTCAATTAATTATAAAATGCCAGAAAAGTAGTTAGGGTTCAAATGATTATTTAAAACAAACTCGTAACAATACAGCATTCAAAGCACGATAAATCATTTAAAAACAATCGGTTAAATATCATTTAGGGCACTAATGAAATCAATTAAAGATTTGAGGTATGATAGTTATTGGTCAAATGTTTTTGCTCAATAAGCACAAAATTCAACCACACCTACTCCCGAGAAATTTGGGGGGAGTGATGTACAACTGGCTTTTAGGGTAGGAATTGAAGACTAAACAACAAGAATGAGAACAGATAAGAGAAGTAGAATAAAAAGAACTAGAGCACCCTCATTTATTCGGATGCACTAGCTCTAAGCGGACCATCAATAGGCAATGATTGACTGACTCAAAACATCTAAAACGCTAGGTGGTAACTGTTGCTCGCTTGGTCCAGTTTAATTGCCCAACTCTGCTCTTGTACTTTGCTGCTCATCGGTACCCAACGGGCATAGATTTGTTCCCAATTACCATTGACCTCCAACTCCACGACATCGGTATGAGTTGGGTAAACCGTGGTAATTCTGGAAGTGGGTTCTGCCACCACATCGCCATTACTCATGACGAATGCTGATTCAGAGTACAAGTGCAAGGCACCGGGCGTCACACCAGTGTAGTCCATCGACAAACTGATTTTCTCACCGATATCAAACGAGAAGCCCACGGGAGCCACGATATCCGAGGTGTTGATTGCCGCAGCCGCAACAGGTTGAGAGGGCGTTGCGGGTGATTGAACCGGCGTTGGGGTAACAGCTGGCATCTGCGCTGGTGATGCACTTGAGTTGCCACCACCGCCTCCTCCACCGCCACAGGCGCTAACCAACAACGAGAGAGATGTCATAGCGATTAATTTGTTCGTATTGTTCATGGTTCTCTCCTATTCATCGGTCGCTGAAATAACTTTATTGGTGGTTGATGCCTTGTACCATTCTCTGTCTGTTTCGCCGTTACTGGTTACCCAAGTTGGAAATGATGTGTAAGCTTCACTAATATCAACCAACTCCACTGGGTGGTCCCACTCATCACGAATATTAATCACCCAAGGCATGTTGTTGCTGGTTTTGAAGGACTCAGAACCTGAAGAGCTATCATCGTGGCTGTTGAACAAGGTGTTGTTCATGTCACTGGTACCAGAAAATGCTTTAAGGTGTGTTTGCCAAGTCATGCCCGGTGGCGTTCCAACAAAGTCACCGTGATAAATTCCGTCAGCGGCAAAAATGAATGAATCATAAGGCGGATAACCGATGTCATCACGAGACACAGGAGTCGTAAACTCCACATACAACTGATAATTGAGAACATCAGCATTTTGCTGATCAGAACACGCACTTTGGGTTCGATAGAAAACGCAACTTTCTGAAAGTTCTCCTAGGTTATCGAGGTCGGCCCTTAGATCCTCAGATACCATCAGAATCGTCTCACTGTCCCCTTCCTTGAGAATGGTATGAGCAACCGCCACACCATTTCGAGTCAGGGTTGTAGATGCCACATTGGCAGGCAAGACGTTCGGTAGCTTAACGGCATAGCCATTAGAGTAGCCTGCTCCCATGGCTTGGAGTGTATAGTCTATCGTCAGGTTTTCTAGCGCTCGTTGTCCGTTGAGTTGTTCTGTCACTTTGTAACGCCATACCACATCATTAAAGTCGTAATCCCCTTTTAAGGGCCAGTTATCTTCAAATGCGATCGTTGCATAGCTGTTCGAACTTGGATAAACCGACGTTACTGTCACATCATCATTATTCTCTTGAACAAGCACTTCGTATTTAGAATCTGTCGTACCATCTTCATTAACCCCATCAACGGCGGTAAATGGCGTCACTTCGACCGTGAAAATCAGATCATTAAAGTCGTTGTCCCCAGTTGGTCGATAGATATCCTCGAAGCCCAGTACCAAGAATTCATTTTCTGTATCAAGGAAAGCGACATTGTGTCTTCTATTTTCAATGGTCGCTTCTGGGTTGATCGCAGGATAGCTGTAAAAAGGCGTTCCCCAACCTCCAAGCCACGGAATGTTGTTATAAGAACCCTCCCAACCCCAGCCATTAGAAATGATGAAAAAGGCTAATGTTTGACCCGCCGTAAGTTGGACACTTAGGTCAATGGAGTCACCTTCTTGCATTTCCCCTACGTCAGCAACGGACGTATTTGGAAACACCACTATGTGTGCGTTGATATCGTCTTTAGTTGCTGGAGGGTTGTTGGTATCAAAAACGAAGTAACCAAGAGTGTTGCGATAACCAGCCCCTTCGTTGAGAAATGTGATTTTGGCGGTTGCGTATTCTGCGCCATTGAGTTCATCGTCAATATCAATACTCGAATAACGCTCCGGTGCAATAAAGGCACTGTTCACGGTAGTGCCTTCTGGCAACATCGAATAGACGTTAGTTAAAACATCTTGAGGAAGTGACTCCGCGATCGAATAAGTATTATTGGGTTTACCTTTTGCCGAATAGTTGGACGCATCCGCTCCAGACTCAAACGTTAAGTCCGCAGTGGTCAACGCCAACGCAACACATGGCATCAAGCAACTAGGCAGTATGACTGAATTCCAATTTCTCATTATGTTCCCTCTTCACTAGCCTTAAACGTGTAAAGAGATATGGAGCAAAGATGATGCCGGAAATTAATTTATTATTTAACAGTACGTTAGAGTTTAATCTTCCGTTTTTCTCATTTTGAGAATGAAGTTGATTTGAAAAAGGCCGCAGATTTATTCGCGACCTTTATTTGAGTGGGGGATGTGACTAGAAAGCAACGAGTACCCAATTATTGAGTAATAATCGGCATAGATTGCCAGGTTCTTTTATGCAGCATCTCGCAGCCAGACTCTGTGATGACGATGTTTTCTTCGTGTACCATCATACGGTTTTTCGCAAACGCCATGCCCGGCTCAAGGGTGAGCACCATACCGGGTTTTAATATCACGTCACCATTTGGCACATGTGATGGCCACTCGGTTAACTGCATGCCTAAGCCGTGACCCATGCGACCCACATCGTTGCCGAGAGCACCGTTCTTTTCGAGCACCGACCACATGGCTTGCCACACGTCTCCGGTTGTTCGTCCCGGCTCTGCAATAGCGAGCCCGGCTTCTGTCGATTGATAAACGGCGTCATAAGCCGCTATCGTATCTGTCTGCGCATGCCCAAACGCATAATTGCGGTCAAAGTCGCTGAAGTAGCCATCAAAGTTAGCCCCCGTGTCGATGATCAGTACATCTCCTTCAGAGAGCACACGATCCGTTGGCCCCATGATGATATTGTCATAGCCACCTTGGCCAGATGCCGAAATCAAGTAAGGACAAGCATCGGCACCCAAACGCAGCATCTCCAAATGCATGGCTTTACACGCCTGTCGTTCTGTCATCCCTATCGCGAGATGATGACGAAGATACTCAAAGCCCGCCGCCGTGACTTGGCAAGCAAAGCGTACTTTATCGATCTCCGCTTGAGACTTAACACTGCGAAGATCGCGAACCATCAGTGACACATCAACCACACTGTGTTGGCTCAGCTTCTGCTGTAACAACGTATAGTTAGTGGCTGGCATACGCAGATGTGTTTCAGGACCAATCATCGAACCGATTCTGCGAGAACCCTTGGAGACTTCAGATAAAGTAGAAGCTAACAAAGAGATACCGTCATCTTCTGGTCTTGGTGACGGCCAACTGCGCACATCTTCAATCCATGTATCGTCAAAACCAGCCACACCGATCTCTGGTACAACAGCGATCGACTTACCAACCGCTGGCACCACCAAAAACCAAGGTCGAGTTGGGCTTTCCCAGAACTGCGATTTGAAGCCACTAAAATAGCGGAATTCAGGCTCGGTAGTGAAAAACGCAGCATCGATGTTTTGCGCGCGAAGCCGTTGCTGCAACTCGACAGTACGTTGCTCTAGTTCTGCTGATTCAAACCCTCTCTGCGGAGGTGTTAATGGCAATATACTCATATCTCTATCCTTGATTGAATAAGGGTAACTCGACGGATTAATTGAATAAAATGTCTCTTGGTAACAGAGCGATACTTGGGAAGAAAATCAGCAACGCAGACATCAATATCAAGATAAGGAAAAACGGCAGTGTTCCGCGGATAACTTCCATATAAGGACGCTCGAAAATCGCTATCGCGGTAAAGATGTCACAACCAAATGGCGGCGTGGCCGACCCAATCGCCATTTGTAGCGTCACCATCACGCCGACCAAGATTGGGTCAATGCTCGCTGCATCCACAATCGGCATGAAAATCGGCGTCAAGATAAGCAGAACCACCAATGAATCCACAAACATACAACCGACAAAGAAAGTCAGTGCGATAACAAACAGTATGAATTCAGGCGAAGCGTCTTCTAGATTGAGGGGAGCCAACAACTCTTGAGGGATTTGTTCAAACGAGATGTACCAAGAGAACGCCTGACCAACACCCACCAGCACAAAAACAACCGCCGTAATCAATCCGGTATTTAACGCCGCATCACAGATGTCTTTTACGCCAAGTTTGCGATAAAAAATGCACTCAACGATGATCGCATACAACACTGCAAATGAAGCCGCTTCGGTTGGCGTGACAATGCCCGAATAGATACCACCGATAATCAAAGCAGGAAAACCAAGAGGAAGAATCGCTTTCTTGATCGCTTCAATGCGTTCTGCGGTGTTGGCTTTTTCAACCAAAGTGATGGTGTCGCTGTGTTTTACGCTATAGGCATAGCTGTATAACGAGAACAGGCTCGCGAGCACTAAACCTGGGCCAATACCGGCAATGAATAATTCACCCACACTGGCGTTAGCTAAGGTGCCGTAAAGAATCAAACCGATACTCGGTGGGATAAGAAACGCAATGTCACTGGCATTGATGATCAGCGCCATCACAAAGCTGTCTTTGTAGCCTGCTTGCAGCAACTTCGGACGCATGATTTGGCCAACCGACACCACGGTCGCTTGGGTCGAACCGGAAACAGAACCAAACAAGGTACAACTGATACACGTCGTAATCGGCAAGCCACCACGCAGATGTCCAACAAACGCTTGAATCAGGCCAAGTAGGTTATAGGCTGTGTGGCCGCGCGTCATGATATCAGCCGCCAAGATAAACATGGGAACCGCAATCAATGCGTTGGGTGAGATGCCCGTGACCATCTGCTGAATAAGCACTCCCGGCTCAACCTGAGAGAAATGAATCAAGCCAATTAGAGCCCCAACCGCTAGCGGCACAATCATTGGGAAGCTCAAAAACAGCAGAATCACCATCACAGAAACAAGAGTAAATGTGATGACATAGATATCTAATTCACCGGCAATAATGTCTGAGAAAAACTGTGCTACATCGCTCATTCGAACTCACCTACTTTTGTGTTTCTATTTTCAATCACGTCAAATGACACGTAGATCTCTTTGTGCAGTAAGTTCATCAAGAAACTCATGCTGTATTGCAACCCGGCAATGAAAAAACCAATCGGAATGATCGCGTACACCCAATAAACTGGGAACTGTAAGGCTGGACTTAATCGATTGATATCTTTCAGCTCTTTGACGTAGAAGAACGCATGGTAGGTGAGGTAAAACATCAACATGGCGGTGAGTAGCGCAATGATGGTTGTGAGAACTTTTTGAGCTTTAGTACTCAATGAATCGTAGACCGCGGTCATGCGAATATTTCGACCTTGGCGCACCGCATAAGCGAAGCCAATAAAGGTGACTGAGACGATCAGAAACTGATTGAGTTCTTCTGAGAAAAACAGGCTTTTGTTAAAGGCATAGCGACCAATCGCATTGGCCGTGGAATTGATCATCATCGCGAGAATGGCGGTCATGATTAAAAAGCGTTCTAGCTTTTCTGTCGCGACGCTTATTTTATGTAGCAGTTCTTTCATAACAGGCAGTGCTCCATACTTCGTTCAGTGACAGGGGTCCATTGCCACAATTTGGAGAAGGTGTGGATAAGCTATCCGCTGCCAATAAACAACGGATAGTATTCATCCTAACAACGCTTTCTATTGCGTCGCTGAAGCAGCCTTCACTTCATCTAGGATTTCTTCAAGAATGGTTTTCGCACCCTCACGCGCTTCACTTTGCTTACCAGAAGGATAAGCATTTGCTACCACGTCATAGTAAGTCGTGTGCAGCTTTTGACTGAGGACCTTGAAGCGTTCACGCTCTTCCTCGGTTAACACAACCACTTGCATGTTTGGACGCTCTTTCAAGATCTTGTCCATGTTCTCTTTGTTGATGCGGATTTGGTAGTCATACGCCGCTTGGTCTGCCGCGGTGATCGCTTTGTCGACCATCGCTTGCTTCTCTTCTGACAGGCCGTTGTACCACTTGCTGTTGGTCGAAACGGTGCTCACATAAGGTTGCTGACCTGGGAACATTAGGTAATCTTGAACCTCATGCCACTTCGCGTTGTAGATGAAGTAGATAGGGTTAACCATGCTATCGATGGTCTTAAGTTGCAGTGAACCGTACACTTCACCCCAAGAAAGAGGGGTAGGTGTTGCACCAAACGCTTTGTAGGTTTCAACAGGGATGGTTGAGGTGAAAGTACGGATTTTCTGGTTAGCAAAATCTTCAGGTGTACGGATTGGTTTGTTGCCACCCCATACCATTTCGCCTTCAGACATCATCGACAACAGCTTGAGGTTTACGCTCTCAAACTTAGGTGCCAGCTTATTGTAGATGGTTGGGCTTTCCGTTAAGACCTTATGCGTGATCGCTTCATTGGTACCCAGTACATACGGCAAGCTCACCGCTTGTACTTCAGGAACATAAGACCCTAAGTGACCCGCGCCAACAGACACAAATTGAATCGTGCCTTTAGCAGCCAGTTCTACTATGTCGTTTTCTGTACCCAGTTGACCGTAGTAATAGATGCGAACACGGATGTCGCCATCAGATTCCTTCTTAATCACTTCCGCAAATTTTTGCGCATAGATGTCTTGAACGTCTGTTTTGTCCTCTTCTGAAGCAAACTTCCATGTTTCGGCATGAACGCCAAAAACCATGCTCAAACTTAGCAGTGCTACGCCTAATCGTTTCATCCTGTCTTTCCTTTTTATTATCCTAATTACACGCTGATGACCTTGGTCACTTCACGCGCTTCAGTTTTGGCTGTGTCGACAATAAACTCCGTTTAAAGTCAGCCATCTTGCAGCGCCAAATACGTCACTGCTGAATCTGTTTCTGTACTGATTGCTTCTCATTGAGTAGCTTCTAATTAAGTGTTTCTAAATTGATCGCGCTAAACGGTCGTTCACCAACTGAATCCAGTAACTCGCACCGAGCTTTAAGATGCCGTCGTTAAAGTCATATTCAGGGTTATGCAATGCGCAGCCGCCGACCGATTCCGTGCCATTACCCAGCAGCACATAACAGCCAGGTTTAACGCGTAACATGCTTGAGAAATCTTCCGAAATTGTCAGTGGGTCGCAGGCGTCATTAACGTTCTCGACACCAAGCACCTTCTGCGCGGCAGCTACCGAGTATTGGGTTTGTTGCTCGCTGTTGATGGTTGGGTAGAAGGTATTGATAAACTCGAAGTCGTAAGTTGCGCCTGCTGCCTGACAAATGCCCGCCACGATTCGCTCCATGCTTTGCTTGATTCGATCAAGAGAAGATTCAGTAAAGCAGCGGCAGTCACCCTTGATAACCACTTGAGTAGGAATGACGTTAACCGTGCCATCAGTAATAAATTCGGTCGCAGAGACTACAGCGGTGTCGTGAATCGCACTGAGATTACGAGACACGATGGTTTGCAGACCAAGAATGACTTGCGAACCAACAACGAGAGGATCGACCCCTTGATGCGGTAGAGCAGCATGTCCACCCACACCATTGATGGTGATCTCAAAGCTACTCTCACTGGCCATTAATGATCCGGGGCGAACCATCAATTCACCTTCCGCTAAGCCGGGAAAGTTATGCACGCCATACACTTCATCAATCGAGAATCGTTCAAACAAGCCATCATCAATCATCGCTTGCGCGCCACATCCGTGCTCTTCATCGGGTTGAAAAATGAAATACACAGTGCCATCGAAGGTTGGGTTCCCTGATAATAGGTTTTGGGCTAGATAGCTTGCCGCGCCGAGCAGCATTGCAGAGTGTCCATCGTGACCACAAGCGTGCATCTTTCCGTCGTGTTGTGAACAGTGTGCGAAGCTGTTTTGCTCATGAATATGCAGAGCATCCATATCAGCTCTAAGACCGATGCTCGCTTCACTTGATCCAGAACGAAGTATCCCTACTAACCCCGTTTTACCGATGTTACGCACCACTTCGATGCCAAAGCTCTCAAGCTTACTGGCGATGAAATCAGAGGTGAGATTGACGTCAAAGCCACACTCAGGAAAGCGGTGTAAGTGTTGACGCCATTCCGTCATGCTTTGAATAAGCTGCGAAGACAGTTGGTCTGGTTTGATCGAGAAAGTAGACGGCATAGTAGTGATCCCAAAGTGTAATTCTTTGTCTTATTAAATATGGAGTTAGCTTGGCTGCTGAATGTAAACGCAAAGCGAGCAGCCTCAGTCAAAGGTCGTTACAACGACTGCGACCTTCGGCAATTATCTGAGGATGGTTGGAGATGGTGCGCTAGCAGTGCACCAAAACCTTTAATGGGTATGGGGTAGTTCATCAACTGAAGCGAGTGCCAAGCCAACACCTGATTACTGCTAACAACAGGCTTATCTAATTGCGCTTCAATGGATTCAACCACCGATGCAGCACGCAATGCCGTGCAAGAGATAAACAGAAGATCAGCGTCAGGGTCGCAAACTTGCAGTGCGGCGTGTTTGATGTCCATTGGATCAATGAACGTCATCGCGGTGTCATCTTCAAAGCCAAAGCCAGCGATGCTCAGCACCTCAATGCCTTGCGACTCAAAAAATGCGGCCACGTCTTGATTCACGGCTTCGGTATAAGGCGTTAATACCGAGATACGCTTCGCTTTAAAGCTGTCGAAAGCCGCTAAGGCAGCGGTCACCGGATTCGTTACCGCAGCGTTTGGGCGAGACTGATGAATGAGCTGGGTAATTCGCTCGCTGCCAATCGCTATGGTGCCGGAGGTACAAGCGTAAATCACCACATCCAATTCGGTGCCCGGTAAGATGGTATCGGCACAAGCAGCGATTCCCGGCTCCATTCTACGTAGGTTCTCTATCGTCAACGGGTTGTAGTTTCTCAGGCGGCTGGTGAACGATTGCACATCGTTTGGATACAGCGCGTTTAAATCACGCTCAATATTGAAATCTGTCGCCAACGCAATCACACCGACGCGTCCTGCTGGTGCCAATTGTTCTAATTCAAACTGTAAAGTAGCGGTTGCAGATTTCATACTTTCCAACTCCTTGAGCGAGAGTTAACACCGCCAAACGATGTTAACAACATGTTTCATATAAATTTAAAACTCTGTTGATTTGATCTTTACATTTCGTTCACAAGATTAATAATGCACCGATAACTTTAAGGATTATCATTAAATGATGACCTTGCTGTGCAGAAATTCCGCATTTTTTCTGCGTTATAGTGGTTTTTTGCTCTCATTCATCGAGGGCTAATTGTTAAGGCTAAATACCTTTAACTCGATCACACACTGGTTCAAAAGAAACAATTAATTTACAAACAGATATTGGGAAGTATGGGTATGACACAGCAACCGGCATTGGTGGTCGACAGTTTCGACAAGAAGATCCTCAACATCGTACAAGACTCAAACAGAGCTACTTCAGACAAGATTGCAGAAAAGGTAGGGCTCTCCCCTGCTGCTGTTCAGCGCCGTTTAAAACGTATGAGAGCGCAAGGTGTCATTCAAGCTGATGTTTCCGTGATCAACCCAAAAGCAGTCGGCCACGGAATGACGTTTATCGTTCAGGTAACACTAGAGCGTGAGCGTGTGGATTTGATGCACAATTTCAAAAAAGAGATGAGTTCAAACCGCTCAGTACAGCAGTGCTATTACGTGACTGGCAGTTCAGATTTCATCATGATTGTCACAGCAGCAGACATGGAGGGATACGACAATTTTACTCGTGAAGCCTTCTTCGATAATGCCAATATCAAGAGCTTTCAAACCAATGTGGTGATGGATAACGTTAAGGTAGGGCTGACAATTCCAATTGATGATCAGCGCGATTAGCAAACAAGGCGTGTCGTGAATGAAGTCAAAAATGAGAGGAAAAAAAGACGGTATGAAGAAACCTTACATACCGCCAACCTTGGGGCTTACTTTATTATTTGTTGTTCGCGATTAGCGATTAACTGCTAGCTATGTACTTTTCGCTATTAGATTTTGTTGTCGATGATTTGTTGGTAGAGATCGGGGTCGGTTGCCCCTTCAGTACCAATCACTAGCACTCGGCTGTCTTGAGTTAAATTCAATTTTTCAGCGAAGTTTGGGTCTTGCTTAGCGATGATCGCTGCAGCAAAACCTGGGACTGCAGATTCTCCTCCTTCTATCGACACTTCCGTTTGTTCGCCACTTGCCAACATACGCATCGATTGCGGAATAGCCTCTTCGCTCAGCGTCATAAAGTCATCCGCACCATTTTGTAGAATCGTCCATGCCAAGCTTGAAACCTCACCACAAGCAAGGCCTGCCATCAGCGTCTCTAAGTCGCCCGTAACCACGACAGGTTTACCCGCTTGAGCACTCTTCTGTAAGCAGTTAGCCTGCTCAGGTTCGACGATTACAAAGCGGGGACGCTCGGCGCCCCACAGATCCCAAAAGTAACCACAGACGGCAGATGCCAAACCACCTACTCCACCCTGTACGAAAACATGGGTTGGGATTTCACCGTCCAGTTGCTCGACAATTTCAGCCAGCATCACGGTGTAGCCCAGAGCAACGTCTTTCGGGATTTCCATGTAACCTTCGTAAGAAGTATCCGATACAATCACGCGATTTTTCGCTCGCGCTTCTGTATCAGCCAAACGAACCGATTCATCGTAGTTACCTGTAATACGAACCACTTCTGCACCAAATGCTTCCATCGCTTGCTTACGGCCTTCCGACACATCGCGATGAATGTAGATAACACAACCACAGCCAAACATTTGTGCGCCCCATGCGACCGAGCGGCCATGGTTTCCGTCTGTCGCACAGCTGACAACGATCTCAGCAACTTCTGATGTCCACTCCCCGTTGAGCAACTCACTGATGGTCGGGTTCTTCCCGTAGCGATTGGCGATCTCAATCTGAAGCTGACGAGCAACGGCATAAGCGCCGCCCAGTGCTTTAAAACTTTTTAGGCCAAAACGCTGCGATTCATCTTTGTACCAAAACTTGTTTACACCGATCTCAGCAGATATAGCATTCAGCTCATGCAAAGGAGTAACAGAGTAGCCTGGCCATTGAGAAATATCTTTAATCGCCTGTTGTGAGTTCGCGACACTTAAAATGTCACGCTGCTCACTCGAGTATTCCAATTCAGGGCGTGCTTGAGGGTTAGCGTAGTGTGTCAGAGTGCCTGCCAGTAACTGCATAAATGATCGTCCTTATTAGTCATTCACATGCTCCTTACATCGTTAGATTATAGAAACCTATCGGCCAGTAAGGCTGCGGATAATAAATTCTATCGACAAAAAAGTGCCGTGATTACACATTCTTATCACTCGATCTGCGGGAATTAATTGTTACACCACGGTTAAATGCAGTATTTGTTCATCTTATGACATTGTGTCAAGCATTCGTTGTTAGAACAGGTAAAAACCTTTGCTCAACCACTGCAAAGGTAAAACTAAAAACATCAGACACAAAAAAAGGCTGGTAATGACAGAGTCAAGACCAACCTTTGCGGAGTCGTTATTGCTGCGTTCTTTGACTACTCAATACGTGTAATGAAACCGTACTTATCAGAGTCGGCTTTGGTCATCCAGTACTCACCGGAAGCTGGGGCAGAATCTAAAGTGAAGATATAGAAGTCGATCCCTTTTTCGCCCATCACCTTTTTAAAATAGGTCGCTTGCTGACGATGACTTTCATTGGTGTATGGGAATTCTTTAGCCGTTTTATCCCCTTCAGCCCAACTATGCACACCCACCTGCTTATTCAGCTCAATAGCCTTGGTAGTATCGGCGCGTTGCAAAATACGTGGGTTACCCGCTGCAAATAAATCCGTGCCTCCCGAGAAAACCGACCCCGTTGGAGTCACAACCGTCGTCATCTTGTTGTTATTGATCATGCGCCCGGTGTACATGTTGATATCATCATCAGCACTACCGCCAATATGGTTGGTGAACTTCAACGTCATCTCACTGCCTCGGTATAGCTTCACGATATCAAAAAGCTGAGAATAGGTTGATGCGCCTAGAGTGGAAGTAATGCGCTCAACAGCGCCAGTCTCGTTGAGCACATCGCGGTAAAAAGCGTTGAAAGCAAACGATGTGGTGATGGTGACCTTATTGCCGTTTTTGGTTTTACTCAGAATCGTAGAGCCCAGGCTCGTCACGTATTGCGACAACTCGTTTTGGTATTCAAGCTTAACAGCAAGCTTTCTATCGCTCGTTGTCGTTTGGATTAACGTCGTATCATTACCAATTGAACGTTGAGCCGTACCACAATCAAACGAATCATAGTAATGGCCTTCACTGTAAATGCCGCAGTTATCAAAGCCTACATCAGGAAAATACAGGTCAACGCTCTGACCTAAGCGACTTGCTAGCCTAACCACTTTTTGCTCATCACTGATGTCTTCAGCAAACTGAATGGTTTCATACTGCACACCATCGTAAGTCAGCTTCATTGCCTCTTGGAGCTCTTCTCGCTCTTGATACAACTTGCCTAATTTCACTGATGAGAATACGTAATCCGCCTGAGGTTTTGCTTGCGCTTTAGTCGCCGCGTTACCAGAACTAGAGCCTGAGTTAGAGCTTGAATTACAGCCAGCTAAAAGAACCAAAGGTAATGCCAGTAGCGTTTTTCTATAACTATTCATGTGATAATTCCCAAAAATGTTTGATGGGAAAATTCTATTATTTAAAGAAGAAAACATCTGTCGTGCGAATGTATGAGAATGTATGTCTTTTTGAACATTGTTTTTTATTTTCGCACAAATTCAAAATCATCATTGAACTGGCGTGGAAAGTGTTTAATCATTCATGTCAGGTATTTTACGTAAAGCATGCAAATTGGAGATGCCACAATAGCTAACCACTAGATAAGGCTCCCTCACGTAATCTCAATGATTGAAACGCACGACAAGGCTGATAATGGAATGACAAAACCTAAAATGATCATCGTGGAAGACGATTTGAAACTTCAGAAAATGTTGCAGGACTACTTTGTCGCGCAAGATTTTGATGTCACGGTATTGGACGATGGCAGTGATGCCGCACAGACTATCCTCGCAGAGCAACCTGACATCGTATTGCTAGATTTGATGCTTCCTGTAACTGATGGACTTACAATCTGCCGACAGACGCGTACGCACTATAAAGGTAAAATCTTGATGCTCACCGCTAGCGATGACGACTTTGATCACGTCGCTGGTTTAGAGACAGGGGCTGATGATTATGTCACCAAGCCAATCAAACCAAGAGTTCTGCTGGCCAGAGTTCGTTCGCTATTACGCCGCCAAGACGCCAATACGGCTTCAGTCGATGACTCAGACAACCTTCAGTTTGATCAACTCGTTCTGAAAAACACCTATAAGAAGTGTGAACTTTCAGGTGCCGTTTTATCACTCACTGACAGTGAATTTGACCTACTTTGGTTATTGGCAAGCAACCCAGATACGCCGTTATCTCGTGACTACTTGACGCAAACATTGCGCGGCATTGAGTACGACGGAATAGACCGCACAATAGATAACAAAGTCGTGCGTCTAAGAAAGATACTGGGCGACGACCACACACCAGCAGAGAAAATTCAGACCATTCGCGGTAAAGGCTACTTGTTTGTTTCAACCGCCTGGCATTAACCTCGCTCAATACGAGCGTAATGAAAGAGAGCGATTATGCGACGTATCTTTTTGGAGTCCCTATTAGGGCTGTTAGTTTGCTTTATGGGCGGCCTTGTCGCCTACGAAATCTGTGTCTATCAGCTCAATACCGACTACGAATATGTTCTGCAAGATTATGAAGCGACAGCCCACCAGCAACTCATAGAAAACATCGCAAAAAATCAGGGGCTTGAAGCGGCTCAACAAGCAATGAACCAGTTTGTCGAAACCACTCGCAATAAACTGGTGACGTTCAACCCAAAAGATGAAATACCAGACTCAGTTTCAGAGTTCTTCAGTACCAACCCAAATACCTTTATCTTTCATGATGATGAACGTGATCTATGGTTTCGCTTAGCAAGCAGTGAAAATACCTATCATTACCTCCCCAACAGTGAAGCGTTCGTTAGGCAAAAAATAGAGTTGGAAGATGACCTCATTTGGCTGTTCTTCCTAGCCAGCTTTATCTTATATGGCTTATGCCACCTATTTATCATCTTCCGCCGAGTTAAGAAGCTTGAATCGGCGACTCTCGCCTTTGCAGAAGGGGATCTCTCTTCACGAGCCGAGACCTCAAGCGGCATTGCAATCGGCTCACTCAACAAATCCTTCAACCTAATGGCCGACCGCATTCACCGCTTGATTGAGAGTAATCGCTCACTCACCAATGCCGTCGCTCATGAACTGCGCACGCCAATATTTCGTATCCAATGGCAAGCTGAAATGCTCAAAGACACGCCACTCAACGAGTCTCAGCAAGAGACTGTAGAGAGCATTGTGGAAGATACGGAAGAGATGGAGAAGATGGTCGATGAGCTATTGTGTTACGCCAAACTGGATAGCTGTGACCTCGAAAATCTACAACAACCATTAGAGATAAGAGACCTTCTCGAACACGCGATGACGCGTTGGAACAAGGATACTCAGCTCAACATCGACCTATCACTGCCAGAGCAACCTAGCTCGATACTGGCGGATGAAATACTGCTCAACCGCGCCCTAGATAACCTCGTCCGTAACGCCATGAAATTCGCACGCTCTCAAGTGTTGATTGAAGCCAGCGTTCATCAAGAACAGCTACAGATTGCGGTACATGATGATGGTGATGGTGTGGCTCAAGAGCATCAGGCTCGCCTGTTTGAACCGTTTTACGTTGGCGACAAAGCGCGTAACAAAGCCAAGAGCGGCCATGGTTTAGGGCTTTCTATCGTCGAGAAGATCTGTGCTCAACACAACGCAACCGTGGAAGTGGGTCAAAGCCAAGCCTTAAAGGGTGCGGTATTCACCATAACCATTCAGCTATGTAATGATTCAACTGACAAACCCATACAGTAACTACAAAACACCTCTGGAATAATGTTCAACATCGGTCGGGAGATACTGTCTCCCATGAACTTATTGAATCTAGATAATCATGACACTGCCTTTGGGGCTTGCCATCTCGATTCCAATCATTCTTAAGGTATTTTTATGAAAAAGTTATTAGTTGTTTTAGGCATTGTTTCTCTAGCAGGTTGTTCAGGTATCAGCCACAACGAAGAAGTTTACACAGCGCACGCTGAGAGCTTCAACATCGTCGGTTTCCAAGTTCCTGGTAACACACAAGATCGTGCAATGGAATTAGTACCTGAAGGCGCTACGGTTGAGACTATTCGCTCTACAAACTCTGACACAAGCTCTGTTCTGGGTATCATCAACCGTATTATCGGTATCGACTACGTTCAAGTTGGCGGTAAGAAGCAGTAATTCGTTAAAAAACAATAGTTCGTTAGAAAGTAATAGCTCGTTAAAAAGCAGTAATTTGCTAAAGCTTGCATGCCTTTAAACGCTAGCCTGTACAAACTAAGTTCATCTAAGCCAGTGACCTCGTCACTGGCTTTTTTCATCCAGCCGTTTTTGTGCTCTGTGCCAAATAAATTCCTAATTACCCTGCCCTCATATAAGTAACAATTCTAAAAATAAGCCCAAAAACCTTCAATTTCTTATCAAAATGGCCCTTAAATTCGCTTAATTACCTTCCGCTTAAACTGACACGCCCAAATCGTTGATCCTTCTATCAGCCCAAAATCCGTTAATTGAGGCACAGATCAATTTACCCAGAAATCTTAATTTCCATAAAAAAATAACACTTAATAAAAGTGTCATGATTTTATAAATAAAACCTATGAGTGCGTTCAAAAATAAACAGAAACGATAACTATCTGTAAATACGAGAAATATAAGTTTCATGAATAAAAGAGATCATTGCCATGCTACTAATTAATCAGATCGAATGATGTAAATTCGTTGTGATAATTTTGTTACGTTTTCATGGATTTTACATGGAAAGAGAAAATAACAATGAAAATGAAAAAGCGTTTAGTTGCCGTTGCTATAGCGAGTGCTATGTCTTTATCAGTGCATGCAAGTGAATCCGTTAACATCGATCAACCGATCAACTTTACTAGCTTTTCTGGGTTGAACACGCAGTTAGGTGTCAGTAACGCCTCTAGCTTTAAGATGGTGAAGGAAGTTAACCTCAAAAAGCGTGGTATCTACAAAGTTAAGATCCAACAGAACATCTGGGGAACACCCGTTTGGGGGCATTACCTAAACGCCACTCAAAGTGTACAAGGTGGCGCGCTTAAATCAGTTCAAGGCAGCTACCTTAAAACGACGACCCTAGAGCGATCGTTTGTTAAGCCATCAATCAACAGCTCCCAAGCCGTTGAGCTTGCGAGTAAAGATCTCAAGGTTCAGGGCTTAACCAGCAAATCTTTAGACAACGTACAACATGAGCTGTTTATTTATCAGGGCACATCTAACCAAGGAGCCGATAAACAAGGCATTGGTACACAAGGGGCAGATAAAACACGCCTAGTCTACGTTATCTCTTATCTCGTTGAAGGCAGCGAACAGCCGACTCGACCATTCACCATGCTAGACGCGCATACCGGCGAAGTTATCGACCGTTGGGAAGGTATTGCTCACGCACAGATCGGTACAGGTCCCGGTGGTAATGAAAAAACAGGCATGTACGAGTACGGTACCGACTACCACTATCTTGATGTGGTAGAAAATGGCACAGAGTGTGTGATGGAATCGGAAAATGTTGTCACCGTTGACCTAAATGGCGCGACAGACGGCGACACCACTTACAGCTACGAATGTCCTCGTAACGAACATAAAGAAGTGAACGGAGCCTTCTCTCCACTCAACGATGCGCACTACTTCGGTAACATCGTGTTCGACATGTATAAGAACTGGTTCGACACTGCACCACTCTCTTTCAAACTCATGATGCGTGTTCACTATGGTAACAACTACGAGAACGCATTCTGGGATGGCAAGGCAATGACATTCGGAGATGGTGAAAGCTTCTTCTATCCACTTGTTAGCCTAGATGTGTCAGCGCATGAAGTGAGCCACGGTTTCACAGAACAAAACTCAGGTTTGATTTACGCGAACCAATCCGGTGGTATGAACGAAGCTTTCTCTGATATGGCAGGTGAAGCGGCAGAATACTACATGAAAGGCACCAACGACTGGATGGTCGGCCGTAATATCTTTAAAGGCGATGGCGCTCTGCGTTACATGGACGATCCATCACGAGATGGTTCTTCAATCAACAACGCATCTGAGTATTACGATGGTTTGAACGTGCACTACAGCTCTGGTGTGTTCAACAAGGCCTTCTACCACCTTGCAACCACACAAGGCTGGGATACTAAAAAAGCGTTCGAGCTTTTCGTGCTATCCAACCAAATCTACTGGTCGGAAAACAGTGACTTCTGGCAGGGTGCTTGTGGCGTGAAAAACTCAGCAAACGACCTTGGCTACAATGCCGATGACGTTGTTTCTGCGTTCGCTCTTGTAGGTGTTACCCCATGTGCAGAGCCACCACTGCCGCCAGAACCGGAATACCAACGCCTTGAGAATGGTGTTGAAGCCGCAGTTGCTGGTGAAACAGGCTCAAAAACTTACTTCGATATCGAAGTACCAGAAGGCCAAGACAAGCTAACGATTGATCTTGCTGTGTCTACTGGTGATCCGGATATGTATGTCGGTCTAGATTATGCGCCAAGCTCTCAAGAGAATATCTGTAAGAGTGAAAGCGTAACCGATGAAGTATGTGTGATTGAAAACCCAACAGCTGGTCGCTACACGGTGAACATTCTGGGTTACTCAGATTACGCAGGTGCAAATCTGAAAGCATCATACGAATCAGGCAATGCTAACGTACCGCCAGTTTCTTCTTTCGAACACACCATTGTCGGCAAAGAAGTAGAACTGCGCAGCACAAGTTCGGACAGCGATGGTCAGATCGTCTCTTACCAATGGAACCTTGGCGATGGCAACACACAAACCGGTGAAGTGACTCGTTATACCTACGCTGAAGCTGGCGACTACGTGGTGACTCTAACCGTAACTGACGATGCAGGCGTTGCAACATCAACAAACAAGTCGATCACGATTGAAGGTGACTCAGCGGAAGGCTTCCCACTAAAGCTGAAGTTTGGTAACAAAAACCCGAATGGCAAAGCTCGCGTTAAGCTGGCATGGGATTACGACACCAACGACTACTTCGTGATTAAGCGTAATGGCAAGAATGTTGGTGCTACAGACTTCAACTCATACGTCGACAAGTTCCGTCACAATGGCACAGTGGATGTGGAGTACCAAGTGTGTACCTCAAGCGATATCTGTTCAGAAACCAAGCACTACCGTTTCATTAAAGCACAGTAATCAATAGCAAATTCAGGGCTCCGAAAGGGGCCCTTTTCGCGGTTAACTGTTCAGAAAATGAAACATCTACACAAAAACATCCACGCATTACACAAAAATCACCCCCATCAACATAACAATACTCACCATAAAAAGGACGACAAATGGCTATTCAAAAAAGCATGCTAGCTTTGGCTGTACTCGGAGGTTCTTTAGCCTTAATCAACAGTACTTCGGCTTACGCATCCCTAGGCATCACACCACCAGCGAACCAAGAAGTTTGGATCACCACCGATGCTGACGCACAGCATATAATGACTCAGCATGGCGCAACGGTTTATCCAAGCGTGACTGGAAACAAGCACTCCATCGTCGCGAAAATCAACCAGAAAGAGCTGGCGAAACTATCCAGCCACATGCATGAAGAAACTCACCGTTGTGGTGGCTACATGGTGCACGAAGACAAAGCGAGTGCATTCAAAGCCGCAGCAATGCCACTGACAATGAACACCTTCGAAAAGCCGGTGATCAGCCATCAAGACACAGTGAATGACCTACTCGCTCAGGTCGAGCCGAACAACATGGTCACGACCATTGAAAATCTAACCAACTTCACCAACCGTTTTTATACTACTTCTACTGGTGTCGCTGCTTCAGATTGGCTTTTAGAGCGTTGGGAAACCGAGATTAAAGATGTACCGTACGCATCTGCACGCCAGATCACGCATGCCGAATATCCACAAAAATCCGTTGAAGTGACACTACTTGGCGCTAAATATCCTGAAGAGATCGTCGTTGTTGGTGGACACCTTGATTCGACCGTTGGATCTTGGACAAGCGAAGGCACCATCTCACCGGGAGCCGATGATGATGCGTCTGGCATTGCAACGGTAACAGAGTCGCTTCGCCTGATGATAGCGAGCGGCATTCAGCCAGACAAAACCATCAAGTTCTATGGCTATGCTGCAGAAGAAGTAGGGCTGCGCGGCTCACAAGATGTCGCCAACGCTTTAAGAGATGAGCAAGCAAGCGTTGTGTCAGTATTGCAATTAGACATGACCAACTACAACGGTTCAGCGCACGATATCACCTTCATCACAGACTATACCGACAGTAACTTAACCGCCTACTTGAGCGAGCTGATCGACACTTACGCTAGTGAGATCAGTTACGGTTTCGATGATTGTGGCTATGCCTGTTCTGACCACGCCTCTTGGCACAATGTTGGCTACCCAGCTGCCATGCCATTCGAGAGCATGTTCAATGATTACAACCCAAGTATTCATACCCAGCACGACACGCTTGAGAACTCAGATCCTACGGCGACACACGCGACCAAGTTCGCCAAACTGGCCATTGCTTACCTTGTCGAAACCAGCCTTGATTCGCCCGTTGCAGGGCCAACAGAGCTTCAATATGACGTCCCTGTAGAAGGGCTATCCGCTGGTTACGGTGAAGAGCAATTCTTTACCGTAACAACGGAGTACTCTGGTCAGTTAACCGTAACCATGACAGGCCCTCGTAGTGGCGATGCCGACCTTTACGTGAAACACAATGGCACCGTATCGAAAGCAAGCTACGATTGTCGTCCATATCAGAACAGCAGCAACGAACAGTGTGTATTAGACATGCCTGCGGGGGAATTCAACATCATGGTGCGCGGCTACCGTAACTTTAACGATGTCACCATCGTCGCTAACTTTGTGCCGGATTGGCTGTAAGGTTGGTTATTTACTAACAATTAATCCGGGCAAAAACGGCAAAAACTAAAAATCCGCGAGTTCGATCCTAAATAGAATTGAGCTCGCGGATTTTTTATTGTCTTAGGAGAAATATTCGATCAATGATCTTCCGTTATCATCACGCCGTCTTTTTCATCACCTTAGTACAAATATACTCACCAATCGGCATTGCTGATGTCGCTGCCGGCGATGGCGCGTTACATACATGCAAGCTTCTTGGGCTTTCGGCAAACAGGAAATCATGAACCAAGGTGCCATCTTTGAGGACCGCTTGGGCACGAATGCCTGCTGGGTATGGTTTGAAATCTGACACCGTAATGCTCGGGCAATATTTGTTCACTAGCTTTAGATAGCCCGGCTTCCACCACGAGTTTTTAAACTCGACCAAACCGGTTTTTAGATTATTCGCAGTCACTTTCCAAAAGCCCGCAAAACTCAGCATCTGCCAAGTGTCCTTGAAACTAAAGTTAAGCTTGCCATAACCTTCTCGCTTCCAGCCTTGAACTGCATTTGGCCCTACTGTTACGGAGCCATCAATCATGCGTGTTAAATGCACGCCCAAGAATGGCAGTTCTGGGTCAGGGATCGGATAGATAAGATGATTCACCACTTGGTTGTGTTTGGCGTCCAACTGATAATATTCACCGCGATATGGGACGATTTGGAAGTCGGTTTCAATGCCAAGCATGCTGGTCATTCTGTCGGCCATCAAACCAGAGCAAGTGATCAAGAATCGGCTGTTCAGTTGTAGAGTCTGACCATCGACTTTGCACGTTAACTGCACCTCATCTTCTTGCTCATCGGCTAAAATCACTTCAGTGCCAAGGCTGAGCTTACCACCCGCTTCAACAAACTCTTGAGCCATTACTTCGGTGACTTTTTTGTAGTCGACGATACTGGTGGTTTTGACATAAATCGCGCCCAAGCCCGTGATGTTTGGCTCGGCTAGTTTGAGCTGCGCTTGGTCCAACAAATCGACATCAATGTCGTTATCATGGCAACGCTGATAGAGCGCGTTCATTCGCTCGACTTCCTGCTCATTGGTCGCGACCAACAGCTTGCCACAGTTTTCGACAGGGATATCGTGTTGGCTGCAAAAAGCGATGGTTCGCTCTACGCCACGCTTACAGAAATCCGCCTTTAAACTGCCCGGAGCGTAGTAAACGCCAGCGTGAATCACACCACTATTATGGCCAGTTTGGTGCTGCGCGAAGCCACGCTCCTTTTCGACTAAAAGGATACTTTTATCAGGGTGAGCTTGCTGTAATTGCCATGCCGTCGACACACCAACAATGCCACCACCAACGATAATATAGTCGTATGTTGAGTTCATAATATTCCTACATTCATCCTTTAATTATAGGGAAGACGCGACAGTGTCAGGTTCCGTTTGAGGCAACGATTCTTGCTCTTCTTCCGATTCCTTTTTCACTTGATTAGCATCATATTGACGAGCCGTGTGAATAAAAAGACCAACGAAAAGTGCTACGCACACTAGGCGAATCACGACGGAAATATCAGGCCAAACCAATGCCACACCCAGCACGATTAACACAACACGAGTCAGCAGATTAATTTTACTTTCTAGATAGCCTTCAATCGCAGCAACAAACGCGTAAGTACCAATAATAGCAAAAGCACCCGTGACCAAAACGGAGGTCACATCCCAACTTACCAAGTTAGTGTAGGCAATCAACAATGGCACTAAGTACAAGCCTTTTGCGATCTTCCATGCCATTAATCCGGTTCTCATTGGTGGCGTTTTAGCAATAGTCGCGGCGGCAAATGCGGTTAAACAAACAGGTGGTGTCACGTTGCTGTCTTGCGATAACCAGAAGATGATCAAGTGTGCAGAAAGCAGTGCAAGACTGATCGCTTCCAAGCCTAAGCTTTGCTCAAGTAGGGTTTCCACGAAATCAGCAGGGACTAACGCAATCATCTCTTTGGCTGTTTCGAGTGCCATTGGCGCATTCAGTAAGTCTAATTTTTCTGGCGCCGCCAACATGAAGATGGCTTTCGCCTGTTCAGGTAACTGACCCGAAACCAGCAGATCGAGCAACTGGCTTTCAGCAATCAGTTTGTATAAGGCTGGAGCAGACAGAGTACCCAACACGATGTAAGCCGCGGTTACTGGCAAGCCCATACCCAGAATCAAAGATGCCAGTGCGATTAAGGCTATCATCACCAACAAGTCGCCGTTCGCCCAGCTGTTGATCATCAACGAGAAGGTGTTACCAATTCCGGTCGTGCTGATCACGTTGATAACTAGGCCAATGCCCACCAACAACACCGCTGTGGTCGCCATGTTTTTTGCGCCTTGAGAAAGTGCTTCGATGATCGCCTTTGGTCCCATTTTGTGATTTTTAGAGAACCATGAAGCCACGACGACAGACAGAATCGAGATACCCGCTGCGTAAGTCGGCGTGAAGCCCTTCACCAACAGAGTCACCAACACCGCTAATGGGATCAGGTTGTGCCAGCCCGACAGCAATACCTTCAATAGAGGTTCACAACCAGAAGTGACTTTTTGCACGCCACTGCGTTTTGCTTCTATACGCACGAAAAATGCCACAGACAAAAAGTAGATAAGCGCAGGTAAGAAGGAAACCGCAATGATGTCGACATAAGGAATCTGCGTGTAAGACGCCATGATAAACGCACCCGCACCCATCACTGGTGGCATCAACTGCCCGCCCGTCGATGCAGCCGCTTCAACACCTGCCGCGAAACGCGAAGGGAAGCCTGCCTTTTGCATTAAGGGAATACTGATAACGCCCGTCGATACCGTGTTTGCTACGCTCGAACCAGACACTGAACCCATCAAGCCAGAACCAATCACAGCAATGAAACCGGGGCCACCAATCACTTTGCCCGCCGCTGCGCGAGACACATCAATGATGTAATCACCGACACCCGAGCGTACTAAGAAAGCACCAAATAGGATGAACATAAACACGAAGGTCCAGCTGATTCTTGAGATCGAACCGAACATTCCTTCGGATGAGTAAAAGCTTCGGTAAAGCAGTGTTTCAAGGCTCAAACCCGGGAAATGGAAGATGCCGCTGGTCCATTGTCCCCAAAGCACTACATAGCTCAAACACACCAAGATAAGAACCGGAATAAACCATCCCATGGTGCGACGAATCAGCTCAATAACGATAGCAATCGCCAAGATAGAGAAGAACCAATCACTGGCGATAAACTTCACGCCTCGCTCATACAATGCGTCTTCCGCAAAGGGAATGTAGATAAGGCAAGCCAGAGCCGCCAAAGCGATTCCGATATCCACTGCCAAAGCAATTTTGCTTTTTTTCAGTGAGATATGGGCGGGATACCAAAGTGCACAAATGATCGCAAAGCCAGCAAAGTGGGTCGCTGAGATCCAAAGCTCTGGCAAAGTAGATAAGGTGTTAAACCAAATGTGTAACAGCGAGAGGATCACTCCCATTGTCGTTATCGCTTTGCCCACCCACGGAAAATCCGTTCGGGTCGGCAGTTCAAATTTTTTCAGTTCCTGCTGCAGCGAATCGCTCATAGAAAACTCCTGCTCTCCGCAGCAAACACGAAGAGAAAATCCATAAAGTGAGGAGGTGCACGAACACATTCTTGAGCGAACGTGCACCAAGCAATTAAGTCACGAAGGGGTTAGTTGATGGCAACAAACAGTTAGCTCACGAACCAAAAGTTACCTGACAACAGATAAGCTAGTTAACGATCAACTCAGAAGGAACATCGATGCCCACTTCTTGGTAGTAACGTGCAGCGCCCGGGTGAAGTGGAACAGGCAGACCTGCGATCCCTTTCTCGAGTGCCATTGCTTTGGTTGCTTTGTGGATACCTTGTAGGAAAGGTAGGTTTTCATAAATAGCTTTGGTCAGCTGGTACACGTCTTCTTCAGAAATGTCTTCACGAACCGCTAGGAAGTTGGGTTGAGCGATAGTGGTGATCGGCTTATCAACACCTGGATAAGTGTTTGCAGGGATCTCATATTTAGTCCAGATATTGTAATCACCGTTCGCTTGTTTGATTTGCGCATCGGTAAATGACAGGATTTGAATGTCTTCACCCAAGGCTGCAAACGCTTGAGTTACCGCGCCAACAGGCACGCCAGCAGGCGTATTCATACCATCGATGGTGCCATTTTGTAGTGCGCTGGCACTGCCGCCGTAACCCATAAAGGCGAGTTTAAATTGTTCTGGGTTAACCGACAGGCCTTGCATGATTTGGCGTCCTGAATTCTCTGTACCTGAGTTCTTCTTACCGATAGAGAATTTTTTGCCGTTTAGATTTTCTAAATCACTCATGGTGCCCGTTTCTGTCAGATCAGAACGCACAATAAAGTGCTCAACGTTTTGCCATAGCATAGAGACTGAACGCAGTTGTTTTTGACTGCCTGACTTCTCATATGGACCAAGCCCTTGCCATGCCCATGCGCCATACAAACCTTGCAGAATGGCAAACTGTGCTTCGTTCTCATTGAGAAGTTTCACGTTTTCGCCCGATCCCGCTGAGCTGATAGCTGCCAAAGAAAAGTGCTGCTTTGGCGCAAGCTTAACTTTACTCAATGTCGCTAAAGCCACACCCACTGGATAGTAAGTACCACCCGTTGAGGCCGTCGCTAAAATGTAGCTGCGATCTTCTTGAGCTGAGGCATTGCTGATAAGGCCGATAGAGGCCATTGCGATTGCTAAAGTTTTAACTAGCTTGTTGTATTTCATTATTACTCTCCATGTAGAGTTATTCACGTTATATTTTTGTTAACAACAATTGCTAGATAGCAAGCACAATGCCAATTTATAAATTACTGTTTTTATTGATATTTATTTCAAAAACCACCTAAAGTAAGCCATTTCTTGCTTATTTGACTACGAATCAATGAGCTATTTTTTGCTTATCCCAAACCACGAATAACATCAGTTTAAAGGTAGCCAAGTCACACTGTGTTACATTTGCGTGATCAATGTTTATAAAATGATAAATATCTGATGAGCCATTTTTTGCTCATTGATTCCAGACAACACTTCTAATCTCATCATCAATTACGAATCGACATAATCGCTTCGGTTCAACGCATAACGCACCATCTTTTGGTTCAATGTTCGACGGGGTAAATCCAAGTCTTGCATCACATCATTGATGCGCCCCTGATAACGCACTAGTGCATCATGAATCACTTTTCGCTCAAAGCTCTGCACTTGAACCGCCAACGGGATGCCTGCCGTTGTGGACTCTGTGACAGAATTGGGGCGACACGCCAAGATATCGCCAACAGTCAGGCTTTCATCCAGTGCGAAACGAATCGCAACATTACGCAGTTCACGCACATTGCCCGGCCACGAATACGACAACAAGGCATAGCGATCGGCCTCACTGGCAACTCGGGTTTCACTGTTCGCTTCTTGAGTGAAGTGTTCGAAAAGGATCAAAGCATCGTCTTCTCGTTCACTAAGGGGAGGTAAATGCAGTTGGGCAACGTTCAAACGATAGAAAAGGTCTTGGCGAAAATCAGGATGATTCAGTAGATCGCTTTTCGAGGCAGAGACCACTCGTAGATCAACATGTTGTTGCTGATTACCACCCACGCGTTCTACAACATTATCTTGCAAGGTGCGCAGCACTTTGACCTGCATCGACAGCGGCATACTTTCTATTTCATCAAGGAACACCGTGCCTTTGTCGGCAAATTCAAGCTTACCAATACGTCGCTTGGCGGCACCAGTAAACGCACCGGCTTCGTGTCCAAATAGCTCGCTTTCAAAGAGGTTTTCTGGAATCGCGCCACAGTTTAGCGGCACAAACGGATGGGTTTTACGCTGGCTAAACTCATGCAGACAAGAAGCGACTAGTTCTTTACCGCAGCCGGTTTCGCCATAAATGATCACATTGGTATCAATCGAGGCGACTTTTTGTATTTGCTCTCGCAATTCACACATCACTTTACTGCGACCAATCAGCACCTGTTCGATACCCTTCAGGTTATCCAGATAGTTCTGACGACTGTTTCTGTCTTGGCCACTTTGATGTTTGTCGACCGCTTCCGAAACCGTTTGAGACAGACGCTCAGGGTC
The DNA here is from genome assembly GCF_030297155.1 of Vibrio sp. FE10. NCBI lineage: Bacteria > Pseudomonadati > Pseudomonadota > Gammaproteobacteria > Vibrionales > Vibrionaceae > Vibrio > Vibrio apostichopi. The sequence continues at coordinate 802,301 of NZ_AP028068.1, read as the reverse complement.
GAATGGCTTTTCAATGAAATCATACGCGCCTTGCTGTAACGCTTTCACGGCCATATCGACATCGCCATGCCCCGTAATCAAGATGACAGGCACCTCAGGTACTAACTGCTTAAATCGCGCAAGCAACTCAACGCCGTCTATATCAGGTAAACGAACGTCACTAATGATGGTTTGGAAATCACCCTGCTCTACCGCGTTTAACGCATCTTGCCCAACCTCAAATGCGGTGACATCGAAGCCCGCTAATTGTAACCATTGGCTGGTTGCTTGACGCACAATTGCATCATCTTCAATCAAAGCTATACGCTGCATGGTTTGGTTCCGCCACTTACCTCTGAATAATGTCGCCTAAGGTATGTAAAAAGTCCGCAGACGAAAAGGAGCTAGCTCCCACTTTGAATAACACTCCTTTAACAGTTTTATAATGTTTGCTAGCTTCAACTTGTCTCACTCTCCATTCGCTTAAAAAGCAAACAGAAAACCTTCTCAAGTCACTAGTTTTAAAAGGATTTGATCAGCAATGATGAATAACAATCGATATTGGTTATTCCTATGTGCCTGTTTATTAATTGGTTTGGTTCAGGTAACCACCAAAAGTGGTATAAGCCAATGGAAGCTCGAACAAGCCCAACGCTATGCAGAACAGCGCTTCCTCGGATACATTGCCGAAGCCAGACGTACCCTGAAACGCTTCTATTATCTGCCCTACCTAGTGACGAACGATGAAACCAGTGTACGTTTCATTGATGGTGAAGCCCGCCTTGAAAAACGCATTAAGAAACAGCTGATTCAACTGGATAAAGCGGCCAACACCAAGGGCTGGTATCTGCTTTCAGGCAAAGGCGAGTTGTTAGTATCGAGTGTAGAAAGAAGCAAGCTGAGCAAAAAGAACGCCAGCACGATTGTGTCTAAAATCCACCAGCAAGGTGGTGCTATCTCTGTAGTGACCAAAAATAAAGGCGTGACACCCGATTACTTTATTGCCGCGCCGGTTTATCGGGCGTCCGATGTGGTCGGTATTGTCGCAGTACAAATCGACCTATCGTTGCTGACCGATCAATGGTTTGCCGATGGTGAAGCGATACTGTTCCAGAACCCTCGCGATCAGTTCTTTCTGTCGAGTGATAAACGACTGAGCGCTGACTGGTTCAATGACACGTTCAATTCTCAGCCCACAGCGACAAAACGTGAGCTGTATGACCAAACCCATATTCGCGTGTGGCGACTGCAAGATAAAGACTACCTTATCCAATCCATCAAGTTAGACGACCTCAATTGGCGTTTAACCTACCTAACACCATTAACCAGCCTCAATCAGACCACGAACTGGATCAGCTGGAGTGTGGCGGTTGGCTGTCTTTTCATTCTACTGTTGCTGGTTATTCTTTATCAAAGGCGTCAGAAAAAACTCAGTAATCTGCGAATCCAAAAGCTCATCGAAGAGTCAGAAAAACGACTGTCTGGAATGATCAATAAAACCCACGTTGGGCTGGTGCTGATCGATAAACATGGTCATATCCACGATATTAACCTGATGGCGAAGAACTACTTTTGCCTTTCTGATTCGATGATCAGCAACATCAAGGCGTGGCAGTTATTTGAAGCAGGCAACCCAAATTCAACCACGTTACAGCTACTCAAGAACCTGGAGCAACACCAAGAACTGGCTGAGATCACCAGCGTCGAAACCATGGCAAGACGCAGCGATGGCAGCTACTTCCCAGTGCTATTTTCTATTAGCTCATTCCCTTGGCATTCAACGCCTTATTACCTATGTACGGTGATTGATATCAGTAAGCGTAAGAAAGCAGAAATTGCGGTTCAAAACGCCAATAAAACACTGCAACTGCGAGTAGAAGAGCGAACACAAGATCTCAAAGACGCGCAGCAAGAACTGGTGGAATCAAGCAAACTTGCCGCATTAGGGCGGATGTCGAGTGCGATTACTCATGAGTTAAATCAACCGCTTACTGGTCTAAAAACTTTACTTTCAAGTAATCAGTTGCTGATGGAAAGAGGTGAGACCAAGATGTTGAAAGCGAACATGGACTTAGTCATGAGCCTCATCGACAGAATGGCCAACATGACCAGTCAATTGAAGTCGTTCGCCTATAAAAGGTTAGAAAGCCCCTACCCGGTTTCACTGACCGAAGCGCTGCAAGAAACCCTACGAATTCACCAAGCCGAATTAGACAGCGTCGATATTCGCGTGCGTGTCGCCTCTAATATTTCGATGGTGATGGGAGAAGAAGCACGACTTCGCCAAGTGCTTGGCAACTTACTTAGAAACGCTGTGGACGCTACGCAGAATCAAACACCCGCGACCATTGTTATCAGCGCACATACCGATCAACAACGTGTGATCATCAAGGTGCAAGATAATGGCTGTGGCGTGTCAGAAGACCAACTCGAAACCATTTTTGAACCCTTCCACACCAATAAAAAAATGGGCGAAGGTTTGGGTCTCGGCTTGGCCATCACAGCAAACAATGTGCGGGATATGCAAGGTGCCTTGATAGCCAAGAACAACCCAGATCAAGGCATGACATTCACGTTAACACTACAGAATATTGATAGTGAGTAATCGCTTACATTGGCCGGGGAATCGCACCCGATTGAGAAGCTAAAACTAAAAAACCGCCCACGGAGGGCGGTTTTGATTCACTGATTGGCGTGTGACTTACTTCGTTAATCCGTTAACGGCTTACTCAGCTAACTGCTTCAACAAGAGCTCTGTCGGGCGAACAATCGCGATGATCGATTCATCGTAGATTTTCGCTGATTCAGACAGTATCGCTTGGTAGGCTTTCGCGTCTGATGCTCGAACTTTTTCACCCGCTTGTGCTTTAGCAATCAAGGTTAACGCCAAGTCTGCGACTTCCGCAGTTTTCTCTGCCACAACCACAGTCTCCACCGAAGACACATTACCTGCGAAGACAGTTTTAGCCGCGAGTGCAGCCGATTTTGCTTGTTGATAATGCTCTGCAAGTTGCTCAAGCGCTTGTTGATTACCCGTCGAAACGTCATTGACCAAGTCTTGCATCTCATACACAGCGTAGCTTTCTACTGGCAGCGCATCAACAAAGCGGTTTAGACGCTCGTATTGGCTATATAAAGTGCCCTTAGGTTCAGTAGAATTCCACTTTTCCCAGTTACGTGCATAGTACTGTGCTGGCTCAGTGTACTTGGCAAGCACACGCAGGTCGTGGATATCTTGGCCTTTTGCAATACGCTTCAACAACATGTCAGCATCTGCATGGTGACGTAGCCCAACCGACACTTCAGACCATGTATCCATCGCTTTCATGCGCTTGTACATGCTGCGCTCATCTGTCAGTTCCGCATCAGACCAGAAGCGCTCAGCAATTGCATAGCTGCGTGGCCATAGGTAGTTTTCGACCGTGAGGCTGTCTTTGTTCTCTAGCCACATGGTGATCTCACCACCTAAAATCAGCTCTTTTTCCTTGTCGGTTAGCTCCGCAGGGTAGCCACCGTTTGGCTCAGGAATCACGCTGCCTTCAACATCACTGCTCGCAATCACTTCACCTGTGGTTGGCCAACGCACGTTACCCACCAGTTGGTAACTGCCTTCGGCAAAACCCTTTGGATTCAGGTTTAGGTTAAATTCGGTGTACGACATGAAGTTATCGAAGTGACCAACAAAGATTTCACCCGGCACATAATCAAGGATGAAGATCTCTTCGCGAGACTTGCCGTTGTAATCACTGAATGCGCGGAAAGTGCCATCTTTAGCTTCAATGATAGTCAGTGTTCCCTTACGTGGGCCGCCTTTTGAACGTGGCTTCTGCCATTGATAGGTCACGAACTTTTCGCCACTGTGCAGCTTATCGTCAACCGTGATGCCACTTGGCATTGGGTCATTGCGATAGTGGTAGCTAGTCGGCTGAGGTTGATCGAGGTAATAACCCGTAGAAAGAATACCTGGGTAGCCCTCTTTCGCCGCACGACCAATACTGTCGTGCCCTTGCCAGCTTTGAATCACGATTGAAGTCGGCAGATCTTTATGCCAAATCTCATCCCAACCCGTCATCTTCTTACCGCGCTCTTCGAGCATCTTCTCAACTTTTACATTGAGGTAAGACTGCAGACCACGCTCGCCATCGATATTGTTCTCTTCAATGAACTGTTGGTGCTTTGCGCTGTTTTTCCACTGCGCGTAATTCGGCTCATCGCCGCCAATATGGAAATACTCATCAGGGAACAGCTCGGTCACTTCGTCAAACACATCACCTAGCATATCGTAGACTTCTGGGTTCAGCGGATCCATGAGAGGTTCAAATACGCCCCACCCTCTTTCTTGCTCGTAGTTTTGCCCTTCACCGCCAGACATCAAACGTGGGTAAGCGTGAGCAACCGCAGAAGAGTGACCCGGAAGAGACACCTCTGGAATCACACGAATACCAAGGTTACGGGCGTATTCCACTAAGTAACGAACTTGGTCTTTAGTGTAGTAATTACCATCGGCGGTTTCAGACCACAGACGCGGCCATGATTCAGTTTGAATGCGAATGCCTTGGTCGTCCCAGAAGTGCCAATGGAACACGTTCATCTTCGCCGACGCCATCGCGTCTAACTGACGAATCAGCACATCGAATTCAATAAAGTGACGCGACGTATCGTAAGAGACACCACGCCAGCGGAAGCGAGGCTCATCGACAATCGTAACGGCAGGAATATGGTAGCCAGTCGCTGTTGTTTCAACGAGCTGTAAAAGGGTTTCGATGCCGTGAATCGTGCCGTATGGGCTTGGAGAGCTCAGCGTGATTTGTTCACCCTGAGTGGTAATTTTGTAGGACTCTACAGAGTCGATATTTTGTATTTCAGACTTTGGTGCTGCGTCGATATCTATGATCAGGTTCGCTTGATCTGCACTATCAACCTGCCAATTTAAAATCGGCACACCCGCCTGACGCTCAAGGCGATCAATAAAGCGTTTCGCCGTGTATTCAACGCGATCAGAATTAAAGCCTTTGATGTAAACTTTAAAATTACCATCTACTTTCACTTGGCCTGATTTTAATTCCACAGTTTGTGGATAAGGCATTAAATTCAAGTCTGTATTTGGAGCCATTGCTAAAGCCATTGGAGAAACTACTGAACCGGATATCAATAGTGACAATATAGTTTTTTTCATTATTAATTTTCCTATATAACTTTCATTGTATTTTATTTATCAGAGCCTATTCACAAAAATAACTAGGCTATGTTGTTTTAGAATGAGAAATTCACACCGACTCGGAAACGCCAATCCGTTTTATCGTTTTCAGATTGCACCGTATCCGCATCAACCACTTCAGCGTATGGCCTCACTGTTGGTTTCCATTTGTAGACTGCTTTGACGGTATGCTCGCGGGCATGTAGGTCACCAGTTGCGAGCTCTGTCGTATGATGCGTAATCTGATCGAAATACGTAAACGCATACGAAATCATGTATTTATCTGTATTGTATCCCGTCCAAATATCATAACGGTTTCGCTTTGCTGTCTCTTCATTACCATAGTCATTCACTAAAGCTTCGGTCGAAAAGTCATAACGATAACGGCCATGTACAAAGAGCCCATTGTCAAAGTTGTAATTGAGCTTTAGATAAGGCATCAAGAAGGTATTTGAGCCTTGAAAATTCATCACTACGCCAGGGTTCAGCATAAAATTGTCATTGATGGCATAGGTGTAATAATGGGTAAACTCGGTATTAATCACCTTCGTTTCGTCATACGCTCCCGCTGCATGTCGAACATTCGTCAGTGTTTCTAAACCGTACCCATTATCAAAATGGTGACCAACAATAAAACGACTTCGATACTGATCTGTCGTACTTCGATACTCTGCCCTTAAATCGACATAACCCCCGGCAGTTGAGGTCATTGGTAATAATGCTAGTAGTGTTAAAGGAAGTAACTTTTTCATAGTTCACCGATATTATGATTATAAAAACCCACCGCACATTGATATATGCAGAAAGATGTAAATTCGGAGACTACCTTTTTATTTCTTATTAATTATTTTGATTGTATGAAGTGTATTTATAGCTACTGCTCATATTCAGTAGCTATTATTTATTTTAATAAAAGCTAAATTTAACTATTTCACCAATTCAACGGCTTCACGAACCAATACTGCAATCTCATCCCACTGCTCGTTCTCGATCATTTTTGGCGACACCATCCAAGTACCACCACAGCACACCACGCGATCCACGGCTAGGTAGTCATTCACGTTGTGTTTACCGATACCGCCTGTTGGCATTAAAGACACATCAACGTATGGCGCTAGCAGAGACTTCACCATGTTGATGCCACCAGACGCTTCTGCTGGGAAGAACTTTAAGAAGTTAAGGCCAAGCTCTAGCGCTTGCTCTACTTGGCTTGGATTGTTTACGCCCGGAACGATTGGCATGCCGATCTCTTGGCAACGTTTTACAGTATTTGGATTTAGGCCCGGAGCCACGATGAATTCGCTGCCCGACTCTTTCGCAAGGTCGATCTGCGCTGGCGTTAATACTGTGCCGGCACCGATACACATCTCTGGGTACGCATCGCGCATCGCACGAATCGCGTCAGCTGCCGCTTCAGTACGAAATGTTACTTCAGCAACGGGCAGGCCGTTTTCTACCAACACTTTTGCCAATGGAATCGCGTGCTCAACCTTGTTGATTTGGATAACAGGGATAACTTTGAATTGCTTAAGTTTGTTGATCATTTCTTGAGACATAATAATTCCGCTTTTTATTTTATTTTTTAATCAGTTGGCTCATAGCGCTCACGGGGATGATTGCGCCAGAGTTTTGAATAACGATGGAAGCCAGTTGGTGGCCAAGTTCGGCTGCGTCAGTGGCGCTCTCGCCAGTAAGACGCGCAGCTAAATAACCCGCAGCGAATGAGTCGCCCGCCGCGCAGGTGTCGACCACGTTAGAAACACGAGTCGCTGAGACATAATTCTCAATAATGTTGCCCTGTTCAACTTGAACAATCTTGCATGGCTCGCAGCCACGTTTGATGACGATCTCTTGGCACCCCAAACGGAGGCAGCGTTGTTGAACGCTCTCTGAGTTCCCCCAGACAAGTAGATCGTCGTCTTCGGTAATCAAGGCGATGTCCACCAGCGGCAGTAACTTGGCGTACCAATGTTGAGCTTGCTCAGTACTCCAAAGCTGCGGGCGATAGTTGTTATCAAAAATCACCTTGCCACCTTGGTTTGAGAACACGCTAATGGCTTTGAATAGGCACTCACGAGAGGCATCATCCAAAATCGCGATGCTGATACCGCTGATGTAAATCGCATCGACTTGCTTCTCTGTCAGGGCGATTTCAAGCTTATTCAGGTTGTCGGTTTGCTTGTTTAAGTTATCAATTTGAAAGTAAGATTTTACTGCCGCGTCGTTGCGCCAGTAATGAAAGTGTCGCTCGCCTGTCTCGTCGGTTTCGACCATGTACAAGCCGGGTAGCTTGTTTGGGATGCGTTCAACGAAATTGGTTTGAATATCTTCTAACTGCCAGCTATCAATCATATTTTGAGACAGTTCATCGCAACCAAGGCCCGTCGCGTAGTGCACAGAGAGGTTTTGATGTTGAGTTAAGCGAGACAGGTAAAGCGCGGTATTGAGCGTGTCACCGCCGAATTTTTTGGTTAATGGAGAGCCGCTGATTTCGACCATGCACTCGCCAAAGAAAGCAATATTGAAGTTAGAAGATGCAGGCATAGCAGATCCTAAAATAGAGAGATAAATGGGGAAGAAGGCCCTACAGAGAAGCAGAGCCTGAGCTAGCTAAACCACTCCACAATTTGTTGTACTGAATTTGTTGTACTAACTAGCTGTGGAGCGTTTTAGATTAGCTTGTTTGATTTGCAGGACGTTGAGAAGACGCTTCTTCTTCAAGCACACCTGAGTCTGACAGTTCCATTTCCATCAGAGCACGCTCGTCATCAAGAATTGCTTTTGCCATTTCCGGTGTCACTTGATTAGCCGGAGTACATAGGCTTACCAGCACACCAGCCGTTAGAGCCACTAGACAAGAAGGAATCACAGGGTTGCCCCAGAAAGCCGTGTAGTCTGCATTTAGCATTACAACAAATGAAGCCACAGATGCACCCGCTAGCGTAGCAAGCGCACCCTGCCAGTTGTAACGCTTCCAGAATCGACCCAACATACCGCACACAAACATGCCCGACATCACGGTTGAAATCATTTTCGTGATGTAGCCAATGATGTCGTTTGACGTTAGTGCGAACAACAGTGCAAAACCAATCACCACAATCAGTGCCAAGCGAGAGTAGTTCACCATTGATTCTTTGTTTGGTACGCGGCCTGTGAACATCACGTAAACATCACGCAGTAGGATAGAAACACCAGCTATCGCATCTGAACTTGCGCTCGACATCGTTGCAGAAAGACCCGCGATAAGAACAATCATACCAACGCCAACCGGAAGAACCGTTGCAGCAACATAAGGGAACGAGTAGTTCGCGTTATCCAATGATGGGTCAATGGCATGTGCTGCCATACCGATGATTGCAGGGATGATTGAGAAGAAAAGGTACAACACACCCGATGCAACAAATGAGCGACGAACGGTTGATACGTCTTTACCCGAGTAGATACGTTGACGGAATGAAGGCGTCGCCAGTACACCCACACCTATAACCACAGCCAGAGACACAGCAGGCAGAAGGCCCAGTTTATCGATTGCTAAAAAGCTTGTAGCAGCAGGGTCCATCGCAGCGTAAAGGTTATCCATGCCGCCGATGTAATCGACTGACATTACCGCCATCAAGATGAAGCCAGCAAAAAGAATGATAGCTTGAATGGTATCGGTCCAAACAACCGCTGTGTAACCACCGATCACCACGTAAATAGTGAATGCTGCAGCAATAATGATTTTCGCTAGGTTGAGGTCAATGTCTGCAATCCACGCTAAGTACATGCCGCCACCTAGAATGTGTGCGCCTAACCAACCAATTGAAGCGACAAAGATCAGTACACCTACAACGTTTTTCACGATGCGGTTAGCGCCAACATAGTAAGCCAGTTCTTCACTCATGGTCATGAAGTTCAGTTTACGAACTGGAGCAAACCAAAGTGCAAGTAATAGGATGCCTATCGCACCACCAATGCCGTACAGTGCACCTGCCCAGCCATTTGCGTAACCGAAGCCAACCGCACCCATACTTGAACCCGTACCAACCATCGTCGCTACTGTTGTACCAAGTACTAAGAACATAGGTAGGCCACGGCCACCTAATAAGAAATCTTCGCCAGATTTTTGATTACGCGAGACAAACCAGCCTAACCAAATTAAAAATAATACGTACACGCCGAAGCCTGTAAGAAAAAGTGTGCTGTTCATTTGACACCTCTCAGTGAAATATTAAGTTCATTCTTGAACTTTATTTATGATTCATTCATTTTATATTTCATATAATTACTTTATTGATTTTATCTTTTTTAATTAAAGTAATTTTTATAAATGTAGGGTGAGAGTATTAAAGGATAATAACAGGGATGACTAACCCCTAATACTCTCTAAGTAGGTAATTGTGATTAGGTTATTACTATCCGCGATCGGCGCGGTAGCAAGTCACATCTACTTCAACCTTCACGTCTACAACTAAGTCGCAAACCATACAGATACGAGCCGGTGGGTTAGCACCGAAGAACTCTTTGAATACCTTATTAAAAGATTGGAAGTAACGAGAATCCGTTAGCACAACCTTTACGTGCATTACGTCTTCTAGGCCGTAGCCCGCTTCAGTCATGATATCGACACAGTTTTGGATCGCTAGGCGAGACTGGTCAACAATACCACCCTCAACCACTTCACCATCTGTCATCGGTGTCTGGCCAGAAACGTATAGGAAACCACCTGCTTCAGTTGCACGTGCAAATGGTAAATGTTGTCCGCCTGTACCTGTACCGCCTTCAACACCGTAACGTTTAATAGTCATTTTTTAACTCCACTTATTTATAGATAATATTGGCTTTATAGATAAAACAATTTCTATTCCAATATATTTAAATTAATTCGCCGTTTTTACATCCATCTGAATTTAATAAATAATTTAAACTCTAGTTTCGGTAAATAAAAACGCCTGAACGATTATTTCTTACTTTTCCTTGCTGGTAAGTTAACTCACCATTTACAAATACACTTTCTATTCCTTCAGCAACTGAAATAGGATTTTCAAATGTTGCTGTGTCTTTAATATTCTTTGGATCAAATAAAACTAAATCGGCAAAGGCACCGCAGCGAACTTCGCCTCGACCCGCTAAGTTGTAACGCTGAGCCGACATTCCGGTCATCTTGTGAATCGCTTCTGGCAACGAGAACAATTTTTCGTCTCGGCAGTAGTGACCTAACACTTTCGGGAAGGTGCCCCACAATCTTGGATGTGGATGCGGGTCATTAGGTAAACCGTCTGAACCGACCATGGTCAGTTTGTATTTCAATACGCGCTTTACGTCGTTCTCATCCATGCAGTGATAAACCGCGCCCGCTGGTTGAAGCGCTTTTGCTGCGTCCATCAGGGGGAGATTCATTTCATCAGCAATCTGCTTAAGCGTTTTGCCTGCATGTTCTGGTTTTGCTTCAGACCAAGTGATGAAGATATCGAAATCGTCGGTCACTTGTTTCAAATCTAATGTTGAAGAGCTCGCTGAGTATGGGTAGCAGTCGCAAGATACATCTTGGTGCTCAGAAACCTTGTCCATTAAGTCGAGTACTTCAACGGTTCTACCCCAGTTCCCCGCACCTGCACATTTAAGGTGGGAGATAACAACAGGCACTTTCGCGTATTGTCCTGTCTCAAACGCCTCTTCCATCGCGCTTAAGATCTCTTCAAATTCGGTACGCATATGCGTGGTATAGATGCCGCCGTGACCAGAAAGCACTTTCGCTAACTGCATCACTTCGTTGGCATTCGCTTGTTTAGCGCTTGCGTAAGCCAAACCCGAGCTCAAACCTAATGCGCCTTGCGCCATCGCCAAATCAAGGTTGGTTTGCATCGCTGCGATTTCGTCTTCGCTTGCAGTGCGTTGCAAGTCGTCCATCACTTGGTTACGCAATGTGGTGTGGCCGACTAATGCTGCAACGTTTACTGCGGGTTGAGCTTGCTCTACCGCCTGTGCATACGCGGTGAAAGTTGGGTATTTAAAGTCAGCTTGTGCACCTAAAAGATTCATTGGGTCAGGTGGATCGCCAGCCAAAACGGTTGGTGATGCGCTGATACCACAGTTACCAACAATCACGGTTGTGACACCTTGGCTGATCTTAGGCAGACAGTCTGGGTAACGAATTACATTGGTATCGTCATGTGTGTGTACATCGATAAAACCAGGAGCCAATGCTAAGCCTGCGCCCTCAACCAATTGGCCACAATCTTCATGATCGATTTGACCAATTTCGGCGATTTTTCCATCTCGGATTGCTACATCGGCACAAAACGATTGTTCGCCGGTGCCATCAAACACCTCTACATTTTTAATTATCGTATCGAACAACATTTTTCACTCTCTCAATCCACTGTGTTGATGGAGCTATCTTAAAAATTTGGCCGATTGTTTTCAGTGACAAAACACACATAATATTTTAAATTGTGTGATAGTTTCTATCACAAACAATAAGAATGATAGATTTAGACATAACAAAACAATGACTTACATCATGTTAGGAATCAGCAATGAAAAATAACCCTGCACTCGAAAATGTTAGAAAGTATCAAAAAGAAGGTTTTATCTTGACTGAAAAAGGCCAAAAAGGGAGAGCGGTATCACAATCTGAGAACGGTGTTTATCGACTGATTGATGAAGATGTTTCGCTCCCGGTTGCGGTTATCAAGCAATCAGCCTTAACCAATAACCTAAATTGGATGCAATCATTCGCCGATCACCATCAGGTTAAATTGTCGCCACATGGCAAAACTTCAATGACACCTGATTTCTTTCGTCAACAGCTAGAAAATGGCGCTTGGGGAATTACCGTTGCGACACCTGCACAAGCAGAAATTGCAGCAATGGCAGGTGCAAAACGCATCATCATGGCTAACCAATTGGTGGGCAAAACCAACATGGCGATCATCGAACAGCTTATTAGTGAGTTCGACGTTGATTTCTATTGCTGTGTGGATTCATCGATAAACGTGCAGCAACTCAACCAATATTTCTCCAACAAAAAGCAGACGCTAAAAGTTCTAATCGAGTTTGGTGTACCGGGCGGTCGTTGTGGATGTCGTTCACCACAAGAAGTTCTAGAACTGGCTCAGACTATCCAAGACACACCAGCCCTTTCGCTGGCTGGTATTGAGGTGTACGAGGGTGTAATTCACGGTGACAATGCCGAACAAGACATTCGTACCTTCTTAAATCAGGCGCTCACTTCGGTCGAAAGCCTTGCATCAGATGGCCTAATTGCAGGGCAACCTATTATCACTGGCGCTGGCTCTGCTTGGTATGACGTGGTGGCAGAATGTTTGGCGAACCTAACCGATTACTTGGCGATCATCCGCCCGGGCTGCTATGCCATTCACGACACAGGTATTTACCTAGACGCACAAAGCAAGGTGTTGCAACGCGCCCAAGTAAACCAAGGTTACGCGTGCGAATTGGGGGGTGATTTAGAATCGGCACTTGAGGTGTGGGCTTATGTTATCTCTCGTCCTGAACCGACCAAGTTAGTGGTTGGGCTAGGCAAGCGTGATGTGGCCTTTGATGCAGGTTTACCGATTGCCGAGCGCGGCTATCGCAATGGTGAAGCTATCTCAGTGAAAGGCTTAACCTCAACAGCCGTGATGGATCAACATACTTTTGTTGAAACTGACGGCTCTTCTGAGATTGAAGTGGGCGACATGATTGCTTTCTCGACCTCACACCCGTGTTTAACCTTCGACAAATGGCGCTACATTGCCATCAGCGATGACGAACATCAGGTGACCAAATGGGTAGAAACCTGCTTCTAGTTCGATTTTTCAATAAGCTAGAATCAGCGAAGCAATAAGATATACTAACGGGGCTAAGGCTTAGCTTTAAGAGCTAGGTTCTTAAAAACTAAGTGATACGATTAGCCCCATCAACAAAGGATCAGGATTCTTGAGTTTAGAAGTAGATATCATTTCACAGATAACAGAGCGTTTCCCTGTTCTTCGTGATGCAGAAAAGAAAGTCGCCAAGTTGATCATGGACGACATTGATTTTGCTGCCAATGCCAGCATTACAGAACTTGCTGAGGGTGCTCAAGTCAGTGAAGCCACCATCACACGTTTTGCTAAGGCGATCGGCTGTAACAACGTGCGTGATATGAAGATTAAGTTGGCTCAGACACTAACCGTTGGCCAGCGCTTTATCCTCGAACCTGTTGACCAAACGGGTTATCAAGGTATCTACGAATCGATCAAGCAGAGCCTAGACATCAACCGCACTCTGTTCAAAGAGCAAGACGTTGAAACCGCAGTCAGCTGGCTGCATAACGCCAGACAGATCATTGCTATTGGTATGGGTGGTGGTTCAACCATTGCTTCTCAAGAGCTGCAACATCGACTGTTTCGTTTAGGCTACCCAGTGGTGTCGTATAACGATGGCTTAATGTCACGCATGGTTGCTGCCACGGCCGATGCCAATGACGTGATGGTGATGATTTCCGCAACCGGTTTTACACCAGTGATCACTGAAACGGCAGAGCTGGCCAAGCAGTATGGACTTAAGATCATAGCGATTACCCCACAAGACACACCGCTGGCAAAAATTGCGGATATCTTGTTGCCAATCAAGCATATGGAAACCGACTTCATCTACAAGCCATCGGCTTCTCGCTACGCTATGTTGGCGTTAGTAGATGTGCTTTCGATGGGCATGGCGGTCAATCACAAGAACCGTTCGCGCGACAAACTGCGTCGCTTGAAAGTTGCCCTCGATTCCTACCGAGGCGGTGGCGACCGACAGCCTCTCGGTGACTAAGGTTTAAAACGACTCAGTCATCAACTAGACGATTTCAATAAAAAGCCCCACAGTATTCACTCAATCGAGTCGATACTGCGGGGCTTTTTAGTTGTGGTTTTTCTAGAAATCACTCGCCTGCGTCAATTGAAGCTAAGATAAACTCGACTCGTTCCTCAACAGATAACTTGGGTACTTCCACCAGCTGATAACCAAACTGATTATAGGCAGACACCATTTTTTCGTAAGTGGCGATCGCTTCATCGAAATCTTGCTTACGCTCTTGGTCATTGATGAAAATCGCCTCCCAAGGCGGGAAGATAAATACCTTACTGTTGTATTCGAGTTCATTACAGCTATTCAGCAAGGATTGAGGAATAGGCAGCGTTTCTAACAAACTGTAACCGTATGAATCTACGATGCTTCTATCAAAGAAAACCGGCTGCTCACTCGATTCGAACGCTTGATAATTGGCTAACTCTTCTCGCACCATTTCATCGCGAAATGCCACTTTGTCTAACCATGGTAAGGCGCTCCCTTGTTGCTCGACTTGATGCTGAATCACTTTACGGCCGACTTCTGGTGCGCAGCGATAGCCCTGACTTTTCAAAGCGTCGATGACCGAGGTTTTGCCGGAGCCCGGACCACCGGTAAATACAATTAGGTTATTCAAATAGACCTCTTCAAAGGGGAAAGTTCACGAATCGAACCTTAACGAAACCCAAGTTAACGAATCAAGGACAGAATGGACTTAAATTCTGGTGCGCGACAATCTTTCACCAGTTCGTATAAGCTCATTTCTAATCCCGTAATTTGGACACCAGCGTCCTGCAATCGGCTGATAGCCAACTTCTTATTCAATGCTGTTCGTGAGCTAATACAATCACCAACTACCTGAACCTTGTACCCAAGATCCAACAAACCAATGGCGGTTTGATAAACACAGATATGAGCCTCAATGCCACACACCAACCACGTATCCACATCTTTGGCTTGCACCGCCTCAACAAACTTAGGCTCGTTACACGCGTTAAACGTAAATTTTGGTATCGGATTAGCATCACTCAATAGGTCATTCAGCTCGTCGACCGTAGCACCTAACTTCTCAGGATTCTGCTCCAAGCTAACAATTGGCAGCCCCAGAACCTGCGCACCCTTAATCAATTTTCCACAGTTAGAAATCAACGTATCGCTCTCATCAACAAGGCGTGCGAGCTTGCCTTGTACGTCCACAACCACCAAACCTGTGTTTGCTCGGTTTAACATTCAACTCTCCTTGTTATCACTAGAATCAACTCTCTGACCTCAAGAAATAAATACTATAATATGACATTAATACTGTTGGCTAGGCTTTATTTTTCAATCACTTAGATAAAGGCAACCCAACCAAAAACTTAAAAAACATCGTTTTATTTAGCAAATTTAACCATTTGTCAATATATGAATTTTATTTATAAACGATATAACCAACAAAAACTCCGTTACCGCTTGAAAACTCTAGGAGTACATACAATCGCACTATCAATGAAAAGATAGGTTTCATTTGTGAGGGTTTTATAAATTATTAATCACCGATACCGTGATTTACATCACAGGATGAGTAAACAAGGTATTATCATGAAAAAATCAGCATTAGCACTCGGCTTAATCGGTTTAGTTTCACTTCCAACTTTTGCAGCAGGCACAGATGGCGGTGCGTATGTAGGTGGCGGACTTAGTGTCTATCAAGGTTCGGATACAGACGGCGCGCCAAGCTTAGATTCTAGCGGTATGGGTTACAACCTATACGGCGGTTACCAATTCAACCGTATCGTTGGCGTGGAACTTGGCTACAACGATTATGCAGACTATAAGAACAGCACAGACAAGCTTTCACCAACATCTATTTCTGTGTCAGCAAATCTCGGTTATACGTTCGACAACACCATACGTCCATTTGTACTTGCTGGTTTAAGTTCTGTTGACCTCAATGCGAATAGCGCTGCAGGATACGATGATGATAGTGGTACAGGCTTCCACTTTGGTGTTGGTGTTGAATACACGCCAGTTGAACACCTAACACTTCGCCTGATTTCTCAAGCTGACGCGGTAAGTGTAGATGACTACTCTATTGGAAGTAACGGCTCATTCAAAAGCGATGATCACACGCTTGCATTCAACAGTGTTAGCTTCGGTGGTTCATACGACTTCTAATGCGATTGAACCACATAGAATAAGCTAAACATACTCATTCACTTTGTTGTACCACCTTGCCTTAAAGGTAACTCAGTAAAGTGAATGTTTATCTTTATGTAACGATTCAGCTTACAAAGCCATACAGTAATACATACAAGACTACGGAATAATGCTCACCAACGGTCGAAAGGTCGCAAAATAAAAATTATTGATACTGGCATGACATTTAAGAGTGAGTAAGAAAGATGAACAAGATAACAAAATCAGCATTAGCACTGGGTTTAATCAGCGCAGTTTCTCTTCCAGCTTTAGCAGCAGGTACTGACGGCGGTGCTTACATTGGTGGCGGTCTTGGCATATACCAAGATTCTGATACCGATGGTCAAGGTAGTTTAGATTCAGACGGTATGGGCTACAACCTATATGGCGGCTACCAATTCAACCGTATCGTTGGTGTTGAACTTGGTTACAACAATTACGCAGACTACAAAAAAGGGACTGCAAAACTGTCTCCGACGTCTGTTTCTTTGTCAGCAAATCTTGGTTACACATTCGACAACACAATCCGCCCATTCGTATTGGCTGGTTTAAGCTCTGTTGACCTAAACGCAAATAAAGCAGCTCTGTATGATGATGATAGCGGTACGGGTTTCCACTTTGGTGTTGGTGTTGAATACACGCCAATCGAGCATCTAACACTACGTCTAATTTCACAAGCAGACGCCGTGAGTGTTGAAAACGACTACGGCTTTAAGAAAGAAGACAAAACACTAGCATTCAGCAGCATTAGCTTCGGTGGTTCATACAACTTCTAATGTGATTGAACCACATAGAATAAGCTGAACATACTAATTCACTTTGCTGTCCCACCTTGTCATGAAGGTTACTCAGTAAAGTGAATTTTTGTTTCTACACAACCTATCGCGTCATCTCACCTTAGCCAGTTTATCGCTCACCCTTACCTATTTGAGCTTTGTGCGTTGATATTAGAGCTTTCTTGGTAGCGAGACTAAAATAAAGGAATAAGAGACGCAGGAAAACAAAACCTATGAACCTTCCAAGCTTAAACATGTCGATAAACAAGCTGCCCTTTGTGTTGGCTGTGTATTATCTGCTTGTCATCAATATCCCTCTCTCCCTCGAACTGTTTAGTATTGTTCAGGCATCAAAGTCTGAAAGTGTCGCGTTTCTTATATCCATCCCGATCTTCTTCCTTGCTGCCTTCAATTTTATCTTCCAAGTTTTTAACTGGCCGATATTCTCCAAGCCGTTTTTTATTTTGTTGCTGATCACCTCGACACTCGTCAGTTACAGCATGTTCAATTACGGCATCTATGTAGACTACGGGATGATAGAAAACGTATTCGAGACCAATAGTGGTGAAGCGGCAAGCTATATAAGTACCCACTCCGTCTTATGGTTACTCGCGATGGGCGGTATTCCGTCACTCATCCTCTTGGTAACCAAACTTAAGAGAGAGTCATGGAAAGATTTCTTTGCCTGGAAGTCAATTGGGCTGCTCTCCTCTTTGATTGTCATCGCGATTATTGCAGGACTTTTTTACAAAGATTATGTCTCGATTGGTCGCAATAACTCGCACATCAAAAAAATGATCATCCCAACTGAATACGTGGCATCAACGGTCAAATACATCAATAACACCTACATAAAAGAGCGTATCCCTTATCAAGAGTTAGGGTTAGATGCACAGCAAACAGCACAAGCCAAAGCGGCAACCAAACCGACCTTACTGGTGTTTGTGCTTGGCGAAACAGCTCGAGTGTACAACTACCAATATCATGGCTATGAGCGTGAAACCAATGCTCATACCAAACCTTACAACCCGATATTTTTCTCCGATGTTCAGTCGTGCGGAACCGCCACCGCCGTTTCTGTACCATGTATGTTTTCGAACATGAATCGCAGCAACTACGACCGCGACAAAGCTTACAACCAAGATAACGTGGTCGACATTATGAACCGTGCAGGCATTCACTCTATCTGGCGAGAACACGATGGTGGAGACAAGGCGGTCGCACATCGAATCAAAGAGATGACTCTCGTCGCCAAAGACAGTGACCCTCTGTGTAATAACGATGTGTGCTACGACACAGCGATGCTAGAGAACTTCGAGCAAGATACTCAAGTTCTAACGCAAAATAGCATCATTTTCTATCATATTTCGGGGTCTCACGGGCCGACTTACTTTGAACGTTACCCTGACGATCATAAGAAGTTCACACCAGACTGCGCTCGCGCCGACATTGAAAACTGTACCAAAGAAGAAGTGGTTAACACCTACGACAACACCATCCTGTACACGGATTTCTTTCTCTCACAAGCGATGCAAAAGCTTGAGAAACTGACCGACAAATACAATGTGGCGTTGATGTATGTGTCCGATCACGGCGAGTCCTTGGGAGAAAATGGCGTCTACTTACACGGCATGCCTTATTCGCTAGCACCAAAAGAACAAACCCATGTGCCTATGATCATGTGGATGTCTGATGGCTTTGCGGCCGAGAAAGGGATCAGTGACACGTGTTTACGTAAAGCAGGAAAGGAGCAGAGCTTTTCTCACGATAACCTGTTCGACTCCTTGCTTGGCCTGATGGACGTGCAAACCAACGAATACCGCGAGAACCAAGACATCTTCGCTCCGTGTCGTTAGTTCTCTTCAAACGCTGATTTAAAGGGGCTCATTGTATGAGCCCCTTTTGGTTTTCTATCTAATCTAAAACTGTCGTTTTTGTTCAATACCTATCTCAGTTACTCGCCTACACTTGCTGTCATTGAAACGTGGCTCAGCTAATAAATGTATATCATCGTCAATCGACGTACCTGAGAGCAGCCACGCACCCTACCGAATCGAAACAACAGGAATTAAAGCGATGTTAGACATCAAAAAAATCACAACACTGAGCGACTTAAGCGAACTAAAAACGGCTTACTTTGCTGATTCAACAGCACCACTTGATGGCATGTGGCACTTCGGTTTTGTGCCAATGTCTGACCATTACGGCTTTTACGAAAATGACAAGCTTGTGGGTTACTGCGTGTTGAATGGTGACGGCTACTTACTTCAGTTCTTCCTAGCACCAACAGCCAGCGCGAATATTGCCGACTTGTTTATCTTAATCATCGAAAACAACAGCTCTGTGATTGGTGAAGTGAAAGGCGCATTCGTAAGCACGGCAGAACCGCAATACTTGTCATTGTGCATGGATAACACCGGTTCATTTAAGGTGAACTCATTGATGTATCGCCAAGACCAAGAAACAAACTCTAGTCGTAATTCGGATCGCATTGAAGACATCGAGATGACTCTCGCGAAGGAAGAACAACTCGATAAGCTCGTGGAATTTGCTTCATCGGCGATTGGCGCTCCAAAAGAGTGGCTCACTGGTTACTACGGTAATTTGATTGCCCGCCAAGAGCTATGGGGCTACTGGGAAAACGACAGTGTTCTCGCTACGGGAGAGTGCCGTAAGTTCGATGAACACCAAACGCAGTTTGCAGACCTGGGGATGATTGTCGCGCAAGCAGAGCGTGGAAAAGGCTTAGCAACACGTGTGCTGAACTTTCTAACACAGTACGCCAACAGCCAAGGTTTGGAAGCGATATGTTCTACAGAAAGCAGCAACATTGGGGCGCAGAAAGCGATCGCTCGCGCTGGTTTGTCATCGAAAAACCGAATCCTACAGTTCGATTTTAATTAGGATTCGACTTTAACGACTTACTCGCAGCCCGAGCGAAGCCAACTAAATTAAGCCCATAACTGTGACTCTATACATCCAACGGTTATGGGCTTTATTGTTTGTGGTTAGTCATTACGCGTTCTGCAAAGAGAAAACTATCTTCCTCAACGATAGACACATATAGTTATTACAACGCTAACCTCAAATAGAATGTCGAATGATCAATTGGTTACAGTCTCCGAAATCCTCTGTTGTTGCTCAATACATTGATTGTTATTGGCTGATCGAGAAGACGCCTGACGCCGAAACTCATCAATTTCCCAAGCTCAACCCTGATCCTTCAGCACACTTGATTCTGTCTCCAAGCGAGCAGCCTTATCACTACACGATAGAGCAACAAGTCGATCAAGGCGTTGGCAGCCATTTACTGCTGCCACACCATAAAGCGATTGAACTGGATCACTCAAAGCCGTTTATTCATTTGGGTATCAAGTTCCATGTTGGCGCCCTGTACTCGTTAAATATTCCAGACTGTCCGCACCCCAGCCTAGACAGTGTTAACCCTATCGATCTCGCGAATTTGTTAGGTAATCCTAATGCCGATGCCATGTCGTTGATTCAGCTTGCTCAAACCGACTTTGAAGCTTGTTGTCAGCAGTTGGATAATTTGCTGCTGCCTTGGCTATCGACAGGTAAAACCGACAGACACAGCGAGCTCACCCGCAAGGTGTTAGAAGTGCTTGGTACAACACCGATTGCAGAGCTCGGCGACAAACTGTTTTGCTCGCAACGCACCTTAGAAAGAAGCTTTAACAAGGTGACAGGACTGACATTGAAACAATGCCAATCAATGAACAAACTCGAGGCGATGCTCGAATACTTGTACAAACGAGATTTTGATGACATTGATTGGATAGACGTCGCCTACCAGTTTGGATTTAGCGACCAACCACACCTGATTCGCTACCTTAAGAAAACCATCGGATTAACACCGAATACCTACGCCAAAGAAGGTGGCTTAACCATTGATGTGTATGGTGGAGTGCGATCGGATTAACGAACGCTCTGTCTTTTGTGTCCCATTAGCTGCAAGTTTTATTGAGTTTAGATTTGCGACTAAATATACTGGAGACACCATCAGACGGAGGACAAAAATGAATAATAAAAACAAACATATAGTTTTAATTCATGGTCTATATATGCCTGCGTTGATCATGCAGTATCTGGATAGAAACTTCAAAAAGCGTGGTTTTACTACGCACAAGTTTGCCTACAACTCACTGCGTTTCCCTTCGGCCGCTAAGCGCCTCAATCGCTTTATTAATGCTCGTTTTGATGAATACGATGAAGTCTATTTCTTTGGTCACTCACTGGGTGGCTTGCTCATTCGTCACTACTTTAAGTTTTACCAACCCAACTTTGCAGACACCTGCATCATTACCGCAGGCACACCGCACAATGGCGCGACTATCGCCAAAACACTGTCGAATCATGGTCTTGGCTTTATATTTGGTTCGAGCAAAATGATCTTAAGCGATGGCTTGGGTGACTACGACATTGATGTGCCAATTGGCGTCATTACGGGCACTTACGACGCTGGTGTAGGGCGTATCGTATTGGGAAGAAACCCAGGGGATGGCACGGTCACACTCGAAGACGCCAACCTAAGAGGCGCGACAGACACCTGCGCCCTCAAGCTCAATCACACCGCGCTTGTGTACTCCAAAGAAGTGGTCGCACTCTCAACTCAGTTCATCCAAAACAGGGCTTTTAAGGACGCTTCATAGCTTTTGTGTATTAGCCCTTTTCTCTAGCTCTGGTTCTCCTATTTCTATTTTCTTACTTCTGGTAGACCGATACAAAGATAGACCAAAACAAAAATACCACTCTGCGATGAGAGTGGTATTCAAAAATTCATGACTGAAGTCAGTCGCTTGCTTTACTTTCTATAATACTCGCTACAGGAGATTAACTCGCGTTGGCAAGAACACCTCACCTAACATGCATCGCACCGAACCACCGCCGATGTCTTCGATCGTTTTCACATTAAACGGGAGTAACTTTCCATGTGTCGAAAGCTGAGCTAACTGGGCTGGAGAGAATGCATCGTATGCCGATTGAGACATCGCGATCACCTTGTCGCCATTCACTGTTTCCAACTGCAGAATGTTGCCACAGAATCGGTTCATCTGATCGATTGAGATAGAGATAACCTGCTTGTCTTTAGCCAGTGACTTCACCACAAAGCGACGCTCAAATTCTGGAATCACTTCATCACAGATCACGCAGAAGTTGTCACCAATTGCCATCATCACATTGGTGTGGTAAATCGGCTGACCCGACGGTAATGCCGTTTGGAAGGAAACCACGCGTGAATAACCAATACGCTTCGCATAATCTTCTAATACTTCACGGTCGCAACGCTGAGAAAGCGCTGCATAGATCATCTTATTGATATGATCGATAACCATCACACCCGTGCTCTCTAAATAAGAACCTTGAGCAACGTACGACTCCATAGACTCGCTATGGTTAACAATGCGACCAGATGCTTCTAGCGCTTCAATAAGAGCATGTGGCTTAACTTCGTGTTGACGGTTTTCACAGGCCATAGGGAAAGTGAATAAGCTTCCATCACCACAAGTGCTGAACCAGTTGTTTGGGAATACGGCATCGGGCGTTTCTACGCCTAATTCAGGGTAATCAAACTCTACAACTTGCACACCTTCTTTACGCAACGAAGCGACCATCGTCTTAAACTCGGCCATCGTTTCTAACTTAACTTCAGCTTCGGTCAGATTAACTCTGTTTTGAAACTCGTTATCACGTGCAGTTTCTTCGTTAAATTTAAATTCTTTTGGCGGCACCATAACAACGCAATTGGCGTTTTGAACATTAGTAATATGAAGTGATTTTTTGTGTAGGTTTAACATCTCAACCGTCCCTATCTTTTATTTACCTCAGAATTGTAAACAAGTTGTTACGACAATATTCACTGAAAATAATAATGATTTGAATATTTATCCCAAACAATTACTGCAAAACTCAGTTTATTCGGTAATTTTCACTGCAAGATAACAGCACATCAGAAAGAACCAACAGTTTGCATATCCGTTTAAGAACTTGCTGAATAAATATCCGAAACTCATTCTCTAGCTCGCCGCGAGTTTAGGTTACAATTTAATCCATTTAACGTTAGGATTATCATCGTTGCATAACCATCAATTACGTTTGAAATAAGCTTAACTTTTCCTGTCTACTTCAATCTAAAATAAGCGTCATGAAAGACACTCTTTGGACCTTTCCTGCGTCGCTTAAACCAAAGTTAAAAATAAAGCTAAAAAAACAAAATCCATTGAATTACTTAATGCTTATAAGAACGCATTGGCACTTATATAATTTCAAACTAAGACTGAAAAATTCAAATCAAGACTATAAAAACAAAGCTGCACATCACGATGCTCTAACTCAAAGATGCAGTAGCTTATAAAGGGAAAACTATGTACAAGAAATTTGAAGGCTTCACTGAAGCCTTTCCAAAAGGAGAGCCGATACAACCTCCTACTGGAATACTGGCATTCTGCCGCCATTACACACGAGGTTTTGAAAAGCCGTTGATCTTGCTCGGCTTGATGAGCATGACCATCGCGATCATCGAAGTCGCATTGTTCGGTTATATGGGACAACTGGTTGACTGGCTATCAACAAGCAACCCAGACACCTTTTTGGCAGACAACCAATCCACTCTGATGGGGCTTGGTATCCTGTTACTGGTCGTGATGCCAATCTTGATCAGTGTTTACTCGCTATTGCTTCACCAAACTTTGCTAGGTAACTATCCAATGTCGATTCGTTGGTTAGCGCACCGCTATCTTTTGAAGCAAAGCTTGTCGTTCTATCAAGATGATTTTGCTGGGCGTGTCGCCACCAAAGTGATGCAAACATCGCTCGCAGTGCGTGAAACCGTAACCAAAATGGTCGATGTGTTTGTTTATGTGACGGTTTACTTCACAGCGATGTTGTTCATGCTCGCTGAATCGGATTGGCGCTTAATGGCTCCAATGTTGATTTGGTTGTTCATTTACGTCGGTATTCAACTGCACTTCGTGCCAAAGCTGAAAGACGTGTCTTCTGAACAAGCCGATGCACGCTCACTGATGACAGGACGTATTGTTGATAGCTACACCAACATCGCAACGGTCAAACTGTTCTCACACAGTAAAAGAGAAACCGAATACGCCGAAGAAGGCATGGAAGGCTTCCTAGATACTGTGCACCGTCAAATGCGCTTGGTAACTGGCTTCAACATCTGTGTTGAATTCGCGAACTACTTATTGGTGTTCAGCATTGCTGGTATCTCTATCTACCTGTGGCTAGATAACGCGATCACGGTCGGTGCGATTGCCATTGCAGTCAGCTTGGCTCTGCGTATTAACGGCATGTCTAAGTGGATCATGTGGGAAATCGGCGGTCTGTTTGAAAACCTAGGTACTGTGATTGATGGCATTAAAACGTTGTCTAAGCCCATCGCTATCGAAGACAAGAAAGACGCTGAACCGCTAAAAGTGCCACAAGGCGGCATCAACTTCGACAACGTGAGCTTCAACTACGGTGAGAATAAGGGCGTGATTAACAACCTAAACCTCAACATTAAGCCGGGCGAAAAAGTCGGCTTAGTTGGCCGTTCAGGGGCAGGTAAATCGACATTAGTTAACTTACTACTGCGCTTCCACGATGTAGAAGATGGTCGAATTTTGATTGATGGCCAAGAGATCTCATCGGTGACACAAGACTCGCTACGCAGCAATATCGGCATGGTGACTCAAGATACCTCACTGCTGCACCGTTCGATCAAAGAAAACATTCTTTACGGTCGTCCTGATGCATCAGATGAAGAAGTGTATGCCGCAACCAAACAGGCACACGCTCATGAGTTTATCGAAACGCTAACCGACCCGTTTGGCAACATTGGTTACGATGCTCAAGTGGGTGAGAGAGGCGTTAAGCTTTCTGGCGGTCAGCGCCAACGTGTCGCTATCTCACGCGTACTTCTGAAGAATGCGCCGCTGTTGGTTCTGGATGAAGCAACATCAGCACTCGATTCAGAGGTTGAAGCTGCGATTCAAGAGAGTTTGATTGAGTTGATGGAAGGCAAGACAGTGATTGCGATTGCACACCGTCTATCGACCATTGCCGCAATGGACCGTTTGATCGTTCTCGACCAAGGTAATATCGTCGAAGAAGGCACGCACCAAGAGCTCATTAGCCAAAACGGTATCTACGCTCAATTGTGGAATCATCAAACCGGTGGCTTCATCGCTGACGACCTACAGCAAGCAACGAGTGCTTAATTTATGTGCTATTTTAAAAGTGCGGCGTGTTTCACACCAAAATGTTAAATACTGGTAAATTACACGTGGCAGAATGTTATGTCGTAATTATATAATAGCGATAACAGATCAAGACGCTTCGCTTGCGCGTTCTGGAATAAGGCTAGACTTCGGGGGGAGGCTAGCCTTTTTTATGCCTGTTATTTGGCACTCTTTCCTACCTGTCCCATAAACTTCATCGATCCTTTTGTTTTTTTCTTGGCGTTTTTTTCTTAAAATGCGCGCAGTATTCTTTCTAGAGATCAACCATGAACAAAAGTGTCTTAACTAACGTTATTGCGTTAGCACTGCTTGCTGGCGGCTACGCAACAGCAAACCAATACTTACTTTATGCAGGCCTATTCGCCTTTTCAGGTGCCATCACCAACTGGCTTGCGATTCACATGTTGTTCGAAAAAGTACCCGGTTTATACGGTTCTGGCGTTATTCCAGCTCGTTTTGAAGAGTTCAAGGCCGCTATTAAGCAACTAATGATGGAACAGTTCTTCACTGAAAGTAACATCGACCGCTTCCTTAGCAGTGAGATGACCGGAAAATCGCTCAATCTAGAGCCCGTGATTAAGAAGATTGACTTTAACCCTGCATTCGATTCACTGGTTCATGTTATCGAGAACTCACAGTTCGGTGGCATGTTGGCGATGGTTGGCGGCACAGAAGCCCTGCAGCCGATGAAAGCGCCATTTGTAGAGAAGATGCAAGAGTCTGTGATTGAAATCAGCAAGAGTGATTCGGTAAAAAATGCCATCAAGGATGAACTTGAATCACCTGCAATGATGGATGAAATCAAAGAGAACATTGAAGCGATCATCGACCAACGTTTGAATGAACTAACACCAAAACTTGTGAAGGAAATGGTTCAGACCATGATCAAGAAGCACCTTGGCTGGCTAGTGGTTTGGGGCGGTGTATTCGGCGGTGTGATTGGCTTAATCTCTGCGGCAATTACGCTGTAAGCGGTTTATCTGTTCTCACTCTAGCTGCTCTAGCTGCTCTAACTTAATCTGATTGCCCTTTTCTCAGGCACTCAACAAAAAATGGAAGCTCATTAGCTTCCATTTTTTATATCTAAATAACCTTGGTAAAACGAAAGCAGGCCGCTATTTTAGGGTTGCTAATAGCTCAGGGTTAACACCAAAGCCCTTCTTATGCTCTTCAATCACCACTTCGCTGCGAGTCTGGATCACGCCAGGCAGCGTACCCAGCTTGGTGGCCATAAACGCTTGGTATGCCTTCATGTCTTTCACTCGAACCTTGATCATGGTGTCAAAATCACCTGAGAGGGAATAGCACTCCTCCACTTCGGGCATCATTTCAACCGCCTGTGCAAACTTATCAAAAATAGAGAAGCTCGTTTGGTCGAGTCGAATATGGATAAAGACTTGAACATCGAGCCCTAACTTCTCTGAACACAGCTCAGCGTGATAGCCGGTGATGTAGCCATCTTTTTCCAATCGTTTGAGTCTATCAGAACATGGCGAAGTGGTTAGGTTGACTTGTTTCGCCAACTCAACCACAGGCAAACGTCCTTTCATATGCAGAATTCTTAGTATCTCTTTATCGATACGATCGAGTTGGTGCTGAGACATAACATTCCTTAAACATTCTAAATTCGGCTCAGTATATTCCATAGTGATCAAAATGGAGCAAAACCCCGCTCACACATTTAAAAAACTAAATGCGCAGGCAATATTCACAAGGACTATAAATCAACACAAACTGATAACAAGCCTTATAAATCATCTTCTGGTTATTAACAAATTATTATAAAAATGACCCAAATAACAAATAAGTTGAGCCAGAAACGAAAGAAAGGATATAGACCAGAGTGAATAATATAATTATCAAAGAGAAAGGATGACTCTATTATGAAAACGCAGGAACTCGCATACAAGCCGTATGGCATTGGCTCATGGACACACGTAACCGTATCAAAAGACGTCGCTCAAGCACTGGCAAGTGAGTACTCCAACTACGGGTGGGACGTAAAAATTGATGGCAACTCCATTGAAGCAGAGCTAGCGTTACAAGCCGCCTAGAAACGAAAAAACCTCCAAGACGGAGGTTTTTTTGTTCTAAATGAGTAAGTACTTACTATTGGCTAAGCTAAGCCAACTTGTGGAACGATACTTCCAGATTCGCAACGGCAATTACACGTTCGGCAAAAATGTTGTGTTTCCATATCGTAGTACTGGTTGCCACTAAAAAGCTTAGATGTCCATTGCAACATGCGGCCAGAAGTCGTTTCAGGCTCTGATTCACAACGTTTCATTATAGACTTATGTAGTGTTGTTTTTTTACATCCTTTGCAATAGAGATCTGGCATACCTTTGTCCTATAGGTCTTTAGTGGTTACTGACAATTGACACATCATGTCCAATTCGGTTCCACAATTCACCGAGCTAATCACAAAAGTGAGCGCCAAGTTCAAAAAATAGCCATTTTTCTCTTCTATTTTTTGACATCAAACGTCATCAATCTCACTCCATTTTCCTTTATTGCCCTCTAACACTCGGTTTCGATTTACATTGTAAAACCCCTTAACAACAGTACTTCGACCGAAACTGTCATCAAATTCACACATAAAAAAGCGGCACCTCATCTAAGAAAGCACCGCTTTAAATCGTTATTTTAGGTTCAATTTAACTCAAACTTAAAAGCCAAATTTACCATTGTCATTTTTCCACTCTGAACGTGCAGGAATGGTTTCGATGGTGTCCCAGTGCTCTACGATTTTTCCGTTATCAATACGGAATAGATCATAAAAAGCAACGTGATTATTCATGAACTGGCCTTCACTGATCGATAACACAAAGTTACCTTGGCCTAAGATCTTGTGGTTGGCGGTATAAACCATTGGCATTCCTGCTTCAGCTAACGCGCCCAATGCCTCACCCAAACCGCTTAGACCATCGGCAACACCTGGATTGTGCTGTAAGTAAGCACTGTCTTCGTTGTCGATATATTGATTAATCTTCGACATATCGCCGCTAATCAAAATGTCTTTGACGAAACCACCGACTAGCTGTTTATTTTGATCCGTTTTCTCAAGGTCTACGACTTTAGTCGTGCCATCCAATTGAGTGCGTCCACTTGCGTTTGGCTTGGCAATGTCTTGTAGGTTATCCCAGTGTTCGACAATCAATCCATCTTCAAAACGGAACACATCGAAGCCGACTTTAGGGCCGAAGAAGTTATATTCAGTATGCGTTACGACGAAATCACCGTCTTGAAATGAGCGCTTAACTTGTGCTTTTGCAGAGCCTTCTGGCAGCATGTGTAGCACTTCACCAAATCCCGCTAAGCCATCGCCGACCGCCAGATTATGTTGAATGTATTTTTCAGGGTTGATGTAACTCACTGCTTTCGCATCACCTGTTTCAATGCTTGAAATCACCGCAACGCCTTTCTCTTGAATAGAAAGCTCTTGAGCAGTCGCAGTAGTTGCGAAAGTAGCAGCGCTAAGTACGCTTGCTGCTAGTAATGTAGATTTAGTTATTGTTTTCATTTTTAAGTCCTCTCGTTGGCTTGGAAACTATATTAGTCAACGAGAGCGACTCACGGCAGAGTGTATTTAGGCTGAAAAATGGTAGATATCGAACTCTAGATGATTGGTGTCGACTCATTCACTACTCAGAGAGTGACGGCTTTGAATATTTCTTTTGAAACTCACTCGGTGTCATTTGGGTATGATTTTTAAAGTATTTGACGAAATTACTCGCGTCTTCAAACCCAAAATCCAATGCCATCTTTTGTGAGGTAATGTTGCTAACCACCAGTTGACGCTTCATCTCTAACACGGTAAATGAATCGATGATCTGCTTTGCGGTTAATCCGGTCGCGACCTTACACACTTGATTCAGCGTCTTGTAGGTGGTGTTGATTTGATTGGCGTACCAGTTAGCATCACGAACGCGTAGGTAGTTGTCTTGAAGCAACTCGAAGTAACGAGCAAACTTGATATTCTGCTTCAAACTCAAGGCGTCTTGCTTCACTTCAGGTCGCAGACGATGAAGAATTAACGCCAATGCCGAGAACAGATACATCACGATCAAGGGATCAGATTCGGGTTGATTCAGTTCCATCGTAATTTGCTGTAACAGGCTCTGCGTTCGATCTTGATGAGGTTCGTCCAGTGACAACAGCGCAGAATGTGCCTTGTTCAAGTGAGTTGGTGTGTAGTTAGGTAAGCGCATATTAGCGTGCACACTGTCGAGGAAAGCCTGAGTAAACAAAACCGCAGTACCTTGAGGCTGGTGACTAAAATCAAAGGCGTGTACTTGTTCCCTTTGAATGAATACAACGCTTCCTTGGCTAAACGGGTAGTCTTCAAAGTCGACCATATGCGTGCCTGAGCCTTGCTCAATAAACAGAATTAAGAAGAAGCTGACACGATGTGGCAATTGAGGATCGTGGTCGATGTTGCTAGCAGAATAAAGTCGAGACAGCGGAATCAGCTCTAACTCAGCCTGTGCCGTTTTTTCATGATTAAATCCAACATTGGGGATCGCTTGTGGCACTTCGATATTCCTTTTCGCTTCCTACATCGCCATTTATCACTGTAATGTATCTCAACGAAAACTAAAATGTTCTCAGTTCCAGAAACACGACTCAAGCATGGTCAGGAGTTAGAGGGTGGTATCAACCTCAACCAAATTACTTGCTATACACCTTAACTAGACGCGATTAGAATACGCCACTCCTTGATGTTTCTATTCATCTAAGACGACCAAAGAGGCCGAAGATGCTCACTGTTACTCAAATTGCTAAGGCTTATAACATCTCTCGCACCACCATTCTTTACTACGAGCGTGCAGGACTGCTTCTACCTCACTGTCGTTCCGACAATGGCTACCGCTGGTATGGTGAAAAGGAACAGGCTCGTTTGGAGAGCATCATTTCGTACCGCTCTTTTGGTCTATCTATCCAAGAAATCACCGCGCTGCTTGATCGCAAAGATGACGTCAAGCAAGAGCAAACCTTAGTAAACCAGTTCAATGCACTAGAGAAAGAAATTCAGAACCTTCGCCAACAACAGAAAGCGATTGTGATGCTGTTGGAACAACCAGAATTGTTAGAACAGAAACTGCTAACAAAAGACCGTTGGGTACGTGTGATGGAGAACGCAGGGTTCAACGAAGAAGATATGAAGAACTGGCACAAGCAGTTTGAGAAGATGGAGCCGACGGCCCACCAAGAGTTCTTGGAGTCATTGAATATCGACCAGAAAGAGGTCGAAAGCATTAGGGAATGGTCAAAAAAATAGAGCCACCGAAGTGACTCTATTACTTTTTGCAATTATTTTTACTGATGTTCTTTGCTAATTCATCAGAGTTTTACAATGTAAATTCGCCTAGTTTTTCACCTAGACGAATGACAATAAAACTAGTCTAGTTCTACCAGATTCTTCTCGAATTCAGCGTGTTGCTTCTTCACTTCGTCTTCTGGCTCACCCGTAATTAGGCTCACGATAACGATAGAAAGAGTCGATAAGATGATTCCTGGTACGATTTCGTACACATCGAACCAACCGCCCGTGAACTGCTTCCAAAGTACAATCGTAACACCACCAACCACGATACCCGCTAGAGCGCCGTTACGGTTCATACGAGACCAGTAAAGGCTCAACACGATAGCTGGACCAAATGCAGCACCAAAACCAGCCCATGCGTAAGATACAAGGCCAAGTACTGAGCTGTCTGGTGTCATCGCTAAGAATAGCGCGATAAGAGAGATTAGGATTACCGCAAAGCGACCCACACGAACAATCTCTTCTGACGTTGCGTCTTTCTTCAGAACTTGCTTGTACAGATCTTCTGCCATTGCAGATGAAGAAACAAGAAGTTGTGAATCCGCAGTACTCATGATTGCCGCTAGGATTGCAGCAAGTAGGATACCTGCGATTACTGGGTGGAACATCGCGTTAACAAGAAGCATGAAGATCTTCTCGCCATCGTCTAGCTTAGGTGCGCCAGAGTTAGTCACGTAAATTAGACCAACAAGACCCACTAGCATTGCACCAATCATAGAAAGAGCAGTCCAGATAACCGCAATGCGGCGTGCTGTCACAAGATCTTTGTTTGAACGAGTTGCTTTAAAACGAGCCAAGATGTGTGGTTGACCGAAGTAACCTAGACCCCATGCCGCTAGCGAGATGATCGCGATTGCAGAAAGAGGCTCACCCTTCGCATCATTCCATAGCGTTAATAGCTCTGGGTTGATGTTGTGTAGGTCGCTAGAAAGCTGACCTAGGCCACCGTCCATTGCAGCAATTGGTACAATCAATAGTGCTGCAGACATCAGTAGACCTTGAACCAAATCCGTCCAAGATACCGCTAGGAAGCCACCAAACAAGGTGTAAGAAACCACACATACAGTACCGATGATTACCGCTGTTGTGTAATCTAGGCCGAATACTGTTTCAAACAATTTACCACCTGCTACCAAGCCTGAACTTGTGTAGAAAAGGAAGAATAAAAGGATAAAGAAAGCAGAAATTGTTTGAATCAGCTTAGAGTTATCATTGAAGCGGCGAGATAAGAACTCCGGCAGCGTCAGTGATTCAGTCGTAATACTGTAAGTACGTAGACGTTTAGCACTAATTAACCAGTTTGCCCAAGTACCCACAAGTAGGCCACCAGCAAGCCAGAATGCTTCAAAGCCAGCAGCGTAAGCGTAACCTGGTAAGCCAAGTAGCAACCAACCACTCATGTCTGATGCACCAGCAGAAAGTGCAGCAGGCCATGGACCTAACGAACGACCACCTAGGAAGTAGTCAGTTGAGTTAGATGTACGTTTGTAAGCAATAACACCGATCGCTAGCATCATAATTAGATACGCAATGAACGTCGTCGTTATTGCAAAACTGTTTTCTATCATTTGATAGTCCTCATTTTGTAGAAAGCCTTCCATGCCTAATTCGATGCAATGCACTCACCGTAAAGGTAAGCGAATACATTGAATTAGGGATTATGGCTCCAAATACCAATGGATAACTCCCAAAATGGAAAAAACCAAAAGTCTTTAGAGCCAGATTTACTGAAGGTTAGTGAGCTTCGCTTCCAAGTTCGAGCAAGGTCGCGTTACCGCCCACGGCTGTTATATTTATAGTTCGCGTACGCTCGGTAATGAAGCGCAGCGATAGGTGTGGATCATTAGCAACATTCATTGCGGTCAGATCCGTTTCAGCTACTAAACCGACGATTGCACCGTCACGCTTAGCAAGTTGTAAATTGATAGCTTGAGCCGTTTGTGAATTACCGACGTAACCTGCACTTCGTACATCGCAAGACAGCAGCTGTTGAGCAGCGTCATACGAGGCAACTTGTACCAAGTTCGTTGGCAGATTCGCTTGTTTCGCGGCATCTGCAATTAATGTGTTGAACTGCACATCATCACTGCACAACTGAACGCTGTTACCAGCCAATAGCGCAGCAGTAATCATCGCCATTGCGGTTTGCAGTGCAGGCACTTTCTCTTCGCAATCATCAACAATCACCAAAGCCACACCGCGACCAGCGGCATACAGCTCATTGGTTTCGCCCGTAGGACCAGCCATTAGATGATGTTCAGAAAGCAGCGCAGACGCTTGCTCTAGATGATAAGTCGCCACCGCCGCCAAAGGCTTAGATTGACTCTCGATCTCTGATTTAAATGAAAGTACCTGAGCACTCTTATGATCAAAGTCGGTAAGATTCCATTGTTCCCACGCTAACAAAGCATCAGAAAAACCTGTCACTTGATGAACCATGATACTGCTCCTTATGCCTTGTCTTGTGATTGAGAAAAATGAACATCAGTAAAGCGATATAGGTAGTGAGGACCACCCGCTTTAGGGCCTGTACCCGACAAACCTTGACCGCCAAATGGTTGAACACCAACAACAGCGCCTACTTGGTCACGGTTGATGTAGCAGTTACCCACGCGCACGTGCTTTTCGATCCAACGGTAAGTTGTCTCGTTACGGCTGTGAATACCCATGGTTAAGCCAAAGCCCGTTTGGTTAATTTGCTCTACCACTTGCGTTAACTCACTCGCTTTGAAGCGAACGATGTGCAGCACAGGGCCAAACTGTTCTTCTTTCAAACAGCTGATGTCATCGATTTCAAATGCACTTGGTGGAACAAAGTCACCATGTTCACAATCAGAACCTAAAGAAAGTTGAGCTACTTTCTTCTGGGTATTGGTCATGTTTTCTAAGTGAGCCAACAACTTCTGTTTCGCATTTTGATCGATAACAGGACCAACATCCGTTTTATGAAGATGTGGGATACCAACACTCAGCTCGTCCATTGCACCGTGAATCAATCCAACCACGCGGTCTGCAATATCTTCTTGGATGTAAAGCACACGCAGTGCAGAACAACGTTGGCCTGCAGAAGCAAACGCAGAACGAATCACATCACGAACCACTTGTTCAGGCAGTGCGGTACTGTCGACGATCATTGCGTTCTGACCACCTGTTTCCGCGATAAACGGAACAGGTTTAGCATTGCGACTTGCCAGTGACACGTTGATACGTTGCGCTGTTGGTGTTGAACCCGTAAAGGCAACGCCAGCAATCGCATCATGGCTTGTAAGTGCGCTACCGATCTCAGCACCGCGACCTGGTAGTAACTGAATCGTGCCAGCAGGGAAGCCTGCTTCATTCATCAGTTCAACTGCGCGAGCTGCAATCAAGCTTGTTTGCTCGGCAGGCTTCGCCACAACCGTGTTACCCGCCACTAGTGCCGCTGTAATTTGGCCAAGGAAGATGGCGAGAGGGAAGTTCCAAGGGCTGATACAAACGAACACACCACGACCTTGTCGAGAAGCGATTCGTGTTTGGCCGTCAAAACCTTTTAGTTCGAAACCTTGTAGGTTGTCAGCTTGCTTTGCGTAGTAACGACAGAAGTCGACCGCTTCACGTACTTCATCAACACTATCGTGAATTGTCTTACCCGCTTCTTGATGACAAATCGCCACCAGCTCAGCCAGGTTGTCTTCCATCAGGTCAGCCAGCTTATCAAGTGCAGCCGCTTTGGTTTCAACCGAAGTCGCGTTCCAATCAACGAATGCCGCGTCTGCGCCAGTGATCGCTGCGGAAACATGATCAAGGTTAGCGAAAGCCACCTGACCCACATTAATACGACGATCGTAAGGTGCGGTTACTTGCTCAACGTTCTGATCAGCCTTGATCATGCTTTCGGCAAGAGATTCACCGTTGATCACAGGGCCAGCAGTCCATTGATTGTTAAGGAATGTTTTTACCTGTGCTTCAAACTGATGCGCTTCACTCTCGATATCAATGTTCACACCGTAGGAGTTTTTACGCTCAGGGAATACGGCCGGTGGCAATGGAATCTTGGTGTTGTGCAATGTATCGAATGCCAGAAGCATATCGACAGGGTGTTGAGTCAGCTCTGCCACAGGGCAACGCGCATCCACAAGACGGTGTACAAACGAGCTGTTTGCACCGTTTTCTAGCAAGCGACGTACTAGGTATGGCAGTAGGTCTTTATGGCTGCCAACCGGTGCGTAGATACGTACCGACTGTTGGTAAGCTTCCATCGCATGGTTGTAAAGAGAATCACCCATGCCGTGTAAGCGTTGGAATTCAAAGTCTTTGTGCTCAGTCATCACTGCGATAGCAGAAACCGTGTGAGCATTGTGGCTCGCAAACTGCGGGAAGATATTGCCACGAACACTTGGGCTCAGTAGGTAACGCGCACATGCAAGGTAAGCTACGTCTGTCGCTTCTTTACGCGTGTAAACGGGATAATCAGTAAAGCCAGCTTGTTGTGACCATTTGATTTCACTATCCCAGTAAGCGCCTTTCACTAAACGAAGCGGGATTAAATCACCCTGCTCTTTCGCTAAGCGGTTTAGCCATACTAGAACCGGTAGTGCACGCTTTGAGTAAGCTTGAATAACCAGACCAAATTTACCCCAACCTTTTACAAGGTCAGTGCGGTACAGTTTTTCGAATAATTTAAGAGAAAGCTCTAGGCGATCCGCTTCTTCAGCATCAATCGTAATTGCAACATCGAGCTCTACTGCTCGGCGCAATAGCTGCTCTAGCGTGTCGCAAAGTTCCGTCAATACACGTTCTTCATTCGCTACTTCGTAACGTGGATGAAGCGCAGAAAGCTTGATAGATACAGATGGAGCTGGGCTCGATTTTGAAGAGACATAGGTGTCTCGACCTACGGCTTCAATCGCCATGAGGTAATCTTTGAAGTATTTGTTTGCGTCTGCAGTGGTCAGTGCCGCTTCACCTAGCATGTCGTATGAGTAGGTAAAACCTTTGTCACGCATAGACTTACCGTTCTTTTGCGCTTCAGCAATGCTGCGGCCAAGAACGAATTGGTGACCCATTACCTTCATCGCTTGGTGCATCGCTTTACGAATCACCGGCTCAGAAAGCTTGTTCACTAAACGGTTTACTGCTTGACCTGCACTCTGCTCGTTAGATGAAAGTCCAACCACCTTGCCTGTTAGCATTAGGCCCCAAGTTGATGCGTTAACAAAAACTGAGTCAGAATTCTTCAGGTGAGATTTCCAATCCGCAACGCTAAGTTTGTCGCGAATCAGTGCATCAGCCGTTGCCGAATCAGGAATACGCATCAAGGCTTCCGCCAGACACATTAGCAAGATGCCTTCTTGAGTATCTAAACTGTATTCAAGCAACAAGGCGTCGATCATCTGAATGGATGTTTTATCCGCACGGATAGACTCAATCAACGACGTCGTTTTGTCTGCAATTTGCTGCTTTTCAGACTCAGAAGGGGTAGCTAGCGGCAGAAGTTGCTCTAGCCATTGGGTTTCATCCACCATATATAATGGTGAGATAAGCGTCCAAAGATCATCAAGCGACTGCTCGTTGAATTCTGGCTTTAACACATCAGTAGCTGTAAACATGCGTTTTCCTTAATCTCACACCCGAAAAGAGTTCGGGATCTCTACAATGGCTGCAGTGTATTTAGAGTATATAAGGATTACTTGTCAAAAACTCCGAGTTTTTTGCTAAAAACTCGCTTTATTAACAAAACAAACACAAGGTCACATATGAAACTTTAATATAATATGCCGTTTTGTTTTTTTATTTAACAGAAATTTGCTTTTTGTATTGAGATGGTGACATGCCTTGAAGGCGAGAAAAGGTGTGAGTAAAGGAAGATTGACCGGAGAAACCAGCCAGTTCAGCGACCTGACCAAGGCTAAGATTCCCTTGCTCAATAAGGCGTCGAGAGCGGTCGATACGCTTACCTAAAACATATTGGTGTGGGGTAATGCCCATTTGATCTTTGAAGAGCATGTGGAACTGGCTTTCACCCAAGAACACACTGCCCGCCAATTGCGCCACAGAGATTTTGTTTGCTAAATGTTGCTCGATATAGCGATCCAACGCTTCTAGATCAAAACGAGAGTCTTTAATCGAGGTTTCAAATGCCGAGATGTGTCTCTGTAACAGCGCAACCACCGTGTCATTGCACGCGCGGCTCAATAACAAATCATCAGGGCTCGCCTGCATCTCTTGCACCAACATGTGAATAAGTTTTTGAATTTGCGCATCTAATTGAAAATAGATGTTGGATGATGCCAGTTGGTTTATCTTCTCTAACATCAAAGGGTCATCATCGCTCGGCATTGGCATATTAAGCACCAAGATATCCGACTGACCGACGACTCCACCGAAAGCATGATCAGAGCTAGCGGTAACCACACAACCCTGTCCGGGCCCAACCAGATTGCCTTTACCACTGACTTCAAATTCCGCCTGACCTTTTAAACCTATCACCACCTGAGAATAGTGGTGTTCATGACAATCCATATGCGATGGCAGTGTAATGATCTCTGCGGGGCGAGGGCCAGTAAGGCCTAGCGGGGACAAATCTAGATTTGGAAAAGGTAAAGGTTTTGGCATGACAGCAAAATATTCAGGTCGACATACTAAGAATAATACTCTGAAATCTTCATAAGATGAATTTGTAAATGATCATCAGAGCTATTTCCGACCTTAGATGCATGATCATCGTTACGATCCTCTTGATCATGCCTCCGGAAAGATGATCAAGAGTGTACAAACTACGGCCATTGTAAAACCAATCGTTCCGGTGAGTTTAGGGGCTTACAAGCACCTCATACAAGCAGGCACACCAACAAGTAAAACCATGTCCCCAATAAATACTTTGTCGCCTCAGCATAATGAATAAATTTTCTTATATAGCTCAAATAATTGGCGATAAACCTGCAAAAAGTGTATCCGAAGTACCGAAACTTGGCTTTTGAGTAGATTGGATAGCAATAAAACGGTATAAAGACGGGTACTGTGTTAATTGCTAATAACTAGTGACTCACAACTAGGAAGTAGACACTTTATTAACGAGCCAATTTTCAATCTACAAGTTGCAGGGACCTATGACTAACTTTCGAATTTCAGCGCTTTTACTTGCGCTATCCCCACTTTGGGTATCTGCATCGGTATCCGCTGAAGAACTGAATCAAGTCGATCCCGTTTCAGCTATCGATGCAAAGCTAACAGAGAAAAACTCAGATATTGAGCGTATTTCAGCAACCAAAGTATCGGCGACTGAAAACCTAAAACAACTACAAAATAAAAATAGTAAGTTGTTGCGCGAAGGTGAAGAACTTAAGGCAAAACGTAACAGAGCTAAGTCTGTACTCGACAAACAGTACAGTCGCTTACTTGAAGATCCAGAAACTGATTTGGCCTCTTTCCAGAAAAGCTACCAAGATGCTTGGGCGGCCGTTAAAGAGAATCAATCGTCTCAGCTAGATAACCAACAAGCGATGAACGAGGGTGAAATTCACCTTTCTCAAATCAAGCAAAAGCAAGCGCGTCTTAATAATGAGCTGGCTAACTTGAGAGAATCAAAGGTTGAAGCTCGCGTTAAGCGTATCGCAACAGAACTTCGTGAAAGTGCGGTTCTTGAAACCAGCTACACCACGACTTGTGCATCAACAATGACACTCGGTGAATGTACATCTCAAGGTAAACACCTAACGAACCAAAAAGCCGTTCAAACGTTCAAGAGCCAATTACTTGAGCAGCTCACAGAAAGCACACTCGCGAAGCAAAACTTGCAGGGTGTTCAACTGAACATTCATGTTCAAGACAGCCAAGCAATCAAGAGTGGTTTCTCTGGCAACAACGCATACTTCATGCAGATACAAGCTCAGCTTCAAGCGAAACCTGAAGCCATTGCCGCTTGTAACTTGTTGAACGTGTCTACGCGTTACTGTTTAACAGGCAGCCAAGCCGCTGTCGTTAAGAAAAATGACAAGCAGTGGGCAAATGTGACCGTTCGTTCTGATCAGTACAATGATTCAGTCACCATCAACGGCATCAAGTATGGCAGCACACCAATTGAGGTTGCACTACCAAGCGGACGTCACCAAGTAACCATTTCAAAACAGGGTTACGAATCTTACAACCGCTCTGTCACCATCAATGGTAGCGATACCATCTGGGTTAAGCTTCTTCCTAGTAAGCAAAGCTAAGTCGGGTATTAAATCCGATATAAACAGCTAAGCCCGTTGAGATTGAAATAGCCGTGCCTGTTTCACAAAGCTGAATGAATACTCGCCATTTTGTTGATAGTTATAAACTGTATGATCTTTATAAACAGTAGCTTCAGACGAAATGGCGTTTTCGTTTAGAATATTTGATTAACCTAAATTACGATTGAAGTAGCCCATCATGCGCCAAGGTTTTCCAGCTCTACTATTTGCACTTGCTCCCTGCTTAATAACACCGGCTGTTTTCGCTGAAGCAACACCACCAGCGATCACGTCATCGGTCACCGACATTGAAAGCTCGCTTTTCGAAAAGCATGCCGACTTAACGGCTGTCGAGAAAAAGCTCGCAGACAAACAAAATCAAGTCGATAACCATGCACAGCAATCTGCGCGTGTAGCAAAGCTGACCGCTAAAGCAGAACAAGACCTAGCAAAAGCGAAAGCAAACCTAGAGCAAGATTACGCTCGTATGATTGATGAACCTGACTTTGATATTTCACTCGCTCAAAACGCTTTCCAAGGGGCTTGGAAAACCGTAAAAGAGAACAAGCTTGCGATGTCTGATTCTGAACAGAAACAGCAAGGCTTGGTGATGGAACTCGAGGCTATTCAAGCAGAGAAAACGGCAGCAGAAGCTTCAATCGCAAATCTCAATCAAGACAAGCTAAGAGCAAGAGCCGAGCGACTAAGAAACGAGATCACTCAAACACAAGAGCAAACAGTCAGCTTTACCAATCGTTGTAGCAGCGACATGACACTGGCGCAGTGTTCAGACCAAACCGTAACCTTGGCACTTCAAAAAGCCGTAAAGCAATTCCAACATAGCCTCGTAGACAACGCGACTGAATCGAAAGCCGTGAAAGAGCACCTAGCGTCTGCTTCATTGAATATTCATGTCTTGCAACACAAAGTGAAATCCTCAGGCTTCTCCGAAGATAACCGTTACCGAGCGGTAATTGCAGCGAATCTAGAAACTCGCCCAGACAAGAACACACCTTGCCGTCTGCTGGGTATTCAATCATCTAACTGTTTCACGCAAAGCGAGCAACAAGCCAACGATCAGCAAAAAGAAGTCGCTTGGGTTAACTTGGTGGTTCGTTCAAACCAGTACAACGACAAGGTTTCTATCAACGGCGTGAAATATGGCAGCACACCCGTTGAGGTGATGTTACCTACTGGTCAGCACATGATCACTATCGAGAAAGAAGGCTACCTTTCTTTCCATCAAGAATTGAAAATCGCTCGCGATCACAACCTCAGAGCGGTTCTGCGAGCGAAACAAAACTCATTGAGTGTTGGCACCAAGTTCGCTGACCCAATGAAAGCCAACGCTCAAAGCCCAGAAATGATCGTGGTTGGTTCAGGTCGTTACTTGTTAGGTGAAAACAACGCACAGCAAGTCACCATTAAGAAGCCTTTCGCTCTTGCAGCGACACCAATACGAGTACGAGACTTTAAAGCGTTTGCAGAAAGTACTGGCTACGAGACAGACGCAGAGTTAATGAATACCTGCGACACCTTTACAAACGCAGAAATAACCTCAGTATCAGACAAGCATTGGCAAAACCCAGGCTTTAAACAACAGGACGATTCTCCCGTTGTTTGTGTTAGCCAGAATGATGCCAAAGCTTATACGCGTTGGTTGTCTAAAAACACCGGCTTCACTTATCGTCTACCAACACCACAAGAGTGGGAAGCGGCAGCAAGAGCAGGCCAAGATACCAACTTCTGGTGGGGCAACGAATTTAAGTCTGGCAAAGCAAATACAGGCTGGGCTGGCACACCTTGGTCAAACGTCAGCACTTCACCGGTTAAGTCGTTCTTACCAACGCCAACGGGCTTCTACGACATGGTTGGCAACGTATGGGAATGGACAACCACTCAGAAAGGTATAGCAAAAGGCGGAGCGTGGAGCTTCTCACCTGAAGAAGCTAAGGTCTTTAATGAATTGTATGTCGCGCCTTCAACCGCAGCCAATTACCTAGGATTCCGAGTAGTACGAGAGCTATAAGCGCTCGATTACTTACTCAAGGTTTTAAAATATTTACTCTAGGTTCTCAATTCTCACATTGAGCGGCGTTTATAGGGGAATTCCCCCCTTATGCATAAGCACTCCTAGGAGTAGATTCATCGATAGAGTAGTAAGTCACTCTGGGTATCTAACTGATGCCTCAGGTTAATTTGCACGACCCTCGCGAATTGACCTGAAAATCTTCTACATGTCGACAAGGCATATCTTGTCTTTAGCCAGCCCTTCTTCAGGCTGGCTTTTTTTTGCCTATTTATCCTCCCTTCCGTTCAGCTATTCCCCTCAAGGCAGACACTTAATCAACGATCCGTTTAATAGCTGTTCAGCCTCTCCAACGCCCTCGTTGATCAGCTCCGAATTGGCATTGCAGCTCAATAAGAAACTGATATCATCATTGTGTCGCAGCTTACGAGATAAAACCTTGTCAGAACCTCTCAACTCCATACATCGCTCTTTATTTGAACAACTTCCAGGCTGCTGGGGCTGTAAAGATACTGAGTCCGTTTTTGTCTACGCCAATCTCGCTTACAACCAATTGATCGGATTGATGCCAGGTGAAAGTTGTACAGGCTTAACCGATTTCGATATGCCGAGCCAAACAACCGAATGTGCGCAAGACTTTAGGGCTCAAGACAAACATGTGATGGACACGCGCTGCACGCTAAAGATCCTCGATATTCATCCTTATCCAGACGGGCGTTGGCACGCACATATCTTTACCAAGACCCCTTGGCTTGATGACAATAACAATGTCCAAGGCACGATCTTCTATGGTCAAGAGCTCACTGATACGGCCATCTTAGAGGTTGGTCATTGGGTGTGTCAGGCGACGTGTGAGAAAGGAAATCAGGCATCGATAGCGGGCTCAAAACCGCGAGTCTCTAAGCTGCAAAAGAAGCTGACGGCACGAGAATCAGAAGTACTGTTCTTATTACTGTTCGGTAAGAAACCCCAATACATCGCACTGACGTTAAATATCTCAATCAAGACCGTCGAAGGCCACGTCGCGAGATTGAAGCAGAAGTTCGATGCTCGCAGTAAAAGTCAGTTGATTGAGTTTGCGTTGGATTCAGGGCTAGGTTCAGTGATCCCAGAAACCCTGCTCAAAAAACAGATCTCGGTTGT
The DNA here is from genome assembly GCF_030297155.1 of Vibrio sp. FE10. NCBI lineage: Bacteria > Pseudomonadati > Pseudomonadota > Gammaproteobacteria > Vibrionales > Vibrionaceae > Vibrio > Vibrio apostichopi. The sequence continues at coordinate 760,424 of NZ_AP028068.1, read as the reverse complement.
TCTGCACAGTGACTAAGTAAAAATGAGACAAAAAAATACCGTTGATGTGAATAAACACAAAATCAACGGTATCTTTTGATTGGTACAACAGGTTCGAACTATGGCGCTAGGCGATCGATATCCCAGCTGTTGTCTTGGCGTGAGAACAAGAAGCGGTCATGCAGACGGTGTTCACCACCTTGCCAAAACTCAATGCTATCAACACGTACTCGGAAGCCACCCCAGAAAGAAGGCACCGGGATCTCTCCCTTAGCGAACTTCTGTTTAAGCTCTAAATACTTACCTTCCAAGATCCCACGCGCAGAGATACGGCTACTTTGCTTACTCGCGATGGCAGCCAACTGGCTCTCTTTCGGGCGAGATGAGAAGTACTTCATGTTTTCCATCGCGGTCAGCTTTTCAGCGGTACCCGTAATATGAACTTGTCGTTCAAGAGGATGCCAAGGAAAATGCAGGCTGATCTTACTGTTGTGCTCAAGTTGGTGCGCTTTACGGCTACCCAAGTTGGTGTAAAAAACGAAACCGTCTTTATCAACATTCTTCAGCAAAACAATTCGTTGGAATGGCTGACCATTTTCATCAACCGTGGCAACTGTCATGGCAGTAGGATCAGTCATCTTAGCTTCGATGGCTTGCTCTAACCATAGATTGAATTGCTCAATAGGGTCTGCGGCTAAGTCTTTACGTCTCAGTCCACCCTTAGCGTATTCACGACGAATATCTGTCAGTTCCATTTCGTTGCTCCTTTTAATTTTTTGTGATTCTGCGCTGTAATCCTTTGAAACACAAGTCTAAGCCGTGGTTTTGTCTTACAGAAAGCGTTCGGTGTTAACAAGATCTCGGTACTCAAACTATCATATTGATAGTCTATATATAAACGGATCATAAGCTGAGATACCAGTGACTAAAAAACGGCCTAACCTTCTAACACCCTTTGTTTTATTCTCATTGTTGTTAGGCATAGCAGGGCTGAGTGCAACCCACTTTGTGGCCGTGCAGTACCAAGAAAAAATCGTCGCGCAGCAGTTGAATGAAGCGGCCAACAAGGCCAACCTGCAAATCGATTCTGAACTCGAAAAATTCAAACAAATTCCTGACTTACTTAGCCACGATCCACGCTTGCTCTCTTATTTTGATGAGAATGCTCAAGCAAGCAAAATCACGACCATGGAACTCAATATACCCGTGATCATTGAAGGTGCTTGATTTTCTTTAAAATCAGGATCATGCTACGAACCATGAAAATTACACTGACTCCTCAGCAGAAACTACAACTCGAACAAATGCACGACATTGAACGTGATAGTCGGGTCTGCGACCGTATTAAGGCTGTTTTGCTGGCTTCTGAAGGCTGGAGTCAGACTATGATTTCACAAGCTCTTCGTATTCACGAATCGACTGTTGCTCGTCATCTCAGTGATTATGTTTTCTCTGAAAAACTTAAGCCTGAAAATGGCGGAAGCCAAAGCAAGCTTTCTGCAACTCAAACCATGCACCTAATCGAGCATTTGACTGAGAAAACCTATTCTCACACGCATCAAATTGTCGCCTACGTTAAAGAGACATTTGGACTTGATTACACGGTTTCTGGTATGAACAAATGGCTTCACCACAATGGTTTTAGCTACAAGCAGCCGAAAGGCGTTCCACACAAATTTGATGAAGCAAAACAACAAGCTTTCATCGAGGCTTATGAAGCGCTAAAGGCAAGCTGTGGCGAGGATGAATCGATAGTCTTTATTGATGCAGTTCACCCAACACTATCAACAAAAATATCTCGTGGCTGGATACGAACTGGTCAGGATAAAGTGATTGAAACAACGGGTAATCGTAGCCGATTGAACATTATTGGCGCACTGAACCTATCGGATATCGGTGCAACCATTGTTCACGACTATGAGAACATTAACAGTGAAACGATTGTTCGCTTTTTCTGTAAGTTAAGAGAGAGTTATCCGTTAACCCATAAGCTTCATATCATCTTAGATGGTGCGGGGTATCACCGCAGTGACTTAGTCAAAGATGCGGCGTTTGTCCTGAATATTGAACTGCATTATCTTCCACCTTACAGCCCAAACCTCAACCCAATAGAGCGGCTATGGAAAGTAATGAATGAGAAGTCGAGGAACAACGTTTACTTCAAAAGAAAACGGGACTTCAAGGAGGCAATAGACCAATTTTTTGCAGTGACTCTTCCAGAGATCGCAGGCTCTTTGACATCTCGAATTAATGATAATTTTCAGATTCTCAAGCCTGCATCTTCAAGTTGATTCGGTATAGGTTGCTGTTTGATTGGTCGAATCAGAGCCAAGCTGACACCATCTACATTCATGACCAAAGTGGCACAGTCGTCGCATCAAGCAACTACCAAAAACCGCGTACCTTTGTAGGTGAAAACTTCTCGTTTCGTCCCTACTTTGCGTCGGCTATCGAAGGCGATAAAACCCACTATGTGGCCCTTGGCGCGCGCTCAAATGTCAGGGGCTACTTTTTATCTTCACCGCTGTATGTCTCCGACAACATCGTGGGGGTCATTACCGTTAAAGTAAGTTTAGAGAATCTTGAAAATATCCTCACCAGCGATGACTTTGAGATCGTGGTACTCGATTCGAATCAAGTGGTGTTTCTTTCTAGCCAACACGATTGGCTTTACCAATCATTGCTGCCTTTAACTCAAGCACAACAACAAGAAATTGCTCGCAACCGCCAATACGGTCAAAGCCAAATATCAATCATTGACGCCTTTCAAGCTTCATCAGAGATTAATGGCAACAGCAGCAACCCGTCGACAAGCAATCAAACACAACTGATGACTAATCAGCTCAGCAGGTTAGGCAGCTTTAAGCTTTACCCTGCCTCAACCAGCAATAATCAATACCAAGTGGTTGCCTTAAAAGAAACCAAGGCCGAGTTACGTAAAGTCTTGCAGATAGATGCCATCTTTCTGGTTATTTACAGCTTAGTCCTTCTCATTGCTTGGTCTTGGCGTCAAACTTACTTAGCTAAGGTCGCGTTAACCCAATTGAACCAAAATTTAGAGCAAACCGTTGATAAACGAACTCACTATTTAAAGCAGTCTAACGACCAACTTCAGCAGACCATCTACCAATATCAAGAATCTCAACTAAAGCTTAAGCAGACAGAGCAAGAGCTGACGCAAACCGCCAAGCTCGCCGTGCTTGGGGAGTTGTCAGCCAGCATCAACCACGAAATCAATCAACCGCTTGCGGCGCTAAGAACCTACAGCGAAAACAGCCTTAAACTGCTTGAGATGGAACGCACAGACTTAGTTAAAAGCAACCTTGAGAAAATGATTGGCCTCAACAGCACCATTACCGACATCATCGCGCGGCTCAAAGTGTTTACTCGCAAGGTCACCAAACAAGAACATCACGTCGCCAACCTGCATCAAGCAGTCAATAACTCGACCAGTATTCTGAGCGCAGTGATGATCAAGCAAGGCATCACGCTCCGATTAAGTACCATACCGGATGATCTCAATATCGCCATTCACCCAACCGAGCTCGAACAAGTGTTGGTGAATCTGATTCACAACGCGACTCAAGCGCTTCAGCAGCAGGCACTTCAAGACCATCTACAACAAGCGAGCCCGCAGATTGGAATCGAATGGCAATTGCACAATGACACCTGCAAAATCACGGTTTGGGATAACGGGATAGGAATGGCTGACGACAAGCTGAATCAACTGTTCGACCCATTTTTTACCACAAAGCCAGAAGGCTTAGGGTTGGGGCTGTCGATATCGAAACGCATTATTGAAGCGTATAACGGCACCATTACTGCGACCCTACACCAGCCATCGGGAATGATGTTCACGCTCGATATTCCACTTTATCGAAATTAGGGCTAATCCCCTGTTATGAATCATTTTATTTAACTGTAAATGCTAAGGACACCGCTTTTGCAATCTATGCCCAAACTCTATTTTGTTGACGATGAGCCAGCAATTCGAGACTCAGTAGAACAAGCCATGCTTATTGAAGGCATCGATATTGTCTGCTTTCCCAATGCCATTGAGGCAATGAAGAAGATCAACATTGCTCAAGCCGGAATTGTGATCACCGATATTCACATGCCAGTGATGGACGGTATTCAATTTACGCAACAGTTACTCAGCCATAATCCCCACTTTCAAGTGATTGTGCTCACCGGACATGGTGATGTGCAGACCGCCGTATCAGCAATGAAATCTGGCGCTTATGACTTTTTAGAGAAGCCATTTGTTGTCGATGCTCTGCTCACCGCAGTAAAAAAGGCAGCAGACAAACTGGCCTTAGTTGAAGAGAACAACCTGCTGAGAAAAGAACTTGCGATGCAAAATCAGGTGGGGCCAAAACTGATTGGGCAATCTGCTTCGATGCAGACCCTACGTCGGGAATTAATCACCTTAGATACCAAAGCCAACCCGCTATTGTTGTTTGTTGGGGATTTAGGAACAGGAAAAAGAATCACAGCACAGTACACGCACGATTTGCACAGCCATCAAACTGCTGAGCTTTGCCCTGTCGCCGCATTCAATTTACCGCGCAATGACCAAGCTACGTTTGATCAGTTTGTTCTGCAATTATTCCTAAAACATCAGGGCGGAACACTTTATATCCATGAAACAGAAGCATTAACTTCGCAGCAATGGCTATGGTTAGCCGCTCTAAAACCCACTTTACTTCGTGAAAACTCATGCAAGACCAATGCAACTTGTATCATTATCGCAACTACAGTAGTTCCTACTACAATTACAAGTGAACTGCGCCGATTTAATTTACTACCCTTGGCGCAAAGAACGGAAGATATTGGCTCTTTATTCAAGCATTTTGCTCGCGGTGCAGCCAGTCGATACCAGTTACCGCCGCCCGTTATCACAGAAAAAGAGATTCAACGGTTGATCGCAACCCATTGGAGCGAAAACATTCGACAGCTTCGCCAACACGCTGAGCTCAGAGTGCTGACACAAGTAAAGCAACCTGCTCTCGACAGTGATGATAATGAGCAAAACGACGAAAACCAGCTTGATATCAGCCCTGAAGAGCAGCAACAGTCATTAAGCCAACGTACTGATAGCTTTGAACAAATAATCTTAATCGAGGCGTTACATCGCCATCAAGGACGATTGAAAGAGGTGCAACAAGAACTCCAAGTCTCTCGAAAAACGCTGTATGACAAGCTTAGGAAACACCAGCTTGATAAGACGGATTTCAAAAATCGATAACTCTTAAAAATTATATAAATTCAAAGATTTAAACGAACAAATTCTTAACATTTCTTAGAACTAAGAATACACTCAATAGGCTTGCACCTTTATTCAGCACACAAGGACTGTTATGAGTCAGAAAAATTTCAGCAAATTGAACGATACCGAACTTGAGTACGTCGATGATAAAACAGCGGCATTGCTACTCAATACGCCAACCAGCGCGCGTATAATGTTGTGGGTAATCATTCTGTTTTTTGTTGCTGCTATTGCGTGGGCGAATTGGGCTGAAATAGACAAAGTCACCGTTGGCCAAGGCAAGGTCATCCCTTCCTCTCAAATCCAAGTGGTTCAAAACCTTGAGGGTGGCTTAGTCAAAGAGATATTGGTTAGAGAAGGCCAACGAGTTCAAAAAGGTCAACAACTACTGTTGATCGATGACACTCGTTTTCGTTCCGACTTCCGTGAACGCGAACAGCAAGTTGCCAACTTAACCGCCAACGTCTTAATGCTTTCAGCCTCATTAACCAGTGTTGTTATCGACGAAGATTTCTCTGTAGCAGAGTGGAAAAAAAGTGTCTTACTCGACTACGGTAAACTGGCCTTCCCTCCAAAATTTTACGAGCTTCAACCAAAACTGGTGAATCGCCAGAAAGCCGAATATCGTCAAGATCTGAATAACCTTAAAAACCAACTTTCTGTTTTTGATCAACAGGTTGAACAGAAACAACAAGACCTAATTGAGATTAAAGCGCGTGTTCGTAACCTAAAACAGAGTTACCAATTTGCTCGCCAAGAACTGGATATCACCAAACCGCTTGCGGACGAAGGCGTGGTACCAAGAATTGAATTACTCAAGCTGCAAAGACAAGTGAACGACACTCGCCGAGAAATGACCTCAAGTGAGCTCAAAGTTCCCCTTCTACGTTCTGCCATTAAAGAATCCATGCTCAGTCGTATCGATGCTGCGCTGAACTTCCGCTCAGAGCAGCAAGAAAAGCTTAACCAAGCACAAGACAAACTCTCTGCATTAACAGAATCCGCAGTCGGGCTTGAAGACAGAGTAAACCGTACTGTCGTGGTATCTCCGGTAACAGGCACAGTCAAAACCCTTGGCATTAATACCGTCGGTGGTGTTATCCAACCGGGTATGGACATTGTTGAGATTGTACCGACAGAAGACTCTCTATTGGTTGAAGCGAAAATCGCCCCGCAAGACATAGCTTTCCTACGTCCAGAATTGACTGCCATCGTTAAATTCAGCGCCTATGACTTCACTAAATACGGTGGTCTGGAAGGCGTGTTAGAGCACATCAGTGCCGATACCACTCAAGATGAAGAAGGCAACAGCTTCTACATCGTGCGTGTACGCACCGAAAAGCACAATTTTGGACAAAACGAAGAGCTGCCGATCATTCCAGGTATGACAGCTTCAGTGGATATCATCACAGGTAAGAGAACCGTTCTTGAGTACATGTTGAAACCAATACTTAGCGCTCAGAACAATGCACTAAAAGAGTAAGGACGCTTGATGCTTAACACTGCTATTCAATGCGCAACCCAACCCCAAGAGCGAAGGCTATGAAGTCTCGGCTCTCGCTTTTGCTGTTGGTCCTCACCTCTTTTACCTCTGCGGCACTCAATAAGAGTGACCAACGTTGGATTGATGCTGTCTCTGAAACTTATGGAGAGAGAGCCGCTAAGCGAGTCACCACATGGCGCTCAAATATTGCGGCCTATGGTGGATTGAGCGAAAGGGAAAAACTCGAATCCATTAATCAATTCTTCAACCAAATGTACTTTGTCGATGACAGCATACTTTGGGGAAAGAACGATTACTGGGCAACGCCACTGGAGTTCTTAGGCAGTAACGCGGGTGACTGTGAAGATTTCACCATCGCGAAATACTTCTCTTTGCTCGAACTGGGCGTGCCAGACAAAAAATTAAGATTAGTGTACGTAAAAGCACTCGAGTTAAACCAATTCCATATGGTATTGGCGTACTACTCGAAACCAAGTGCAGAGCCACTAATTTTGGACAACTTAAACCCTGAGATAAAACGCGGTTCCAAGCGCGGCGACCTACGACCAATTTACAGTTTCAATGGTAAAAACCTTTGGTTGATCAAGTCGGCAGCAGGCAGCGGTAAGTTAGCAGGGAAATCTTCAAGATTGAGCTTATGGAACGACTTACGTTCTCGTGAGCGCTCTCTAAAATTAAACAAACCCATTATCAATTACGATGAGTAGGTACAATGACTTTATATAAACAGCTTGTGGTCGGGATGGTTGCAGTGTTCATACTGCTGATGACGTCAGTTTTTATGATCGAATTCAATACCACCCGTGGATACTTAGAGGAGCAGCAACGCTCTGAGGTAAGTAATACCATTAATACTGTTGGACTGGCTCTCGCCCCTTACCTAGAAGAAAAGGACAAGGTGGCAGTGGAGTCTGTTATCAACGCCCTGTTTGATGGCAGTTCTTACTCCGTCGTTCGGTTGATTTTTCTAGACACCGGAGACGATATTCTTCGCTCTTATCCTGTGAAATCAACAGGAGTGCCGGAATGGTTTACGAGTTTAAACCTATTTGAACCCGTGCATGACCGCCGCGTGATCACCAGTGGCTGGATGCAACTGGCAGAAGTCGAGATCGTGAGTCACCCTGGTCCTGCTTATGATCAACTCTGGCAAGCATTCACTCGCTTACTGACCATCTTTGGATCGATCTTCTTACTGGGTTTGATCTCTATCTCTTGGATCCTTAAACGTGCGCTGCGCCCTCTCTCATTGATCATTACCAAAATGGATCAGATCGCCAAGAATCAGTTTGGTGAACCATTGGTTCGTCCGAAAACAAAAGATTTGATCTTAGTGGTTGATGGTATTAACCACATGTCTACTCAAGTTGAATTGGCGTTTAAAAACCAAGCCAAAGAAGCACAGAAGCTACGTGAACGCGCGTATATCGACCCTGTATCTCAACTGGGTAACCGCGCTTACTACATGTCTCAGTTAACTCAGTGGTTAGAAGAGTCAAGTTTGGGTGGTTTGGCGGTACTAAAAGCCGAGTTTATTAGTGAAGAGTACGATGAAAAAGGCTATCAAGAAGGCGATGCCTTAGTTCACCAACTGGCTGAACAGTTACAAGCGTCAATTTCATCGCCAGATATCACCATCGCTCGTATTTCGAGTGACGAGTTTGGCTTCATTATGCCAAACATCGACGAGAGCGAACTTAAACTCGTCGCGAGCAGCATTGTAAACTGCATTCAAAACCTAGGTTCAGATCCAACCGGTATGGCGAACCCACACATTGCGCTTGGTGTGACATACAGCAACAAACGTAAAACCAGTACCGAAATCATGTCGCTGGTGGATAACGCGCTCTCAAGTGCCAAAGCGAACCGTGAACTTAATTATGGCTACGTAACAGCCGACGATCATGGCGCTGTGATGGGTAAACAACAATGGCGTATGTTGGTTGAAGAAGCGATCATCAACGACCTAATCACCTTCCGTCTTCAGGCTGCAAACAATGCCTTTGGCAAAACGTATCACCAAGAGGTGTTCTCTGCGATTGAGAAAGACGGTGTTCGTTACGGTGCTAACCAATACTTGTACGCACTAGAGCAGCTTGAAATGAGCCATATTCTCGACCAATACGTTATCGAGAAGATGATCGAAAAGCTTAATGCGAAAGAAGTCACAAGCCCTGTTGCTATCAATATCTCACCAAGCAGTATTTCTCAACCAAGCTTCATCCGTTGGATTGGTAAAACCCTTGAGCAAAATGCCTCAATCGCTCACCTACTCCACTTTGAGATTCCAGAAAACTGTTTCATCAACGTTCCGCATTACACCGCGCTGCTGTGTAACACCATTCGCAACGCAGACGCGGTGTTTGGTGTCGATAACTACGGACGTAACTTCCAATCATTGGATTACATTAACGAGTACCGCCCGAGCTATGTGAAGCTGGATTACCTGTTTACTCATAACCTTGATGATGAAAAACAGAAATTCACATTAACGTCGATCTCAAGAACGGCTCATAACCTTGGCGTGACGACCATTGCGTCACGAATTGAAACTCAGACTCAGCTTGATATTTTGTCTGATAACTACGTAGAAGTGTTCCAAGGCTTCATTGTTGATAAATAGTAGTAAGGTTATATCGCATGCAAGATCCACTATTGAACTCACTGATCTACGTTAGCCGATATTACGGGTTAGCTAACTCGCCCGAAGCATTGATCAATGGGCTGCCACTATCCGATGGAAAGCTCACCCCTTTCCTATTCCCTCGCTCTGCTGAGCGTGCGGGATTAGTGGCGAAAGAAAACCGTTCCGACCTAGAAAGCATTCCTCATCTTATTTTGCCTGCTGTTTTACTTCTCAAGCAGGGCGAGGCATGTGTTCTTAATAGTATCGATTTAGAAAAACAAGAAGCAGAGATCATCACCGCGGAAAGCGGGATGGTACCGATCGTCATTCCAGTTGAGGAATTGAAAGAACAGTTTATTGGCCGCTATTTCTTGGTCAAAAAACAGTTTCGTTACGATGAGCGCTCACCAGAAATTCTAAAAACACGTCAAGGTCACTGGTTCTGGAGCACCATTTGGGAATCGAAAAACATCTACCGAGACGTTCTGATCGCATCCATCTTGATCAATGTCTTCGCCATCGCGGCACCGATGTTCACTCGATTGGTGTACGACAAAGTGGTACCCAACCTCGCCTTTGAAACCTTATGGGTGTTGGCGAGCGGGATCTTTGTTGTCTTCCTTTTCGATCTGCTTTTGAAATTGATGAGAAGTTACTTTATTGATGTTGCGGGTAAGAAGTCAGACATTCTGATCTCATCCAAGCTATTCAGTAAAGTTCTCGGCATTCGTATGGAAGCAAAACCGGCTTCGGTCGGTGCTTTTGCGAAAAACCTCCAAGAGTTCGAATCGATTCGTGAATTCTTTACGTCTGCGACGATTGGCTCGCTAATCGATTTACCATTCGCTCTGATGTTCCTCGCTCTAATTTGGTTAATGGCCGGAAATCTGGTGTTTGTTCCTGTGGTTGGAGTTGTCGTTCTGATCATCTATGCGTTATTAATCCAAGGCCCGCTGCGTCGAACCATTGAAGAAGGTTCACGCCTTGCTTCTCAGAAATACGCAAACTTAATCGAGAGTCTGGCGGGTTTAGAAACCGTTAAACTTTTTAGCGCTCAGAGCCAATTCCAATTCCGTTGGGAAGAAGCAGTAGCGCACATGGCGAATTGGAACATCAAAAGTCGCCGCATTACTGACAGCATCCAAAACACCGCAGGCTTTGTTCAGCAAAGTACCAACGTCGGTATGATCATTTTTGGTGTTTATCTGATTGCTGAAGGCGAACTTACGATGGGTGGCTTGATTGCTGCAACCATGTTGAGTGGTCGTGCGATTGGGCCTCTTGTTCAACTGTCATTGCTTTCGACTCGTTACAATCAGGCGAAATCTTCGATGACCTTAATCGAACAAGTGATGTCGATGCCTGACGAGCAGGAAGAAGGAAAGCGTTATATTCACCGCCCTATCATTCAAGGTCGTATTGCACTGGATAAAGTAACCTTCCATTACCCTGATTCTCCTGTCGCGTCAGTGAGAGATTTGAGCCTAACCATTACACCGGGTGAGAAAGTAGCGATTATCGGCCGTATTGGTTCAGGTAAAACAACATTAGAACGCTTGATAATGGGTCTCTATAAGCCCACAGAGGGTCATGTACGTATTGATGACACCGACATGGAGCAACTTCACCATGTCGACGTACGACGCAATATAGGCTGTGTACCGCAAGACAGTAATTTGTTCTACGGTTCAGTGAGAGACAACATCACATTAGGTCGTCCACTGGTTGATGACCGCGATGTTATGGATGCCGCTAACCGCGCAGGCGTTACTGCTTTCACTCAGCAAGATCCTGCGGGCTTAGAGCGCCAAGTCGGTGAAGGTGGTGGATTGCTATCTGGTGGTCAACGTCAGGCTATCGCGATTGCTAGAGCCTTCCTCGGTCGCCCACCAGTACTCTTGATGGATGAACCAACCAGTGCCATGGATAACCGTTCTGAAATGCACATCAAGCATCAGCTTAGCCAACTGTTACCTAGCGAGACTTTAATTCTGATCACGCACAAGACTTCGATGTTAGACATTGTTGATCGAGTGATTGTGATGGAGAAAGGCAGCATTATTGCCGACGGTCCGAAAGCGCAAGTGCTGTCAGATCTCAAACAAGGTCGAGTAAGAGCAGCAAGCTAGCACAAACCGTTGAAGCTAAGTTATTAAATCTGAGCGGTTAAATCAAAACCGTCAGACCAAAACATCTAGAACTATAAAAACCGAAAGGGGAGCATCAGCTCCCCTTTTTTTATCTTCAAATATTGGTATCTATCCGTACCTTCGCATCGCTGGTCTTCAATAAGCTATTTGTAATAAGCGATCGATAGTAAGCCGACTTCAACGGGCAACCTACAAAGCAATATCTTCTTGTTCCATCTTGAACGAACATTGAATCTCATATTGATTGAACGAGAAAACACTGCCGCCATGAGTTCGCTTGGTCGTCACTGTTTCATCACCAAATTGAATCGTGACTCGAGTATAGACTTTCTCATGGGCCTCTACCGTGCACTCAGCAAGGTGCGTTTCAAATTCACTCTCTAACATGTCCAACTGCGATTTGGTGTTCTCGATTGCTAGATTGTTCTTTTCTCTTTGCTGTTCAATCAACAAGGCTTGTTCTTCACTTCTTTGAGCCTTGGGCTGCTTTTTAAATTCTAATTCCTGACGAATCACATCCATCGTCTTTTCTTGAGTTTGTTTATAGGTTTCTTTCAGCTCAGCAATCTTTTGTCGGTAACCATCGTAACGCGCAAAACCGTGAACCTTAGTAGCAGTATCCCCTTCAACACCTAAGAAGACACATTCTACTTTGCCACCTACTTTAGCTTCTCCGCCACTGAGCGTGCCATGCTTCTTCATCGTGTCCATCACGATAAGGTCATGCCCACATCGAATCTCGTTACCCATGCTGTGGACACCAAGACGAAGATCGGTCCCCGTTTGCAACTCTGCATTTTGAGCATAGCCGGCAGTAATAGAGCCTTTAGTGAATACCTTGCAACTCTTGGGCTCACCCTCTTTTGTGGTGTGACCAATAATTCCTTTCGCTACTTTGATATCTCCTTGCGCTTGAACCTCGGCCGATTCAATAAAACCGCCAACCGTAATGCATCCTGTCGCCTTAACAATCATCCCCGGTTCAATGTTTCCAGAGACGAACACATTGCCTTTAAATTTAACGTGGCCAGTAGACACATCAACGTTGCTCACACATAAAGCATCATCAACTTCGATACTGCGTTCTTTAATGATCGGCAAGCCGGGGCATGAAGCGAGAAGTAAATTAGGATCGTCAGGAGAAATGTAGGTGCCCTTGCCAGGCTTGATTAAACTGTCTTGTCCAGGAAGCGGTGGGATGATTCTACCTTGCACGGTAAAACCAGCAATGCCTTTAGTGGCGGGAGTACGCTTCATCAAGTGATCATTTTGACCGACGGTAATGGTTTCACCCAAATCTCGCATATCAATCTTGCCAGCGTCTTTGCTGCGCGGCTTCAATACTTGACGAGTAATGTCTTCAACCAAGGCGGCAAACTTCGCGTCCTTGCCCTTTACGGGTTGTGTACCTTGCGCGACGGGCTGAGTAAACTTTTCACCAGGTTTGAGCTTGCCACTCATCACCAGTACTTTTCTGAGCGCTAACTTATTAATGCCCTTAGTAATGTGAGCTTGAGCTAAACAGTGAATGATGTCGCTACCGCGCAGCGGGTGTCCATTGTACGGGCCAGTAACAACTAGACTCGCCAGCATCTCATCATCAGACAGTTCGACCGCGACACTTGCATTGCGAACTTCAGCAATCAAGATTCCCTCATAAGCTTCACCCTTACCTTCTTTAGCCAGAGTGACAAAGCGCAGTACCTCTTCTTCGAAAAGAAAATAGTTAGATGCATTCAAAGCTTCCAAGGCTGGTGGCAATGTCTTGTTATCAAAGCTTGCGTCGACCACAAATCCAGATGGCAAACGCGCGACCACCTGCAGCTTATCTTCTGACAATGTAACAATGTTATCCCACATTCGAATCGAGTATCCCTAATGACTCAGTTGTTATTCAGTCTATATAATTCGTTCTGAGCTTAGAATCACCACATTAGAATAATCAGCGTCACATCACTTACTTTCGATTGTGCAAACATGACTCAGAAATAAGACACACGCATTTTATGAGCGGGCTCACCTTTACAATCATAATCAGCGAATTTTTAGAGAAATTTTGGAATAGAGCTCTAGAAGCGGACAATGGGAAACAGAACATAACTGCCGTTTAATTTATACGTTATGAAAGCCTGAGATCAAGACACCAAACAGGCACTCGACAGAGTGATGATGAAAGTCATCAATGAAACCAAAATGAGTAGATCGGCATTAGATTCAATCGGGCTAGTTTAAATCTAATAGACCTGCGTTCAAACCAACAAGCTGAGAACACTTGGATTAGAGTTTTCAGTTTTGGGGTTTCTAGAGCGCTTTAAATATTGTGGGAAAGCGAAAGAGCTTGGGAAAGATTTTAGAAGGGTGTGACCGAAGAAGAAGAAGAAGAAGAAGGCACGCAACAGGCCTCAGTTTACAGTGTAAATCGCCATTTCGGATTTACACTGTAAATTAATCTAGAAAATATCTCTGTCTATTTACACTGTAAATTGGACAACAAGAACGAGATATCTTGTCGAAGTTGAACTTCTGCTTGCTTACGCCCAACAAGATTGAACTGTTCAACACAAGTCCCCCATCCTTTTTGTTGCACCACTTTAGCAATCAACAAATCAGAGATAGCCGAACAATCAGTATTACGATGTTGGCGTTCAAACTTAATTGGCTGCTCTGTTGATGACGATGAAGACTCGCGCGACAGTTGAATGTTACTCGCTAGAATTAGTTTCAACGTAATGAAGCCGATACTGTCGTAACTGTTTCCGCCTTCTACATAGTTGCAAAGCAACTTTTTTTCTAACTCACTAACTGACAGTGACTGGCTTGGTAATAGAGCGCGAACCATATCAACCTCAAGAGAAGTTAAAGAGCCAGAGACGAGAAAACAAAAGCCTTGCTCAAACTGAGACTGCACTGGAACGATCCAATTGTTAGTACTAATACCGAGTGGCTTGACCATCAACAAAGAATGACAGCCACTCGCCTGATCTCTTTGATGCCCAATATGCACGGGAGCAAATTGGCTACGTCGCCAGAAAGAAACCAACTCGCTGGTCGCCCCAAAACTTGTCGCCAGATAATCGATATCTGAGACTTGCATCGATAGCTGATCAAGCATCCAACTTCCTAAGCCTAAACCTTGATGATCAATTGAAACCGCAATTCTCATAACGCGCATACAACGGCTTGTTGCCGCTTCAATAGAACCGAGCTGATTCGCTAACAACACTGGCGCGAGATGTCCTTGAGGTCTGCGCTTTCCTGTTTGGATCTGAGCAATTAGATTTTTATCTAAACCGCCCTCCTCCGTCACCAACATACAACCAAGACATTCATCTTGATGCCAAGCCGCATACAAATGAATTGCTGGGTTATTGAGAAACTGCATTAAGTCATTGGGCGATGTCTGATAATGAGCGTCGACTAAAAGAGAGAAACACTGCTGAAGCTTTTCAGGATTCGCTAGACACTCGGTTTTAGATAGCTCGACTAGGTTAAGTTGGCTGAGCACCTCGTCAGAAAAATCACCAGCCTTATGAACAACAGAACTACTCGATAAAAACTCGCCACTCAGAAGGAAGCAATCAAACAACCAACGCTCTAGAGGGTCGTGATTATTCCAACGGATTGGTTGCTCAAGCTTATAGCCTTTCCATCCGGGACGACGCTCAGAAAGCCAAGCCTCAAATTTAATTCCAAACCCTCGCCCACTTCCTTCGTATCCGTGAACCGTGGTTGAAAAAACCATACGGTGATAACTGCCAACCAAAGATTTAAGCATCGGGATTGGAATGGCAGCCGCTTCATCAACTAATAACAAATCGCAATCGGGCTTAGATTGGAGTAATTCATCTGGTGCGACAAATCTTAGGCTGCCGCCTTGATGGCAAATGTGAGTAGCATTGATAACTTCACAAGGTTCTAGACGTTGGCTTGCGTGAGTAAATACCGGCTCAACCGCTTTAACAGAAGGTGCCGTAACAATGATATTTAGCCCGTGGCGTTCAACCAAAAGCTCCGCTGATGCGATACCTAATGTCGAACTTTTGCCACGACCTCTGTCTGCAGTGAGAATCAAAGGACGCTTTCGATGTCCAGAGACGACTTTCTTAACTAACTCTATTGCTGTCTTTTGTTGTTCAAATCTATCGAAACAATTCGGTTGGGTTAATTCTTCAGGCAAAGGGTTACGAGCATAGAGTTGTGTCAGCTGTTCATCGTCTTGTGAAACAGAAAACAGTTTGGCAAAGTTGGACGCTAACCAACGTTTTCCAAAAGTAGAATTCAAACCCTCTTCAGATTCATCTGATTTGTGCGGGATAACCAACAACAAGCCGCCACCGACTAACGCACCCAGTGCTGCACTAAAACTGTTGGCATCAAACTGCTCTCTAAAATCACAAACAAGAAGTTGGCATTCTCGACCTAGGAGTTGTTGCCCCTTTTTAACAGGAACATGCGTTACCGATAGAAAAGGCGAACCACCGATCTGGAAAATTGTTTGTGCTGAAGAGGTATTAAGAAAGCTTTGAATCGTAGCGTCTTGCCAATCACTATCACCAGAAAAGACAACACCGTAACGGTGCTGATTATGCTCGGCGATTTGGGAAAGAGTATATAGAAAAGTATTTGTAGAGTTCGTCATAATTAGCGTCCAGATTCATCTAAACACAGTTTATCACAGCCAAATAAAAAGCCGCATAAAGCGGCTTTAGAGTCATTCGATAGCTTGTAAGATTAAGATAGTTTGTAAACTTAATCGAGTTTTGATTGAACGAAGCTTAAGATTTCTTGCATCGTCGCATCATCCACTTTCTTAAGATTCAAAGCTAGATTTGAACCTTTTCGGCTATAAGAAGCGCGACCTTTGATAAGCTCAACTTTTGGAGAGACTTTCTTCGCTGGCGCAGGAGCCAATTCAAGAATCCAACCTTCCAATGTTTCGGTCACGTCTTTCGTTAAACGCGTAACACCTTGTGCTTCGCTACGCTGCCAAACAAAACCTTCAGAAGCATCACACTTGGTCAGTAATGTTTGTTGCTGTTCACGCGTTAAGCCACCAAATTGTTTGTGCAGTTTAACAATCGTCGGACGGCCAAGATCGCTCACATTTGGGTAAGCTTGAAGTAATTCAAGTGGTAAAGCCGCCGCTTTTAATGCGCCACTCACTAAAGCTTCACTGCACTGGAACATTTTCGCGAGTGCTTTTTGGTCTTCAGCTTCGCCTTTATCCAGTTTCGCTTGCATCTCTTTGCCCTTCTCATAAAGAGAAAGTGGTTTATGAGCGTTAGCAACGTCTGATAAGAACTTAGCGTGTTCGCCGTTAATGTTTTCCGCTACGTAAATTAGGAACTCTTTGTCCGCTAAAATACATGACATACGACGACGGCTACCATCAAGAACTTCAATCTTACCGTCTTTATTCTTACGACCAACCGCTGGATATTGCTGGCCGCGTTCTTTTAACGTAGTCAGAACATCAGAAAGAGCATGTTCGTTTAAGAAAGATTGCTCACGAGCATTGTCTTCAAAAACAACCGTTCGAGTCGCAACATCAGCCGCAGGAATTCGAACCAATTCAAATGAAACCAGCTCTTCGCCCGCAACAGAAAGCTCAATCACTTGAGCCTGTTCTTTTGCTGCCGTTTGCGCTTCTTGTGGTGTTGCTACGCGGCGTTTGTTTGCTTTACCAAATAGCTTTGCATTTAAGTCAGATGTTTTAATTGCCATTTTTGTTATCCCTGATTAAGTGAAGGCCAGTTGCTATGTAATACTCGCTCTAATTCTAGAGCACTTTTTTGTACCGCGTCTTGAGCGACCGCTAGGGTTTTCTTACCGCCCTCAAAGTCGCTTACCGTCAGGTCGAAAACCGTGCTGTAAGTATCTGCACAAGTTTCAAAGGCACGGCTTCTTGGAATGGTTGCCATCATTACTTGGTCATTCAACAGGTAGTTCATCTCAGTTAATACTGATACCTGCTTCTTGTTATCGTCTTCAAACATGGTTGGCATTAGGCGAACAAACTCAAGCCCTTTCCAATCATCAGGGAACATCTCGTACACGGTTGGTAAATGTTGGAAGAAGTTAACCGTTGAAGCCCAGTCCAAACGCTTTGCTGCACATGGGATTAGAAGTGCATTCGATGCGTACATCGCGTTCCACACTAGCGGGTCAACGTGCGGGCCGGTATCGATCATAATCACATCAAAATCATCGGCGATTTTATCGATAAGCTTCTCTTTAAGAAGACGAACGATATCAAGTGACTGATCTTGAGACAGGCTTTGCCACGCTTCAGCGTTAAACATCGCATCTTCTGGGAACGCCGAAATCGTCTTTAGATTCGGATATTGTGTTGGCAATAGTACGTTCTTACGAAGGAATTCAAGATCAACATCTTGGCCTTCGGGCACGTTGTCCAACATGATATCGACTGCAGAATAGATGCTGTCGTGCTCTGCACCACTGATTTGTGGGTTTAAGAACAGACGCAAAGAGCCTTGTGGATCCAAGTCAATCAAGCAGATACGGTAGCGCTTATCTAAATTCAGAGACAAGCAAGCCGCTAGATGAACCGCTGTCATTGATTTACCCGTACCACCCTTTTGGTTCTGTACGTTGATAACCCATGGTTTGTTATCGACATGCTGCTTACGTTGGTGGAACTTTGGCACTTCAGCCGCGTCCATCAGCATGTGAGCTTCGGTCAATGAAATCGAGTAATGATTGGCGTTGTTCTTTGTAAACTGATGATCATCCGCTTCAAGCTTGTTGATTGCCTCATCCAATTTTCGACGAGTTAAGCCTGAACGTGTCTCCATCATAGCTTTAGACATTGGAGGGAAATGCTCATCACTTCGCTCTTCCAGAATAATCTCAATTCGGTCAGCCTGAACTTGTTGAGTTTGTTCGGCCAGCTGATAGAGCTTATCAATCGTTTGTTCTCTTTTCATTGCCAGTTTCCGTAATGATTAACTAAGTACAAATTGTACAGCGATTAACAACAAACACAACAAAAACATGAACATACATTTATGAGTAAAATCACATAAAATAGACTGTATTTTTACAGTTTGATGAAACAACGGCTAATACGAACACAAAAATGACCTTTTTTGTCATGTATAACCGTGCTATTTATGCCTTACATTTAAAATGTTACAGCATCACTTATTTACAATGTAAATAGAATTTCAGCGAAAAACCTTCGGAACGATTGAAACACAAGCATAGATTACGGTTCGTGTGATTTGCATTCGAAATTGATAGATTTTCAACCAACAAAGAATAAAACCTAAAAAATCGCTTGGTAAATAAAAAACAAAGCGAAGATGAGACGTCACTAAACAAAAGAGAATTGAGCCTCAACCGGAAGAATGATCATGGGATACATAACTCGTAAGAAAATTGATAACTCCATATTATGAAGCATGATCAAGGTGTAAACTCATCAATATTGATCCGTATGAATGCCTGTTCGAAATGATCAACCTCCGGAAAAATGATCAAGTAAATATCGTTCCGGAAGCATATAAATTTAGACCTAACTTACGGACAAATGCTTTTGTAATGGGGATTCAAGCTCTATAAGGCCTGATTGGTTGGAAATTCAATCGACACAGAATGGAAATGCAGAAACATGACAATTTCATGATCATGCTTCCTGATTTATTGTCTTGCGAGCTAAAAGTCCCCAACCACTGACTGTGTGACCAATCTCGACCAATTTTTAAACATAAAAGGGGAGGAACGATATAAAAGCCCCTTTACTTGATCATTGTTCCGATAAAATACCTAACGAAAATATCCACATTGGTGATTTAAAACTCGTCGATCAATTCTGGACTGTGGATAAGCTGTATAAGTATAATGATCATGCTTTCGAACCAATAATGATCATGCTTACAATTACTTAATGATCATCGTTCTGATGTTCTGTGATCATGCTTTCTTATCTTTTATGATCATCGTTTCGTTATCTTTATGATCATGCTTTCCAAGCAGATTTTTTTTAACACTTTAAATTCAGCAACTTAAAAGCAAATGATAGCCCGGATCATTAGATCACTTAATCATTTAAGATCATATTAATCAGAAAGATCAGTTATTTAAAAGCCAATAAATTCTCTTTATTTATGATCATTCTTTCTTTATCATTCAGGAACTATAGTGAAATTACGGTTAGTGTGATACGGATCAAAAATGAAACCAGAAGAGAAATTGTTAATTAAGGCACGAAGCCACAAAGATGGTCATTTATTTGAGGTATCTGAAACAGCCGTTGAATGGATAGAACAATATCAACACTTCAAAGGGGTCACGAAAAGCATCGTTGAGCTTCTCAACCTAATTTCACTTCGCGGGTTTAGCAGCAAAGATGGATACGTTTCAACGACTGAAATTATCGAATCAACCGATGGACAAGTTACACGTGCTGCCTTGCAACAAAGACTCAGAGCCGCTGTAAACATCGGACTTTTCAAGCAAATCCCAGTTCGCTTTGAAGAAGGCCTGGCGGGTAAAACCATGCTACATCGCTTTGTTAATCCCAATCAGTTGATATCAGTGCTCGGTGCCACCAGCTTAGTGACTGAAAGTGTGAAACAAAACGAAAAGCAAAAGCGTTCTAAAGCCCTCGCTCAAACCAAAGTAAACAAACGTTTATTGAATGAACACGGTCTTAATACTCCACCAACGATGAAAGATGAAGCGGATCAATTCATTGTTTCGCCAACTAATTGGGCTGGTATTATTGATCAAGCGTTAGCGCCACCTAGAACCCGTAAGAGCTACCAGAAATCGATGGTTTCGATCTCAGGAACTCGAGCGGTGATCGAAACACGATCTTCAAAAAACATTATGACCGTTGATGATCTGATGACGTTATTCGCGTTATTCACGTTAACGGTTCAATACCATGATCATCATCAAGACGATTACCATCTGGATGCGAAGCACACTCCGAACAAAACACCGCTCTACATCACGGATATTCTTTCATTACGTGGCAAAAAAGACAGTGGCCCGGCTCGTGACTCTATCCGAGACAGCATTGACCGCATTGAGTTTACCGATTTTCAGTTGCATGAGCTTACTGGCCGTTGGCTTAGTGAGAACATGCCAGAAGGCTTTAAGAGCGACCGTTTCCGATTCTTAGCTAGAACCATCACTGCATCGGAAGAAGCGCCTACAGAGGGCTCTGACGGCGAAATTCGCATTAAACCGAACCTATACATCTTGGTATGGGAGCCATCGTTCTATGAAGAGCTGCTCACGCGCGATTATTTCTTCCTGTTCCCACCAGAGATCCTGAAGCAGCATACCTTGGTCTTCCAAATGTATTCTTACTTCAGAAGCCGTATGGCGCGTCGTCATTCTGATTGCATGCTATTGAGCGAATTGAATCAAAAACTGGCGCGTAACATTGATTGGCGTCGTTTTTCGATGGATCTGATCCGCGAACTGCGAAAGCTGGGTGAAGTAGGGGAGCAAGAAGATACCTTCCTCGTTAACTTGTGGGGCTACCATCTGACGATCACCGCGTTGATCGAAAAAGGCAAGACCACCGATTATCAGGTCGATATCAAATGTAACGTTGAAGAAGTACTGCGTTACTCAAGAGCGCGCACCACCAACGCAGGTAAGCGAAACATGGCGCCAACATTGCCGAACCCACTGCGCAATGAAATGGTGTCTAAGCAAAAGCTGGAAGAGTTATCTGAAATCATTGATGGCGAATTTGAGCCTATTCAGCGCAAAGCCCCTTCACCTAGAGGCAAGCTAGGGCGCAGAGTTAAACAACGTAAGCACTCTGTTGAGATCAATGCAGACGAGATCATGATAACCTTATCTAAATATACCTCTTCAGAGGCCCTAGAACGCAGTATAACGGCTTTATCTGCAATGACCGGGCACTCTCATGCCTCAATCAAAGAAGAGTGCTCAGAGCTCATTGAGAAGCTTGATTGGTTAAGAGTTGGAGAGGATGTGATTCCTTACGAAACATTGAGTAAGTTGATCGAACTCTACAACGACCGCGATAGCACCAGTAATCGACACCTTTCAATTGAGCGTCTTATTTCTGGCTTGGCCGTGCGCCGTAAGGTATGCAAACAAGTTCATGAAGGCCACTTGGACGAGAATGTGTTCTTAGCGCTCGATGAAATGGCGATCGGTCACTAATCGTGAGTCCTATAATCGTTGCTGAATGGATGATCTGAACATCATTAGGTGCTGATAATAACCGCACCTAATGCTGACAATGTGATGACAATATAGAGCACCTAGTTGATTATTATTTATCCCGAATAGACAACCTTTGTCCTTTCTTATGATTAATAGATTGGCTCATATTTTGTTACATCATACTGAATAGATTTTCGCGAGTTCCCAAGGGACTCGCTTTTTTTTGCCTGAAATTCATCGAACCATTAAAATTCAATAGTTTACCTTAACAAACTCCGAAGCATGATCAAGGTGAGATCATGCTTTCTATGGATCGTGTTTTTTTGAGGGAAAGTCGTTTCGATGCGTTGATGTTTGATCGAGAAAGGGTTGATCAATGAAGTTGGTGCTTAACGCTACCTTGATCATCGTTCTGGGGTTGGCTCGCCATAAAGCGCACATGTGATTCGATCAATTTCTCCGATTCTTGTTGCCAGCGTGGTTCTTGTTGTTGGTTGGCAAACTCCAAAGCCAGTACACACAAGTGCTGTACCCGCTTGGTACACCACTCTTGTAAGCCGGGCTCTGCTTCTGGATCACAAGACACTGCCTGAAGCTTACCGTAAGCAAACATCAGGTATTGATAAGCTTTTTCTTGGTGCTCTGGGTTTTCGATTGAGTTTCGATAGAAGGTATAGATTCTCAAGCACCCGTCTAACCAACATGCGATACCTTTGCTCTGTTCATCCGTGATCAAGGGCCCCCAGAGTGCATCTGGAGGCATTAAGATCAAAGGTTCTAACCGTTCCACTTGATCATGCTTTCGGTCTTTGTACCAATCTCCGATCCGCTCTAACCAAATGTCTATTTCATTCATGCAACGTTATCCCACTGTTTTACAAAGTGATTATCAGCAACTTGCTTAACCTCATGCTGTATTTCACAGCTCTGCTCTCGAATTCGATCAGCGTTCACTGAATAGTTTGGTTCATTTTTGACAAGTTCGCCAAATGGCAGATCAGGATCCGGTACCGCTGAGATCAACAGTTTCGTATATGGGTGCTGCGGATTGGTTAAGATCGATTGGGTTGATCCCCACTCGACGATCTGGCCTTTGTACATCACAGCTGTCTCTTCGGCGATGTAATGGGCTGTCGCAAGATCATGAGTAATGTACAAAAAACCGATTCCAAGTTCTTTCTTCATTCTCTGCATGAGATTAAGCACCCCGAGCCTTATAGACACATCCAACATTGAGGTCGGTTCATCAGCTAGGATGACTTCAGCGCCAACGGCGAGCGCTCTTGCTAGGTTAACTCGCTGTCTTTGGCCACCACTGAGCTCGTGAGGGTATTTAGCGAGTGTATCTAGGGGTAACTCCACCAGCGCCAATAACTTTTTAAGACGAGCGACTAGCGCCTCTTTATTGGCGACTTGTTTATGGATTTTAAGCGGGCGCGTTAAGTGGTGCTCTATGGTATGAGTTGGATTGAGCGAACCAAATGGGTCTTGAAATATCATTTGTACGCGGCTGCGGTAATCCAAGATATCTTTACGGCTGTTGAGCGTTGAGATGTCTCTGCCGTCGAACAGTATTTCTCCTTCGGTAGCAGGGTAGACCTTAGTCATCAATCGAGCACAAGTGCTTTTGCCGCAGCCAGATTCCCCAACCAGAGCCAAAGTTTTTCCAGCATAGATATCGAAACTCACGCCATGCAGTGCTCTAAATATTTCTTCTTTACCAAAGCCGCCACCCACGGTGAACTCTTTGACCAGATTTTTTACTTGGATAATGGGTTGTGTCATGGAGCCTCCGATTACGCTATTGCGTGAGCTTGTTGGTGAATATTAGGGAAAGAACTCCAAAGCTTTTGAGTGTAGGAGTGCTGAGGGTTGTTACGGATCTCATGGGCTTGATTAACTTCAACTATCTCGCCGTGACGCATGATGGCAATGCGATCACACAATTGGCTCATTAGGGCGAGGTCGTGGGTGATGAACAATATTGAGAAACCAAACTCTTCTCTGAGCTGGTGTATCTGCTGCAGAATCTCACGTTGTACAACCACGTCCAGCGCCGTTGTCGGCTCGTCCATGATGATCAGCTTGGGATTGAGGGCGAGCGCGATGGCTATCACCAAGCGTTGACGCATGCCGCCACTGAATTGATGCGGATATTCGGTGAGACGATTGCGAGGGATGTTTACAAGGTCGAGGAGCTTCTCTGCGCGGTCTTTAGCTTGTTCGTCTGTCATCCCTTTGTGATGACGTAAAACATCAGCGAATTGCTCTTGAATAGGGAGTACGGGGTTGAGTGAGTTCATCGCACTTTGGAAAACCATAGCGATTTCGCTCCAACGCAAGGTGTTCAAGTGGTCGTCAGATAAACCGAGCAGATCTTGTCCGTTGAATATTATCTTCCCACCAGAGATAAAAGCGGGCGGCTTGTGTAAACGGTTAATGGCAAACGCGATAGTACTTTTCCCGCACCCTGATTCGCCAGCCAAACCGAAAATCTCTCCTTGATTGATGTTAAAGCTTACCGATTTGACGGCATTAAAGTCGCCGTTATCGGTAATGTAATCGACACATAAATTCTTCACTTGGAGAAGCGGTGTCTCTGAATGTTCACTAGACATACTAAATACTCAGTTATGATATTGATAACTATTATCATTAACATGAAGTAAATTTAGTGAAAGCAGTGAGCACAAAAAGAATGAAGTGCCTCGAAATTAATCTAGGGTTATTTCATGAGATTTCAGTGGGAAAGTAAGATTGAGAAAAGAGAAAATGAGAGTTAGATCAAACCACATTTCTAGTGGGGAATCTTGTAAATGTAATTGCAGAAATTGGCTTTGGCAAAGTTTAAATGAGGCATTTATTAATTAGCTTTGTGAAGCGTCGGAATCATCACATTTCAGTACAGAATTTCTTAACAAGTGATTTAGCTTTTGCTACAGATTAGCTGTCCATTACATGGTGCTTTTCGGAGGAAAACATGTCCATTAATTCTATCAACCATGACGAAATGACAAATATTGCAAACAAGTGGGATGCTGAAGAAGAAGTATCTTTCAAACCAGAAAAGAAAATGAAGTCTGCTGAAGCTCGTCGTCGTATCGAGACTCTAAGAGAAATTAGAGAAAGCGGTTTTAGTCTGGAAGAAGCGAGAGATCTCGGTTTGATTCACTAAAATTTCCAACTGTATTTCAAGGGTGGTTACATACCACCCTTTGATTTATATAGATTTTATTTCGTTAACTGCAATTTAAACTAACCACATACCGTTCTTTTCTTAGTAAATAATATTTCACTTAACTCCTCAACTCACTTCCCTTTCCAGCTAAAAACGCGCTGATGGCTTACTCTTGAACTAAGTTGTTTGACAGCAATATGCAACGCCACTAATTTTAAAGTTAAAGCAAAAATATGCGATGTCGTTGGTAAGGAGAAGGCTATGTCTAATTCTGTGGCTCAAGCCAAAGAAGTGCTGTTTTATGAACCTGAAGATCCAAACGGATACCTTTCAAATTTTGCGGCTTGTCCCATCAAGGTCGATGACCAAGTCTGGGCTACCAGCGAACACTATTATCAAGCGATGAAGTTCGCCTCTCAAGAACTGCGCAATACTATTTTGGAAGCCTGTTCGCCTGCTGAAGCATTTTCGTTGAGTCGTCATTATGAAGACCAAGTACGTGAAGATTGGTATGACATCCGTGTTGAAGTGATGCAGTTCATTGTGACGGAGAAGTTTAGACAGAATCCACAGTTTGCGTTGTTTCTTACCAACACCGGAGATTGCGTTATCAAAGAACACTCTCACAAAGATCACTTTTGGGGAGATGGTGGTGATGGAACTGGGGAGAATCGGCTGGGTGAGATTCTGATGACGGTGCGACAACAGCTTCGTACTCAACAGCTGCATTTGATCGCTTCGCACTGATTTATTCGCGTTCGGTTATTAGAACGCGAATAAATCAGCGTTAGGTTATTCGCATTAAAAAGGCCGCCCTGCTATTTAGTATTAAGCTAAGCAGGGCGGCCTTTGAGGTTTTAGAGCTAGTTTGGTTATCGAAGAGAGCCTAACTACGTTATCAAGCCATACGTGACTCTGTCGTTATAAGTAACTCTGTACGATGTCGTTGAGCTGTCCATCGTCTTTCATTTGGTCGAGACGTTGGTTAATGAAGGTTTGCAGTTTAGGATCCATCTCAGGGTCAAATGCCAAATGGATAGGGTAGTTATTGATTACTGAACCAAACTCTTGCATCTGGTAGTCATCAATACTTAGCTTCTGCTCGTTTAGGTTGTATTTGATGCGAGACTCCATCTCAACAAACACAGTGTCGCCAGGTGCTCGGTTGAGGACACGAAACGCAGCCGTGTAATCTTTCACTCGAATCTCGTTAAGCTTGCCTTGCTGAATGTATGGCTCTAGGTTCGGATACTCAAACCCCACCAGCAATACCACGGCTTTTCCGTCCAGATCATCGATAGTATTAAACTCAAACGGCTTTTTTCCGCTGCTGAGTAACACGTGTTTTACATTGTAAATCGGATCTTTAGACAGGTTAACCGACTGGATATTTCCCCAGCTCGGGCTACCGTAGGTTACCCAGTTTGGGTTTTCTCTTGCATCAAGCTTGTCGATCATTCGGTTAAAAGGGTAGGTGTGGTAGTTGATCTCATATTGGCTGTCATCGAATACCGCTTCCACAATATCTGAAACCATTCCTCTGTGAGATGACCCGTCAGTTTCGATCTGAAAAGGTTGCGCTTGGCTCGCAATAATGTAGTAGTGAAGAGGTTCGCTTGCAGAAGCATAACTGCTTGAAAACAAACTGACTATGGATGCAACGATAAGATGTTTTTTCATAACCTTCCCTAGTTATTTGATGAATGACTACTATTATACTAGTTGAGTAATTGTAGTTTGCTAGGATAACAATAATGGTAATTTGTGTATGGTGAAAAAAGGAAAACGCTATATTGGACTCTCTCGACAGTTGATCGGGACAATAATCGCAATCAGCACCTTATTCACAGTCATAGTGACAGGTCTGGGATTATATGTGGAGTACCAAAATCGAGTTTCTTTTATCAGTTCTCAGATCGAACAGGTTAAAGCGGGATACCTCTCCGGTTTAACGGCGAGCTTGTGGGTGGAAGACCGGACTCAACTGTTCGTGCAAGCTGAGGGCATCTCTCGTTTACCCTCTGTGAGTTATCTTAAAATAGAAAGCCCTGGTGAAAAAATTCTAGAACTGGGTCAAGCAACCTCCGGCCAGTCTTACTCTCAGTCTTGGGAAATGGTGCACCAAATGGGAGGTAAAGATTACCCCCTCGCCACATTAACGGTACAAGCTGATTTAAGTATTATCCTCGATGATTTCGAAGAACGGGTTCTGTTGTTACTCGCCTTCGAAGCCGTGAAAATCTTCTTACTTTCTCTGGTATGTCTGACTATTGTCTATCGTTTAGTCGTTAAACGCTTGATGATCATGTCTTCTCAAATTAACCAGCAACAAGTGGAAGACAATAAGCCACGTTTTCTCACCCCAACTGAATGTACCTATCAAGATGAGATTTCGACGCTAGAGTCGAGCTATAACCAGTCTATTGAACGCATTCGTCAACAATACCAAGAATTGGAAAAAGCCAAAGACACCGCAGAGATAGCCAACCGCAACAAGAGTGAATTCCTTGCCAATATGAGTCACGAGATCCGGACTCCAATGAATGGCATCATCGGGTTATCGTCTTTGCTTTCTGAAATGGACATGCCGAAAGAGCAAAAAGAGTATGTCGACATGCTTAACACCTCTTCGCTGACGCTGCTTGATCTGATTAATGACATTCTCGATTACTCGAAGATTGAAGCGGGCAGGCTTGAGCTTCAGCAAGAACCGATGAAAATGATGGGCATTGCAGCCGATGTTGAGTCGACCTTTAGGGTGAAAGCTGAACAAAAAGGGCTCAGATTCCAACTGGCCATTGATCCTAAGATTCCAACCATGGTCATCGGCGATGGCACCCAGTTAAGACAGGTTCTGAATAACCTAGTGGGCAACGCTATCAAGTTTACTGAGCATGGCCATGTCACTCTTTCACTTCGCTTGGAAGAAATCACAGAACCTGAGCAAAAGCTGAGAGTCAGATTCAAGGTAAAAGATAGCGGCATTGGTATTGCGGAAGACAAACAACAATCGGTGTTTGATAAGTTCCAACAAGCCGACGGCAGCACTACTCGTATCTATGGCGGCACAGGGCTTGGTTTAACGATATGCGACAAAATCGTTACCTTAATGGGCAGCAAGCTTGAGCTCACCAGTGTGCAAGGGCAGGGCAGTACATTCTATTTCACCGCAGACTTTGATCCGTGTTTGGAAGTGGAAGAGAGCCGTATCGATTTCAACAAGATCTCAGTGCTGCTGGTGGATGATAGCCAACTTAATATGCGGATTACGTCGACGCAACTGCAGTCCTTTGGAGTGACATCGGAATGCTGTGAGACAGGATCTAGAGCATTAGAGCTGGTGGCTGACTCCATTGCTCAATCGACGCCTTATGATTTAGTGCTGATAGACAAGGTGATGCCAGCGATTGATGGTTTCCAGCTAGCCAGAAGTTTGCTTGAACGCTTTGAGAAAGATTGTCCTAAGCTGGTGATGATCTCTGCCGACCCAAGAAAGCAGGATGAAGTCCGAGCCAAGCAAGTTGGCTTTGTCGCCTACATTGCTCGTCCATATCAAGATAATCAGCTTAAATGGACCATCAGTGAGGTGTTAGCGAGAGCGGCGGATACTTCGACCTTCACTTACCCAAATCGAGGCGAGGTGGCGTTCAAAGATAATGAGCCTGTGCCAACAACCAAACCTGCAGCTGTTGCTAAACCAGCACAACCTGAGAAAACGTCTTTAAAAGAAGAACCAAAACCTGCGGCGATCACTGCATCCTTTAGTGGCAAAGTGTTGGTGGTTGAAGATTCAAGAGTGAATCAACAAGTGGCTAAGATGATGCTTAAGAAGCTTGGTCTTGAGGTGGATATCGCGGACAACGGGGAAATTGGCGTCGAGAAGTTTAAGGCCAATGACTATGTGATGATCTTTATGGATTGCCAGATGCCAGTTCTTGATGGCTTCGAAGCCACTAAACAGATCAGAGCGTTAGAAGAAGGCTCTTCACAACACATTCCTATCGTCGCACTCACGGCCAACGTTGTACAGAGAGACAAGCATTTGTGCTTCGATGTAGGTATGGATGAGTTTTTACCAAAACCGGTTAATCAAGGGAAGCTGAGAGAGATCGTTGAGAGTTTTTTATCTAAAGAAACCGACTCGGCCAAAGAAGAAGATGAGCAAAAGATTGTTTAGGTTGGATGCTTGTGAAGATTGAGTATGGGGCAAAAGGCAATAAAAAAGGTGGTCTGCATAGATCACCTTTTTTGATCTAGATTGTTTGAAACTAGTCTCTATCGATGGCGAATGGAGACCATGCTTGGCGAGTCGGCATCACCTCGACTCGGTTTATGTTGATGTGCTCTGGTAAGGTCGCAATATGAAACATCTGCTCGGCGATATCTTCTGCTGACAATGGCGTTGTGCCTTGGTAAAGATTGTCTGATGCCAATTGGTTACCCTTGGTTCTCACTAGAGTAAATTCTGTTTCTGCGATGCCAGGGGACAGGTCAGTCACGCGTACTCCTGTACCTTGTAGATCGCAGCGAAGGTTGTAACTAAACTGCTTTACGAACGCCTTGCTCGCGCCATACACATGACTCCCTGGGTAAGGCCACTGTCCTGCAATTGAGCCAACATTGATGATAGAGCTTCCTGCGCCTTTTTTAATTAACGTCGGCAGCAGTGCATGAGTGACATTGACTAAGCCTGTGACATTGGTGTCGATCATGGTGTGCCAGTCTTTTAAGTCCACATCAGGTGCGCCTTCTGGTGCTAAGGCGAGGCCTGCATTATTAACCAATGCGGTAATCGATGAAAATTCAGCGGGTAGTGAATCAATTGCTTGTTTTACGGCGTCTGCGTCTCGAACGTCGAGTTGAATCACATGCACAGGCACCGTTAATTCTTCCTTTAGGTCGAGTAACCTTTCGATACGACGACCAGACAACACTAATGACCAGTTATCTTCTGCAAAACGCTTTGCTGCCGCTTTGCCGAAGCCTGAGGTTGCCCCTGTAATGAACGCTATCTTATCCATAAGTAAATCCTTCTAATTTGAAATTAACATAAGTAGTGCCATGCCGATAAGGATCGGCGCGGTCGTTGTTTTTGCAGGCAAGTTAGGTACTGAGATATACAGTTTCTGCCCTAATAAATTGCCAATCACAGCCGTCGGAAGTAACCATAAGCCTGTGGTAAACGTGTCTTGGTTGAATGCACCAATCCAAATAAAGCCGATTAATGAAACTGCAGAACTCAATAAGAAAAACACGATGGCGGTCGCTCTCTGCTCTTTGGCTTCAATAGTGAGATTCATTAAATACGTCACTAACGGAGGCCCGCCAGAAGAGGCCGCGGTCATACTGAAACCGGATATAGCTCCTGCCCAAAATGCGTGCCGATGGTGTAACCATGTCAGGCGAAAATCCAAAATAATCAGTGCACCAGCCACTAAAGACATCATCGCGATAAAGGCCTTCAAGCCTGATTCCGATATCGCGCTAATGAAATACAGCGAGAAAGGCACCGCAACCAACATGCCTATACACAGCGGCGCAATAAGCCGGATATTGATGGTGGTTTTACTTCGCTTGAGTAGAGGAAAGGTACTTAAAAAATCCAACAGGATAGCGATGGTTACCGCTTGTAATGGTGGAACTATAAAGCTGAGAGATAGTGCTGCAATGATCGCAAACCCAAATCCCGAATAACCTCGAACCACACCTGCAAACAGAATCAATATCATCGCCAATCCTATTTCCACTCTTGCTCACCTCTTTGCTTTTGATATTGCTGCTGCGTTAATTAGCGTCCTATGAGACTTGTCTCGTCTGCCTTTCAATCTATTCACACCTAAGAATTTTGAATAGAGCCAGATCGACGATTGGATTGGGTCAGGCTGTTGGTTGGGTCGGGAACGAGGTTTGAGCTGATTCACTGGCCCAAGATTTTGTTGAAACTGACACTATGAGTTGGGCCCTGTTTGGGACGAAGATTATTCCATCCGATAGCGCAGCCTTTTCAATCTCGTATTTCGCACTTTGATAGACGAGAAAGACAGAAGGAGAGGGTTGTGAATCTAGTTTTGTTTATGGAGACGATCAAATGGAAGTATCAACAGAACAGCTTGTAAACCAAGATATTATCGACCTCGACAAGAGCGTATTTCATTCTTGGTCGATTCAAGAAGCGGCAGAACCTATCGCTATCGCTGGTGGGCAAGGATGCAATATGTGGGACTACGAAGGTAAGGAATACCTCGATTTTAGTAGCCAGCTGGTTAACACCAACATTGGTCATCAGCATCCACAAGTGATTAAAGCCATTAAAGATCAGGCTGATTCATTGGTGACCGTTGCACCCGCGACAGCAAACCTCACTCGTGGTTTGGCCGCTAAACGTATTTTGTCTAAAGCACCAAGCAAGTTTAAGAAGGTGTTCTTTACCAACGCAGGGGCAGACGCCAACGAAAATGCAATTCGTATGGCGAGACAGTTTACAGGGCGCGATAAGGTGTTATCGGCTTACCGTTCTTATCATGGCAATACCGGAACAGCGATAGCGGCGACGGGCGATTTTCGTCGTATTCCAAACGAGTATAGCCGTGGGCACGTTCACTTCTTCAATCCATTTCTCTATCGAAGCGAATTCAATGCGGCGACTGAGGCAGAAGAGAGTGAGCGTGCCTTGCAGCATTTAGAACGAGTGATTGAATGCGAAGGGCCAGCGGCGATTGCGGCGATTATCTTAGAGACGATTCCGGGAACTGCGGGCTTCCTAATTCCACCGAAAGGCTACCTTATTGGTGTGCGTGAGCTTGCAACTAAATACGGAATTCAATTGATCTTTGATGAAGTCATGGTCGGTTTTGGTCGAACGGGTAAGTGGTTTGCGTTTGAGCACTTTAATGTCGTGCCGGATCTTATTACTTTCGCGAAAGGGGTTAACTCGGGTTATGTTCCGGCTGGTGGCGTGGTGGTCAGCGAACCGATCGTTGAGTACTTTAAGTCGAATTTTTTTATGGGTGGCTTAACGTATTCGGGTCATCCTCTAGCGATGGCTTCAATCGTTGCAACGCTCGATGTGATGGAGCAAGAGGGTATTATCACGCATGCTGATAATGTCGGGAATAGCGTTCTTGGGCCGCTTCTGCTCAGTCTTAAAGAGCTGCATCCTATGATTGGTGATGTGCGCGGTAAAGGGATGTTCTGGGCGGTTGAATTGGTCGAAGATCGAGAAAGTAAAACGCCATTGAGCAATGAGAAAATGGGTCAATTGAAAGCGGAGCTAACGAAACGAGGCCTGCTGACCTTTATTGTTAATAATCGTATTCATGTTGCTCCTCCTTTGGTTATCCAACCAAGCGAAATAAAGAAAGGCGTTAAGATCATTGATGACGTTTTGTGTGAGCTTGCATCTTAATTCTTCAATCAGATAACCAGTAAAGAAACCAAGGCACTTTGATAAGAACTCCCCATTCTTGTTTAAGTGTCTGACTTTTAGCTTGTTATTTCGATCCTAAAAAGAGCATCAATTGATGCTCTTTTTACGTCATTTTCTTTTTAATTCATGCTCATGGAGAGCGTCGATAAAACAGCCCTAAGTGATGCTAAATCTTCATTACCTCAGACAGTTCTTTGATGCCGGGAGCGATTAGATCTTTATCGATGGCATGAAATCCTAATCGAAAATAAGAGTTGGGATCATATTCTGACAATGATTCATAACCCGATTCCGTTTCGGTATTAGTCATAAAGTGTGAATACCCGGTTTCAATCAGTATCCCTTTCTGTGCGGCTCGTGAAGCCAGTCGCTGGCTGTTAATGTGGCTCGGTGTTTGTAGCCATAATGAGTTGGCTTGCTCGCTTTGTGCGAGTCGTTTGCAATCAGGTAAATACTTTAAGACGGCATCATTGAGCAGCTTCCAACGCTGACGCGTGTTCTCTCTGAAGCGCCTCACAAAGCTGTCGTAATAGCCTTGTTCAATAAAATGTGCGACTTCCATTTGAATACGGCTTGGTGCGTGTCGATACATTAACCGGCGCAAGATTCTTAAGTCATAAATCAGTTCTTCAGGTGCCACGATGTAGCCTAATCTCAAGCCGGGTGCCAATAGTTTGGAAAAGCTGCTGACGTAAATGACTCGGCCATCTTTATCATTGGCTTTAAGTGCCGGTTTTGGATTCCACTCAACGTTGCACTCGGCATCGTAGTCATCTTCGATAATGATGGCATCATTGGCCTTTGCCATCTCAAGCAACTGAGTTCGACGTTCGTCACTCATGGTAACCCCAGTTGGCGCTTGATGGCTCGGAGTGACGTAGAAGTGGTCACATAGCGATGAGTGCTCATTGAGCTTTAACCCTTGCTCATCTACTTGATGAGGGTGTAACTGCGCACCTGAGAGATTAAAAATATGGTTTGCCTCTTTATAGCCAGGGTTCTCGACGCCAACTCGGCTTTGATCATTCATCAGTAAAGTAGAAAGCAGATAGAGCGCATTTTGTGAGCCTAAGGTTATTAAGATCTCATCACTTTGAGCGTGAATACCGCGCTGCGGAAGCACTCTTGTGCGTATTTGTTCCACCAGCATATCGACGTCTTTATCAACTTTGTCGCACAACCAGCGGTGGTCATGAGGATCTGAGGTCACTTTTCTTGTTGCTTCTCGCCATTGAGCCAATGGAAAGTCATTGATTGAAGGCTGGCCAAAAATAAACGGGTATTGATAGCAACTCCAGTGCGACGGTTTGACGATTCGTGGGTATTGATTCAATTGCAGCTTCACTCGTTTGCTCCAATCCGGTGCGTTGTTGCTGTCTGTTGATTCAAAATGATCCAAGCTAGAGTCCATTTCATCGCTCGGATTTTGATACTTTTCTGATAAGTAATACCCACTGCGAGGTTTACTTATCAGGTAGCCATCGTCGAGCAAACTGTCGTACACCAAGGACACAGTATTGCGTGAAACACCTAATTGGCTAGAGAGCTTACGACAAGATGGGAGCGCTTGTTCAGCCGGAAAAATACCATTCAATATCGCCGTCACCAAATAGCTACGTACTTGTTCTTGCAGGCTTCTTTTGGAATCAAACTCGATGAAACAATTGTGATTTATCGCCATGAGATACAGTCCTTATTCTCAGTGAACCTCAGTCCAATTTGTATAAAACAGCAAGAAATGAGCCAGAGTTCATATCAATTCTCAACGGTGATTTTTTTACTCTGTCTCGAACCCGAAAGTTGATCTGTCTTTTATATGAAAATGGCTCTGTCCCAACCTGAAAATTAAATTGGCTCTACGTCTTAGATGCATTCCGTTCATAAAGTAAAGGCAGGCAAATAATCTCGATAAGGAAAGCACATGAGACAGGGAATGACGATGAAGGCATGGGTTTCAACAGCGGCAGCAACCGTCGTGCTGGGTTGTTTTGGTGTTGCACAAGCATCAGAACTTTCAGCCATTGAAAAGCAAGGCTTTATGAAAGTGGCGACAGAAGATAACTATTCACCATTCAACTACATTGACCGAGGCAAGCCTGCGGGGATCAATAAAGATTTGCTTGATGAGCTGCGTGAATATTCAAAGTTCGATATTGAACAAGAGATCTTACCTTGGACAGGGTTGCTCGCCTCA
This sequence comes from Vibrio sp. FE10, assembly GCF_030297155.1. NCBI lineage: Bacteria > Pseudomonadati > Pseudomonadota > Gammaproteobacteria > Vibrionales > Vibrionaceae > Vibrio > Vibrio apostichopi. Next base: position 725,919 of record NZ_AP028068.1, on the reverse strand, counting down.
GTATCTTCGGGTCAATACGATGTGGCGCTAACGGGCGCTATCGTGACAGACGCTCGATTGAAGGTGTTTGACTTTACGCCGCCTATTGCCTCAGCACAGCATTATTTCTTAACCAGAGCGGATGCTGACGACATCAATACGGTGTCGGATCTAGACGGCAAAACTGTTGGCTTACAAGCGGGTAGTGCTTTGTTAGAGCGACTGCCAGAGCTCGAAGAAATGCTCGAAGCACAGGGTAAATCTTTAGGTAAGGTCGTTCAGTACCAATCGTACCCAGAAGCGTATTCAGATTTAGCTATTGGCCGAATCGACTACGTCATCAACAGTGTGGTTTCGGTTAACGAGGTAGTGAAATCTAAGTCTAATGTCTTTAAAAAAGGTGAGGCGGTATCTGGCCCTGGTTTCGTAAGCTGGCCTGTTCCAAAAGATAGCCCTGAGCTATTGGCTTATCTCACTGAGTTTTTCATTCACCTAGAGCAAACAGGAAAAATGGCAGAGTTGCAGAAGAAGTGGTTCGGTGAATCGTTCGAGCATCTTCCTTCGGAAGCCATCACTTCAGTAGAGCAGTATCACAAGCTAACAGCGGTCCAGTAGATCAGTAAGCACGCGCTGGCACAAACAGTTAACCGCTGTTTGTGCCGATGACAAAAGGGTCAGAGCGATTTAACCCATTTGTCATTCGCGCAAAAGCCTATTGCAAGAAGTCGCTTTTTAAAGAGGTCGTTTATGGATTATTACGCTTGGGAGCAGCTGCTACAGGGCGCGTGGGCTACAGCATGGATATCGGCAGTCTCGATTGTATTGGGTGTGGTGATTGGGTTAGCGATTGCCTTAATTCGAATGATGAAAATCCCATTTGTCGATCAAATGTTGGGCATCTATGTCAGTTGGGCAAGAGCAACACCTCTGGTGACTCTGGCTCTGTTTATCTTTCTTTCGTTTCCCTCATTTGGCATCAATTTAGACAAACACGTTTCTGCCATTTTAGCGCTCACACTCAACACCTCAGCATTTAATGCGGAAATTTGGCGCAATGCCTTTCTCAACTTTTCAAAAGGGCAAATGGAAGCAGCCGAGGCTATTGGCATGAGGCGGCTGACTTATTTTCGCCGAATCATGTTCCCACAAATGGTGATCATGAGCCTACCTGCACTGGTCAATGAAATGTCGTTCTTAATCAAAGGCAGCCCTGCGATCGCGGTGATTGGTATTGTTGATTTAACCCGAGTAACGAATCGGATTTCAGCTGTGACCTATGAGCCTTTGGGACCCATTTTGTGTGCCGGTGTCTTGTACATGTTGATCATCGGGGTATTGGTGAAATTGCAATCTGTGGCTGAGAACCGAGCTACTTATCTGCAGCAATAAGTGCATACATCTGTTAACAGCAGCAGTAGTCGCAGTTTAGCCGTTATGACTACTTGGTCAGAAACACGATTTATCTGCGTATTGAAGTGCTATCTCGTGGGTAAATATAAGGAGTAAATATGGAAGAATGGAATATTATCTGGCAACAAAAAGAGCTGTTTGCTTCTGGTTTTGTGACCACGTTTTATCTTTTTGTCTCGTCTTCAATCTTGAGTTTCGTCATAGGTATTGGTTTGTTGTACTGTCTCGAAAACTCGAGACTCGGTGTTAAGTACACCATCAACAGTTTGATAGGCATGATGCGTACCTTACCGTTTCTGATCTTAGCCTACCTGCTCTATTACGGTTTGCCTCAGGTTGGCATCCGACTAGATGCAGTGACAGCGGGAATCATCGCGCTCAGCCTCTATCATGGTACGTATTTCTGTGAGATTTTCCGCGGTGTGCGTAAAGGGTTGGAACCTGGCTACATTGAAGCGGCACATGCTTATGGCTTTTCCAAATTGAAAACCTTTACGCGAGTTATTGCTCCTAATGTCTTGTTCAAGTCGGTGCCTCTTATTACCAACCAACTCATCATCTGCTTAAAAGACACCGCATTTCTCAGCATTATTACGGTCGCTGAAATTACCGCGGCAGCCAACAGTATTCAATCCACATATTTTATCCCATTGAACGCGTTCATCATTGCGATCGCACTCTATTGGGCGGTAAGTATTGCACTCGAAACCATCACCAAACGAATCCAAACCAAAGTTGAACTTAGAGGACTAAGCCATGCTTAAACCATCGAAAATTATTGAAACGGAAGCTCCGATTAGCCCTTCTATGGGAGTGAGTTTGGAAGTGATTGAGTGTGAGCCAAAATCGGAAGCACTAGAGACGATCATCAATGTTGAAAACTTGTCCAAACAGTTCGACGGAATTGAGGTGCTGCGAGACATCAACCTAACCATCAACAAAGGCGATGTGGTCAGCATTCTCGGTTCGTCAGGCTCAGGTAAGTCGACGCTATTGCGTTGTATGAACTGGTTAGAACAACCAGAACGCGGCACGATCTTCATGGGCGATGAACGAATTGGTATCAACTCAGAAACAGGTAAACCGCTCAAATACAAAGAGCTGGCTAAACTCAGAGAGCGTCTTGGAATGGTCTTCCAAAGCTTCAACTTATGGCCGCATCTCACCGTTTTACAAAACGTCATGGAAGCGCTAGTACATGTTAAGAAGATAGCGAAATCAGACGCTGAAGAGATGGCTCGCAAGCAACTCGATAAGGTTGGGATGTCTCACAAGCTAGATAGTTACCCAAGCATGTTATCGGGCGGGCAAAAGCAACGCGTCGCGATTGCCAGAGCACTTGCTATGGAACCAGATGTGCTGCTGTTTGATGAGCCAACCTCGGCGCTCGACCCTGAATTGGTCGAAGAGGTGTTATTGGTGATGAAGAAGCTGTCGCAAGAGGGTTACACCATGGTTGTGGTGACTCATGAAATGGAGTTTGCGCGTCAGGTGTCGGATCAGGTGGTGTTTCTAGAGAAGGGCATCTTGATTGAAAAATCCAACCCAGAGAAGTTTTTCACCAACCCAGACTCAGCAAGGGTAAGACAGTTCCTTAAGCTCGATTCATGAGCTAGATGGCTTGCACAACTTCAAGGTTCGACAGTTAAAAACTCCGACAGAACCAGTCGGAGTTTTTGTATGTGCTCGTTTTTTTCTTCCTAAGCCTAAACCTAGGCAAATAGTCATGTGACGCTAACCAATACTATCAATATGGATCACCACAGAATCAGGTCGCCAGTATTCCAGTTCGCAATCCATCAACTCGCCATCTTGTTTGTAGTTCACTCGGCAGATCTTAAGAACGGGCTGGCCCTCTGCCAAATTCAGTGCCTTGGCGACATGTGCAGGGGCTGAGGTAGGAACCACGTCAAAGCGCGATCGTTGGGTCTCGTAGCCGTATTTTTCTCGATAAATTCCCGTCAGTGACATGGTGAGGTTTTCCGATAATACCTTTTCAAACAAGGGTGCTTTCAAGACGTTTTCAACGAACAGTACTGCTCTGCCATCAATAAAGCGTAGTCGCTCAATCACGTGTATCGGCGTGATCTGTTCTATCTCCAATGCTTTGGCGTAATCGCCTGCGGCCATCTCTGTACGGGTGCTCAGCAGCCTTGTTTCTGCGATGCGATCTTGTTCGCGAATCATTTGGTGAAAGTGAGAACGTGATAATGGGTTGTAGCGAATCCGTTCGGGTGACACATACCAACCTCGGCGCTCTTCTCTGTATATCAGGCCTTCAGTTTCTAACGACACCAGTGCATCTTTGAGCGTGATTCGTGTGGTGGAAAACAGCTCACTGAGTTCTCTTTCAGATGGCAGTTTTTGCCCCTCGATAAAGATGCCAGATTGAAGCTGTTCTCTGATGCTTGCCTTAATTCTGCCTAGCTGTGTCCCTGATTGCCCTGTTGCCAATGTTCTCATTACTGATCTAGTCCATAAGTTCGTGTACTTAATAAGATAAACCATGGAGTTAACAGGAATGTGACAGTAAACAAAGGCTTACTGTCATGTGAGTGAAATATAACTGCCACGTAAATGCATCCTAACTGTCAAATAAGTTGCGCGAAAGCGTCACACTCCGGCGATAGCATACAAAACGAACTTACTGACCTAGTCCAGAGGGATAGAGACAATGAAAACTTTGCTTAGCCGTTCAACTGTATCGCCAAGAAAATTGATAGGCGCAACGCTAATAACGGCAACACTTTCAATGCCAGCGATGGCGAAGGATGCTGATCTTGAGTCACTGATTGAAGCCGCTCAAAAAGAGGGTGCGGTTTACAGTGTGGGTATGCCAGACAGTTGGGCAAACTGGAAAGGCACATGGGCTGATCTGAAAGCAAACTACGGTTTGAAGCATCAGGATACAGACATGAGCTCGGCGCAAGAGATCTCTAAATTTGAAGCAGAGAAAAGAAACGCAACCGCAGATATCGGTGACGTTGGTTTCGCCTTTGCACGTGTCGCTGTGCAGAAAGACGTAACGCAGCCATACAAGCCAACCACTTGGAATGATATTCCAGATTGGGCGAAAGACAAAGATGGTCACTGGGCTTTGGCTTACACCGGTACTATCTCGTTCATTTCCAACAACAACCTTGTTGACGACGCACCAAAATCTTGGAGTGACCTACTAGAAGGCAACTACAAAGTAACAGTCGGTGATGTTGGCGTAGCAGCACAAGCAAACAACGCGATTCTAGCGGCTGCATTTGCTAACGGCGGTGACGAGTCGAACCTAAAACCAGCGATTAAATTCTTTGGCGAGTTAGCGAAGCAAGGCCGTCTGTCTTATACCGATCCAAGCATTGCGAACCTTGAAAAAGGTGAAGTGGAAGTGGCGATCATGTGGGATTTCAACGCACTGAACTACCGCGACAAGATCGACCGTGAGCGCTTTACGGTAAGCATCCCACAAGATGGCTCAGTGATCTCTGGTTACACCACTATCATCAACAAATACGCGAAAAACCCGAACGCGGCGAAGTTGGCTCGTGAATACATCTTCAGCGACCAAGGCCAAATCAACCTAGCAGAAGGTTACGCGCGTCCAATCCGTAGCAGCGTTACGCTACCTCAATCAGTACAAGACAAGCTGATCTCGAACGAGCAATACAGCAACGTTCACCCAGTAACTGACTTCTCAGCATGGGAAAAGTCAGCACGTCGCCTGCCACGTCAATGGCAAGAAAGCGTATTGATTCACCAGCAATAACCCCGCTTAACACGCCACCTGTAACGGGTGGCTTATAGAAACAAGCAATAGAGAATAGACCATGAGCAATAAGGTTATCCTTGTTGTTCTAGATGGACTGAATTATCAGGTAGCCCGTGATTGCATGGGCTACCTGAACGGTCTTCTAGAGCAAGGTGATATGTATGAAAAGCAGGGCGATTTGCACAATAAACAGGGCGATTCGTACGATAAACAGAGCACGCAAAAAAACAAGATGCGCGCCACACTTTACCCAATGCAGTGTGAACTGCCGTCCATGTCACGCCCTTTGTATGAGTGCATCTTAACTGGGGTTCGCCCTGTTGAGAGCGGCATCGTTAATAATCAAATAGTGCGTTTGTCGAATCACGAGTCGATCTTTAGCTTGGCTAAATCGCAGGGCAAAGTGACGGCTGCCGCGGCCTATCATTGGGTGAGTGAGTTGTATAACCGAGCACCGTTTGACGCTGTGCGTGACCGTTTTACAAACGATGAAACCATGAACATTCAACACGGCTGTTTCTACCACTGGGATCACTACCCAGATGAAGCCTTGTTCTTGGATGCAGAGCACCTGCGTGTCACTCATCAGCCTGATTTCTTGTTGATTCACCCAATGAACATTGATGATATTGGACATAAGCATGGGTTGGATTCTCGCCAGTACCGCAACAGTGCACGTGGCGCGGATATCTACCTGTCGAACTACCTTGAGAAGTGGGTAGATGATGGTTATCAAGTGATCATCACCAGTGACCACGGCATGAACAATGACTTGTCTCACGGTGGCATTTTGCCTGAAGAGCGCGAAGTACCTTTCTTTGTGATTGGCGATAAGTTCACACACCAAGAATGTTCAGTGAAACAGACCGATATCTGCGGCAGCGTCTGTCAGCTACTCAACCTTGAACACGACAAATCTTACACTCAGGAATTGTTGGCCCTATGAGCAGTTCTGTAATCACGCAGAGCAATGGCTCTGCGCTTAAACCTCAAACCAAATCTTGGTTCAAACGCTTCAAGCCCGCTTTGTGGCTTGCGCCTTTCGCACTGTTTTTCTATTTGTTCCAACTAGCACCTATGGTTTGGGTGCTGATCAACAGCTTCTTTTACGACGATGAGCTTTCTCTCGAAAACTACTCTGAAATATTCGATTCTGCTTTCATGATGCAGGCTTTTGGCAACAGTTTATGGTTGTCGATTTGGTCGAGTATTGTTGGCTTGGCGATTGCGACTCTGCTCGTTTCTTCGTTGCGTCGCGTTGATTCTAAAATCCGCGATGCGGTGATTGCCTTCACCAATATGAGCAGTAACTTCTCTGGCGTGCCTCTGTCGTTCGCCTTCATCATCATCCTTGGCACCAACGGTGCTATCACCTTGCTGCTTAAGCAGTACGGGATATTGGGTGATTTCGACCTGTATGGCAAGTGGGGCTTGCTGGCGATTTATATCTACTTCCAGATCCCATTGGCGGTGTTGTTACTCTATCCAGCGTTCGATGCCTTGAGTGATGACTGGCAAGCAGCCTCAGCACTGCTTGGTGCGAAAACTTGGCAATACTGGACCAAAATCGCGCTGCCTGTGCTGTCTCCTGCCTTGTTTGGCACCTTCATCATCTTGATTGCCAATGCGATTGGTGCGTATGCGAGCGTGTATGCGTTGACCTCGGGCAACTACAACGTGATTACGATTCGAATCGCGAGCTTGGTATCGGGCGACTTGTTCTTAGAGCCAAACCTAGCTGCAGCAATTTCCGTGATTCTGATGGCGATGCTGGCCTTTATCACTGTGATTAACCAATGGCTGATCAGCAAAAGCTACGCAGGGAAGAGAAAGTAATGAACACCGTAAATACTCGCTTTCATAAAACAGTGGTCTATTCGATCGTTGGCATCATGATGATCCCGATCTTAGCGACCTTCATCTACTCGATCTCTTCGCGTTGGGGCGCCACGATCTTGCCTGATGGTTTTACTCTGGATTGGTACATCAACCTGCTGACCGATCCTCGCTTCTTACAAGCCTTTGGTCGTTCACTGTTTATCTGTGTGGCGGCGTTGTCACTGAGTGTGGTGTTGGTTCTGCCTGCGATTTTCGTGGTGTTTTACTATTTTCCGAAACTCGACAAGGTGATGAATATCCTGATCTTATTGCCGTTCGCTGTGCCGCCAGTGGTGTCGTCGGTTGGCTTACTTCAGCTGTATGCCGATAGCGAAATCTCACTGATAGGCACGCCATGGATTCTGATTGGTACTTACTTCACCATCGCGCTGCCATTCATGTATCGCGCGATTGCCAACAGCTTTGAAGCAATTAACCTGCACGATTTGATGGACGCTGCTCACCTGCTTGGCGCAAGCACTACCAAAGCGTTTTTATTGATTATTCTGCCAAACCTTAAGAAAGGCTTAATGGCGTCGCTGTTCTTGTCGTTCTCGTTCCTATTGGGCGAGTTCGTGTTTGCCAATATCTTGGTTGGCACTCGCTACGAGACGCTGCAAATCTACCTATACAACATGCGTCAAACCAGCGGCCACTTCACGTCAGCCCTAGTGATGACGTACTTCCTGTTTATTTTCTTACTGACTTGGTTGGCAAGTCGTTTCAGCCAGGGAACAAAATAATGAGCTATGTAAATGCGAAAAACCTCACCAAGAGCTTTGGTGACAATACGGTGTTTGAAGACATTGAATTTTCCATCGAGAAGGGAGAGTTCATCACGTTGCTTGGCCCAAGTGGCTGCGGTAAATCGACCTTGCTACGTAGCTTGGCTGGTTTAAATCCGGTCGATGGTGGCGAAATCTGGGTTAATGGTGAGGAGATTACTCATCAAGTACCGCAACAGCGTGGCATCGGTATGGTGTTTCAATCTTATGCGTTGTTCCCGAATATGACGGTTGAAGGCAACATTGCGTTTGGTCTTAAGATGAAAAAGCTTGCTGCTGATGAGATTAAGCGCGAAGTCGCGAAAGTGATTGGGTTGGTAGACTTAACGGGCAAAGAGAAGTTCTACCCGCATCAGCTATCAGGCGGTCAGCGCCAGCGTGTGGCTTTGGCAAGAGCATTGGTGGTGAAGCCGCGTATTCTGCTGCTTGATGAGCCACTTTCGGCGTTGGATGCGAAGATCCGTAAACACCTGCGCCAGCAGATCCGAGATATTCAAAAAGAGATGAACCTGACCACGATCTTCGTGACCCACGATCAAGAAGAAGCGATGATCATGTCTGACCGTATCTTCTTGATGAATAAAGGTGAGATCGTGCAAGCCGGCACACCTGAAGAGATCTACACTCAACCTGCCAATGAATTTGTGGCTGGGTTCATGGGGCACTACAACTTGGTACAAGCCAACAAAGCCAAGCAATTGTTCGATATTGAAACCGAGTGGAAGGTGGCGATTCGACCTGAATCTATCTACGTTAAAGAGCAAGGTCGACAATATGGCGAACATATCTCTGCGCCGAAAACGGGCACCATTCGTAACCACCAGCTTTTGGGCAACGTGATTCGCTACCAAGTGGACGTTGATGAGTGTGAATTAACGGTCGACCTGCTTAACCGTTCCTCTGAACGACTGTTGGCAAATGGCAGCCAACTTGAACTCCTGTTTAATCTTAACGAAATTCAACCTGTGAGAGCCTAAGATGTTCAAACCTTTGTATGTATTTGATATGGACGAAACGCTAATCAATGCCGATGCAGCGATGCTCTGGAATGAGTTCTTGGTTGAAAAGGGCATTGCCACAGCCCCCAACTTTATCGAAGAAGATAAGCGCTTAATGGGCTTATACTCGGAAGGTAAGCTGAACATGGAAGATTACCTCACGTTCGCTATGCAACCACTCGCCTACATGCCGACAGAACAAGTCAGTGCATTGGTGGAAGAGTGTGTTGAACAGCATATTCTGCCTAAGCAGTTCAAGCAGTCGAAACCTTTGATTGAGCAGCTAGAGAATGATGACATCGACATGTTGATCATCTCCGCTAGCGTCACTTTCCTAGTAGAAGCGGTCGGTCGCAAGATTGGTATCGAGAACGCACTCGGTATCGATTTAGTCGAAAACCAAGGTCGTTTCACATCTCAAATATCAGGTGTGCCAAGCTATCGAGAAGGTAAAGTGACACGTTTAAAAGAGTGGTTAGACAATCAAGAAACCAACTACTCAGATATTCACTTTTATACGGATTCAATCAACGACTTACCTTTGTGTGAACACGCCGATTTTGCCTATCTGGTGAACCCATGTCCGCGTTTGAAAGCACTGGCTGATCAACCGAATTGGTCGATTCTCAACTGGGATTAACGCGAATCTTATATTCGAATTAGCTTCGTTCTAGAACTCATCAAGCCGCTGACTACAGCGGCTTTTTTGCATCATCAGTCTAATGTTCGATTTATTACCTTAACTGGCAAAAGCATGCCTGTAACAATTCGATAACATCCATTCCTCAGTTGTAAATCAAACCACCACCTTTCAATCCCTTGATAGCACTCACTTTCCTGCCTTAGCTGTCTGTGTGTAACAAATATTTTACAAGTTGACGGGTTTTTATCGAAATTGCCCATTTTCCTCCATCCATTCCATTATCTCGGCTTGTGGGCCAAATTTAATTAAGGACAAAAAACACACAACACTTCTTCATGTAATAAGAAGTCACGTAATAAAACCAGTAATACAAAACCAATAGGTACAAGGAGAAAGTTCATGGTGGATACATACAACCCGCTTGGCACGGATGGATTCGAGTTTGTTGAATACACGGCCGTTGACCACAAGGGAATTGAGCAACTTAAAGCGCTGTTTGTGTCACTTGGTTTTGCTGAGATCGCCAAGCACCGCTCAAAAGAGGCTTGGCTGTATCGACAAGGTGACATCAACTTTATCGTCAATGAACAGCCACACAGCCAAGCGGAAGCGTTCGCTAAGGTGCATGGGCCATCGGTGTGCGGCATGGCTTTTCGTGTCAACGAAGCAACCGCTGCAATGGAACAAGCGTTTAAGGGCGGTGGTGAAGAGTACAAAACAGAAATAGGGCCGATGGAGCTGAGCATTCCTGCCATTTATGGCATCGGTGAAAGCCTGCTCTATTTTGTGGATCGTTATGGCAAGCAGAGCATCTACGACGTCGACTTCCGATTCTATGATGATGCTGAACAACGCATGGCCGAAGCTAATGTTGGTTTGTATGAAATCGACCACCTCACGCACAACGTTAAGCAAGGCAATATGGATGTATGGTCTGGGTTCTATGAGCGTCTTGGCAACTTCCGTGAGATTCGTTACTTCGACATCGAAGGTAAGCTGACAGGCCTTGTGAGCCGCGCCATGACCTCACCGTGTGGCAAAATCCGCATCCCTATCAATGAATCTTCCGACGATAAATCACAAATCGAAGAGTTTATTCGCGAATATAACGGTGAAGGTATCCAACACATCGCACTCGCCACCGATGACATCTACAAAACCGTGAAAACTCTGCGTGATCGCGGTATGGACTTTATGCCAACCCCTGATACCTACTACGAGAAAGTTGACGATCGTGTGAAAGGACACGGTGAAGACACCGATCTGCTGCGCGACTTACGTGTGCTGATTGATGGCGCGCCGACCAAAGACGGCATCTTGCTGCAAATTTTCACGCAGACAGTAATCGGGCCTGTGTTCTTTGAAATCATTCAGCGTAAAGGCAACGAAGGCTTTGGCGAAGGCAACTTCAAGGCGCTGTTTGAATCGATTGAAGAGGACCAGATTCGTCGAGGAGTATTAGACGATGCATAAATGGATCTCGTTTCCTCATCGGGAGGGGGTGTGTTCTAAACAAGCGCATGCCGACTTCCCCGAAGAGGCAATTTATGAGCGGGAAGCAGGCCGGAGTGGTTTCTTCGGCCCTGCCGCTCATTTTCATCACCAACATGCCCCAACAGGTTGGTCGGAGTGGGAGGGCGATTTACGTCCTCGTGCTTTTGATTTTACGCTGGTGGAAAAAGCCAGCCAGATAACTCCTTGGGCTGTGCCTCATCTTTTGCACAATGCGGACTGCAAAATCCGTGTGTGGCGCATGGACGAGAAGATGGATTTCTTGGTACGTAACTCCGATGGTGATGAGCTGCTGTTCATTCACCAAGGCAGCGCCGATCTCTATTGTGACTATGGTCATCTAGCCGTGAGTGAAGGGGATTACGTGATGATCCCGCGCTCGACCAACTGGCGCTTAGAGCCAAGTGAACCGATGTTCATCTTGATGATAGAGAACACTGACGCGGCTTACACCCTACCAGAGAAAGGTATGGTCGGTAATCACGCGGTGTTTGATCCGGCGGTACTCGACATCCCTTCAATCAACGATCAATTCCGCGCTCAGTATTCAGAAAACCAGACTCAGGTTCAGGTGAAACGCCACGACAAAGTTAGCGTGATCACTTATCCGTTCAATCCTTTGGATGCAATTGGCTGGCATGGCGACTTAGCGGTGGTGAAAGTGAATTGGCGAGATATCAGACCGCTGATGTCGCATCGCTACCACTTGCCACCCTCTGCGCATACAACGTTTGTGGGTGATGGCTTTGTGGTGTGTACCTTTGTACCGCGTCCGATTGAGAGCGATCCTGGTGCGCTGAAAGTGCCGTTCTATCACAACAATGATGATTATGATGAAGTGCTTTTTTATCACGCTGGAGACTTTTTCAGTCGCGACAATATTGAAGCGGGCATGGTGACTTTCCATCCGGCTGGGTTTGCGCATGGGCCTCATCCTAAGGCTTTCAAAGCGGGTCAGGCGCACAAGAAGAAGTTCACCGATGAAGTCGCGGTGATGATCGATACTCGCCATGCGCTGCAGTTCTCTGAGGAACTCGATAGCGTTGAGAACAAAGAATATGTCTACAGTTGGCAAGAGAAGTAAGGGACAGCAAAGATGAAATTAGCAACCAAGAAAAATGGTACTCGTGATGGGCTGTTGATGGTCGTGAGTAAAGATCTCAAACAGTGTGTGGCTGCCACTGAAATCTTCCATGCGATGCATCTGGCGCCAACCATGCAGGTGGCTTTGGATAACTGGGATAGCGTGGCTTCTCAGTTAGAAGAGTTATACACCTCGTTAAACAACGGGCATGTGACTGGCAGTGAAGTCTTTGCACCTCAGTATTGTGAATCACCTCTGCCACGCGCTTATCAATGGGCGGATGGCAGCGCGTATGTAAACCACGTTGAACTGGTGCGTAAGGCGCGTGGTGCTGAAATGCCAGAGAGCTTCTGGGTCGATCCCTTAATGTATCAAGGCGGCTCAGATGCGTTTATCGGCCCGCGTGACAACATCGAATTTGCCAGCGACGAATGGGGCATTGATTTCGAGGGCGAAGTCGCGGTTGTGACCGGAGATGTGCCAATGGGTGCCAGCGCTAAGCAAGCGCATGATTCGATTCGTCTGCTGATGTTGGTGAACGATGTGTCGCTGCGTGGCTTGATTCCGGCAGAGCTCGCCAAGGGTTTTGGCTTCTTCCAGTCTAAACCCTCTTCAGCGTTCTCTCCTGTCGCCGTCACACCTGATGAACTTGGCGAACAGTGGAAAGGCAGTAAGGTACATTTACCACTAATATCGACCTACAACGACACGCCTTTTGGTTGTCCGAATGCGGGCGTCGATATGACTTTCAACTTTGCCGAGTTAGTTGTGCATGCCGCGAAAACTCGCCCATTGTCAGCAGGCGCTATCATAGGTTCAGGCACGGTATCGAATAAACAAGGCACTGACCACGGCACCTCAATCGCCGAGGGCGGCGTAGGCTATTCATGCATTGCTGAAGTACGCATGATAGAGACGATTCGCGATGGTAAGCCTTCGACTCAATTCATGTCGTTTGGTGACTCGATCAAGCTTGAGATGTTCGATGCGGCAGGTGATTCTATTTTTGGCGAGATAGACCAAAAAGTGAGCCAGTATCGGGCGCTATAGTCCACGTAATAGGATTTCTGTATGAGCGAGAGCATCGTGAACAAGAACATTATACTTTACGGTTACTGGCGCTCGTCCGCAGCCTATCGAGTGCGTATCGGATTGAACCTAAAACAGCTCAACTATGAGTCTAAATCGGTGCATTTGGTGCGTAATGGCGGCGAGCAACATGATCCACAATATAGCGATCTCAATGCCAGTGAATTAGTGCCGGTGCTGGTGGATGGTGACGCTCAACTCAATCAGTCGCTGGCGATTTTGCAATATTTGGACGAAAGCTATTTGTGTGAGAGCAGTCCAGACACCTTGTTGATTCCAGAGCAAACGCCATTGCGCTATCAAGCGTTGGCGATGGCTCAGGATATTGCGATGGAAATTCACCCTCTCAATAACCTGCGCGTGTTGCAGTATTTGGAGAGAGAATTGTCGTGCGAACAAGAGGCGAAAATGGACTGGCTCCATCATTGGATGAGCCAAGGTTTCCATGCTTTAGAAGAGAATCTGTCGAAGCACAGAAAAGCACATGGCAACTCGGTGTATAGCCTCACTGACTCCCCTTGTATCGTAGATATTTGCTTAGTGCCGCAAGTCTACAACGCGCTGCGCTTTGATCTTGATATGTCGCCTTATCCGCTAATTAACTCGATTGTCGAAGCGTGTAACCAGTTGCCCGCTTTTATTGATGCGATGCCAGAGAACCAAGCGGATGCGAATGCACCGATGTGAACGGAAACAAAGATTTATTTTGCTAAATTGAGGATGTTTTTTGAAAAGAGGGGAGAAATCTGGACTGAGTATCCAGATATTTAACCTGTTCTAATAAGAGTTCGAACGCATGCTTTTGTCTTTACTCATAAGCTTAGTATCTTAATACTATCTGGATAAAAAGAAGCCTCCAATGTTGGAGGCTTCTTGGTTTCTACATTTTAACAACTAGCGGGAGTGACAAAGGTGATATCAGATATTGCCACTCAGGTTATTTGTACCTTCTGCCTTAGATTGTTCAATCTCAGACTCTGTTTGCCACTTGCCATTGTAAAGGTATTCACGCTCTGGAAGTGGGGTGTTTGCAGCCCTAAAATCAAACACCTCATCGGTTTGATATTCTCTACTACAAACCGGGATACTAAAGAGCCTTGATTCTGGCTTTGCTTCAAACAGCTTTTTATGGTCATCGACCTCTGTACAATTCAGTTTGTAGACCTTTGACATTTGCGCGACCAAGGATTCTAAATCCGCTTCAGTTTTAAAGAAAACATAACAATCAAATCGGTCTTGTGAGCGAAAGATAGTCTTATGAGCAGTATCTCGATATCTGCATATGTCATGCTTAAAATAAAACTGGATCACTTTTCTTTTCTTGTGGTAGTCAGCAAACAGTAAATCTTCTCGTTCACCCACTTTAATTTCGGTTCTCTCATCGGGCTGACGTTTTAACATACCAAATGAGAGTAAAATAAGGGCGCCAGCTCCCGCTAATGCCATTGGGCCAACCACCGCTACCATCGTCACACACACCACTGCGCCTATCCAGCCAACAGCTTGCGTGGCGGTATTTACCCACTTAGGCATATTACGACGCTTTTTCATCACAAAGCCCTTGTCAGAAAAAATGTAGTCATAGCGATAATCTCGTCCATACATGTAGTAGCTTAACGAGTACACAAAAAATGTGACAAGTACCGATATGGCATCATTAACCCACCCTCCAGACCAAAAGCCAAGGAAGTAGAAAAATACAATTATCGGCAACATTGCCACAATCGAAATGAACAAATAAAGGTAACGACTTGGTTCTTCAATATCGTACTTACGCCACGTTGTTAAATTATCCCCTGTGAGAATTTCTTGCTCTTGCGCCTCTTGATAAACCGCCAACTCTTCTGGGGTGATATAAAATGGTGAATATGCCAAGGGTTACTCCTGAAAACCTAATGTGCCAACAACGGGGGTGAGTGTTTTTTTAATGATGTCTTGTTTGATATTGTCTGAAATCACGCCATAAGTTGCACTCTGTTTTATGCCGTTTTGGAACCAATACTCACGCTTAGCGGGGGCACCATCTTCAACATCATACGATACTTTCATGGCAAGGTATTGATCGGCTCCTTTAATCGGTAACGTTACCTTATACACTAGCAATTCTTTGCTAGCTTGGCTCTGAGTTTGTAACGTGGCTAAATCAGCGTTTTGATGCCACGAGCCGGACGTCAACTCATCTTCTGTTGCCTTGGTATTGGTACTCACGGTAATACCATTCGTTGCAGCATGGCGTGGCAGTTGAATATGCACGTCCAAACCAATTAATTCACGATGAGTGTAACCCGGATAGGCTTGGACTTTTTCAATAGGCTGATGGTATACCGTAGGCTGCTGAATAATAGATTGTAAGTCAAACAGCGCTTGACGTACTAAGGCTGAATTATGCTTCTCTCGTTCAGGCAAGCTTGCAGATTGGCTCCACTGAGTTCGAGCAGGGTGATAACCCCAAGGCAGTTTATCTAACCACTTTTGGTAATCATCTTGTTTTACTTTACTCAAGACGTGATTAGCAACTAAAGTAATAATCGTTACTACAACTAAAGCAGCCATAACTGGAGCTCCAAATGTTATGTTAGGTGAGAGCCACCCTGTTAATGCGCCACCAAATTGCCACGCGGCGATAGCACTTGTTACGCCCAAACTAGCTGTACTCAACCTTTGAAACACTAACTCTCGACCATACAACTCATCTTCTCGTTGCCAAGAACGGTACGCCTCAATACCCGAAGCCAGCGCCCCCAAAGCTCCTGTGATCGCGAGCCATTTATTGAAGACCTTTAAGTCATCAAGGATCAGGTTTTCAAAGCCTTTTGTATTTCGATCTACTAACTTTTTAAGAGTTTTCAGCGAGTGCTCTCTGAGTTCGTCACTCCCCTTAACCTTATCCCATAATTTTCCCGTCCGAATACCCGTCCACGCACTGGCGGTGTAAAACAGCTTTTGTTGTATGTCTAAGAATTCATCAGAATTCATCAAGCCTGTATCGGCAATACTGCTCATGGCATCGGTCAAGGCAATGCTGTTAAACAGAAGAGCTAAAAACCCCAATCCACCTGCGTTTTCGAACAGTTCGTGTAAATCACCTGCGACCTCGCTGATTACCTTTGTCCTAAATTCTACCGTTGCCTTCGCTAGGTCGTCCGGGAGTATAATGCGTTGTGGATACTCTAAAGTCGCCACTGCTAATCGTTTTTTAAGCCGCTTCTGGCTCTTTAATGCATTTTTATACTTAGCCGTCGCCTTTCGCTGATTTTGATTCTCCTGTGCAATGATGTTTTTGTTTTTCTTTAGCTCAGCAAGATTATCTTCAATGCGCGTTTTCCAATCCTTAAATCCTTGAGCATAATTGTCATTAATACTCACTGGCATAGTTTGTGCCATACGCTCGGCTATCGTCGCTCGCCATACGAAACCATTTCGTGACAATGGCTTAGCCAGCGTTGGCATCAATAGAATGGAAGCTTGAGAGGTAAAACTCACACCCAGCTCTAACGTCCCCTTTAAAGCAGCGCTGATGGAGGCTTTGAATAGGATATCGAGCTCTTTAAAGCCTTTTGCCAAGTCTTTCAAAATGTCGGTTTCGGAGGTATTCGGGTTTGTGACAAAGTCCATGACCTTCGCATACATCCCCGTTTTATTGCTTACCGAAGAGACATGCTCTAACCATTTATCTTCATCGCTTGGCGATGTTGATAGGGGCTCGGGAATTGATTTTTTCAACTCATTATAGACACTTCGACTGAAGCCAGAGGTATAGAGTGGTAACAAGCTGGTCGGCTTTTCCCACTGGCTTTCTGCCCAAACACGGTCTTCTTCTCCAATCACAAGGCTAAATGCTTCTACCGCCGCTAGATGAAGCTGATAGAGGCTATATTGCGTTTCTTCGCTGTAAAGGTCGAAGACTCGTTCGAGATGATGAGGAGTGAGCGTTTCTAATACCGAAATAAAGTCACGCTTTACGGAAGTCACTTGAGCAAGTATGGTTTCTTTTTGCTCTGATAGCGCCTGCATTTCACTCAACATTTGTTTCCAATTGAGCTGCTTGCGCCAGCGGTCGCTGGCAATCCACTGTTCGTAGTAGCCAAAACGACTGGCGGATATACCGTATTTCTCTTGGATAGACTGAGCAACAGCAGACTGTGTATTTTGACTGGACTCAATAGCGCCCGCAGAAAATTGGGCAGGATAGCCTGACTGAATCGCCCCTTTGTTTTTTTCAGCTAAATTAAGGTGGGTCGATGAATCATAATATTCTGCCATGTCACCATAGAAGGCTAGCTCTTGGTGATTGCGTTTTACTCTCCATGGCATGTCTATTTCATCACTCGCCCCAAACATGGATAACTGCATGGCGGTTTGCATTAAATGCCATTGATTCGAGAACTGGTCAACGAAAAGGCGGTAGGGGCTGGCGGCTCCTACAAAATGCAGTGATATATCTTGAATGTCTGCAGCGTAATCTTTTATGGCTACAAAATAGGCGGCTTCCTCTTCAGGAAGCGTTGCCGTTAAATCACTTTCAGAGGCAACGGGTTTGAATGGGGAGGCTGCTTCATCGGCTTGTGTACTCACTCCTGAATCAGCAAAGCGACCATCATCGACAGCAGAGGCTTCGATGTCTGCCACTTCAGAGAGATGAGCGATAGGCGCAATGTGATGCTGTTGCGAGTTCGCTGTTAGTACCACGGTTTGCATGCGGTCAATATGACTGCCTGGATTGTTCACTACAGCCAGAAACATTTTCCATGTCCACCGGTGCTCTGAAAAGCAGAGGGATAGAAGGCTTCCTTCAGTGTAAGTAAGGAATGTACTTGGGGACTCTGGTACTCCCCTCGCCTCGGATTCTGGGCTTTCTGCTGCCCCGAGTTTATGAAGCGTGAATTGTGTCCCTTTCACTTCATATTCATCAAGGACCTTCCTAACCGAATCATAAACGTAAAGCCAACCATCGCGCACCTGACGGAGTGTATAGCCAATAGTGTTGAGCTTTGCTGGCCCTTTGCCTTGCCATTTAGTTGGTAAACCAAATGGTGAAGCGTCTTCACTATCGAGCTGGTCAATGGCGTAGCGGACGGGAATGATATGGGCAGACCCTACTTCTTTGGGCTCATTCCTCTGCGTCATATCAATCGTTCTTGGCTCAGATTTTGAGGGCGGGTCTATTTTCTTGGTTTCTCCTTCCCAGAACATACTGCGCTCAGGAGGTGAGCCTGCAATATCATTTGAGGGCGCTGTTGAAGTTTCAGTCAATGAAGATAAGGAACCATCGCTTTCATACGCAGCAACGGCTTCTTCGAGCGTGTAAGGATGGTCATTCCACAGCATGGATGTTTTGGGAGGAAGAGGGGTGCTCATAAGCTCACGAAATCGATAAGGTTAATATTACCTGCTTTAAAGCAAGTTTTAGACCAACGTCTAGCCCTTATAAAGCGCTGTTACGGTTGTTTCATAAACGAAAAATTGTACGATTATCCAATAACTTGTACTGAGTTTCTAACTTTTGGGTTTAGTGGGGAATAGAAAATTGCTACTGACTTTCTGTCATGGTGATGGGTAACTTGCAGTAAACGCAAATATTAGAAAGAACAGCAAAGGGCTGAATGCTTTTGAACTTGCACCTTTAACAGGCCCTTTATCTAATAGTTCTGTTCTAACTATTAAAACGAAATCACGCGCTTTATTTCATCTAATACATCAGCATTGGCGATCGCGCCGATGTTCTCGACGGGTTTGCCATTCACCACCTGCTTCACTGCCAACTCCACCAGTTTTCCTGAGCGTGTTTTTGGCACATCGCTGATCGCAAATATCTGGCTTGGCACATGCCTTGGTGAACAAGAGGATTTGAGTTTGCTTTTTATGGCTGTCAGTAGCCCTTCATCTAGATCCACACCTTGCTGTAGTTGAACGAACAACCAGATCTGCTCATTGCGGTCGACATCTTTACCCACAGCGATGGAGTCTATGATGCCCTCAATGGTGTTCACTTGTTGGTAGATCTCGGCGGTACCAATACGCACACCTCCAGGGTTGAGTGTGGTGTCGCCTCGCCCGTAGAACAGATAGCCGCCATGCGCGCTCTGTGCGACTTCATCACCGTGATGCCACACATTATCGAACCTATCCCAATAAGTGCTGTGATAGCGCTCTCCGGTGTCATTCCAGAAGCCAACAGGGAAGTTGGGTAGGGAGTTGGTACACACCAGTTCGCCACGTTCGTAATTGACCTTGTGGCCCGACGAATTGAATACCTTGATGTCAACTCCAAGCCCTGCCTGTTGGCACTCACCGCGATACACCGGCGAGATTGGGTTACCCAAAACGAAGCAGCCACAAATATCCGTTCCGCCGGAAATAGATGCTAAATGCAGATCTTGTTTGATGTGTTTGTAAACGTAATCAAACTGTTCAGGGTAAAGCACCGACCCCGTCGAGCACAGTGTTCTTAAGTGAGGGAGAGAGTGGCTGTCGATAGGTGAGAGTTCTGCCTTCTCAATCGCTTCTAGATACTTGGCTGAGGTGCCAAACAGAGACACATCGGCGCGCTGTGCTAAGTCCCAAAGTACATCGGGTTGTGGGTAAACTGGGCTGCCATCGAAGATAACTAAACAAGCCCCACTGGCGAGCGCAGAGACGTGCCAGTTCCACATCATCCAACCACAAGTGGTGTAGTAGAACACGCGATCTTTCGGTTTGATATCGCAGTGAAGTTGCTGCTCTTTTAGGTGGTTGATGGTGGTGCCACCGACAGAGTGAACAATGCACTTTGGCTTGCCTGTGGTGCCGGAAGAGTAGAGTACAAACAGTGGTTCATTGAAGCCGACACGCACAAATCGTATAGGTTGTGGCTGATAATGATTGATGACGCTGTGCCAGCTTTTGGGCGATACATCATGTTCAGCTTTGTTTTTCTTTAAATCGTTCTTCTCTAAATCACTCTTCTCTAAATCACGAGTCGGTTTCAAATAACCGATCTCACACACCTGTTTTAATTCGGTTAAGTTTTCGATGATTTCACGGTTCTTGCCCATCATATCGAACGTTTTGCCATTGAAGGTGTAGCCATCACAGGTGAATAGCACCTTAGGTTTCACTTGGCCAAATCGCTCAATCACACTCTCTACGCCAAAGTCGGGAGAGGTCGATGTCCAAATCGCGCCTAAGCTGGTGGTCGCCAGCATCGCTATCACGGTTTGCGGTAGATAAGGTGTATAAGCAGCAACCACATCACCTTGTTGAACACCGCTATCGACAAGCCATTGCTGAACGCTAGAGACCGCTTCACACAGGCTTTTCCATGTATAACTCTTTTGTTCACCACGCTCATTCTCAAACCAAATTGCACGCTCGTCAGGCATTGTTTGCGCTAAACGCAGTAAGTTCTCGGCGTAGTTAACTTGAGCATTCGGAAACCACGCCGCATCGCGATTCGATTTAGGCTGCTGCCAGCGGCTCTCACCTTGAACTTTGATGCGCTCGCCTTGTGCTTTATTCATACGGTCTTGCGAGCCGACCATTCCACAAAACTGCCATACGTTCCGCCAAAACGATTCTGGATGTTCCACAGACCATTGATGGAGATCCGTGTAGTTTTGTAATTCCCACCCGAGTACGCCCTGCTGATCAAGGCGATCCATGAATTGGGTTAAGTTGGCGTCTGCGACGCGCTGCTCGCTGGGCTGCCAAGCTGGCTTATTGTTTTCGTGCATTCCTTTACCTTTAACAAAAAGTTAACGTTTTCAGTCTGGTATTTAGGTTTTACAAAGTCAAAAGATCAGCAAAATAAGGGATTGTCGGAAGTGTGTAAATAAAATGTTACACGATCGCTTGTTTCGAAAAATCGTGCAAATTGGCGGATATAAGTAGTGGAGATAGGCTTAAAGGGAGACATTCGAAAGGAGGTGTGTAATGACTCAATATCATTCTAAGCCCGTGAGCCAAGAGGGATGGGTTGAGTGGAGCCTCGAAGAAGACGCCATTTGGCACGACTTAGTGAAAAGGCAACTGGACGTCATTAATGACCGTGCATGCGATGCCTATTTACACGGTTTGACCCTGCTGGATCTGCCATTAGACAGAGTTCCCCAGCTTCCAGAGATAAACAAAGTGCTAAAGGAAACAACAGGTTGGCAGGTTCAGCCTGTGCCTGCGTTGATCGATTTCGACCGTTTCTTTGATTTGCTCGCCAATAAGAAATTCCCAGTCGCGACATTTCTGAGAACGCGAGACGAGTTCGATTACTTACAAGAACCTGATTTCTTTCATGAAATTTTTGGCCATTGTGCCATGCTGACTAATGCCGATTTTGCGAAATTCACTGAGCATTACGGAAAATTAGGCCAAGCAGCGACAGCCAAACAACGCGCGTATCTTGCCCGTTTGTATTGGTTTACGGTTGAGTTCGGTTTAGTAAAAGAGGGTCATAGGCTGAAAATATATGGCGGCGGCATTCTTTCGTCTCCCGCTGAAACCATGTATGCGTTGGGAGGGGATTTGGCCGTTCGTGAGCGGTTCGATCTGCAAACCGTGCTAAGAACGCCTTATCGTATCGATATTATACAACCGAAATATTATGTGATTGATGAGCTGTCTGAGCTCTTCAAAATCAGTCAGGAAAACCTATTGCAGCAAGCTGATCTCGCGATAGGCGAGGGGTTACTACCACCACTTTTTGAACCTAAGGAACCAACACATGTTGAATGAACAAAAATGCGAAGCCTGCAGTATCGACGCGATTGCCCTGAGTAAAGATGAGCAACAATCTTTATTGTTGGAGTTGTCTGATTGGCAGATCATCGAAAGAGACGGCATCCCGCAGCTTGAGAAGGTGTTCAAGTTTAAGAATTACAAACAAGCATGGGCATTCAGCAACAAAGTGTCAGAGTTGGCAGAAGAAGAATTCCATCACCCTTCGATTTTATTGGAGTGGGGCAAAGTCACCGTCACCTGGTGGAGCCATTCAATCAAAGGCCTACACAAGAATGATTTCATCTGCGCCTCACGCTGCGATGTGTTCGCGGAGAGTGAATAGTTTTTCATGGCTGGAGAGGTACTTCTCCAGCCTCAGGATTCGAATACCTCATTATTCGGCTCATTAGGTGAGTCGAATACTCGATACTTTCTCATCAAGGGCAAAACTTCTCTCAAACTAGCTTGATGTGCATCAGCGACTTGCTGGTTTCTCGCCCTACAACCCCCACTATTGCTCATAGTATTGGTTTTATGAGGCTGCTCTATGATATATTTCTCGGCCAAGCGTATTACAGACGAAGGCTAATAATGTCTATCAACCTTTCACTCCTTCCACCCAGTGAGAAAAATAAAATCGAACTGGATAAGCAAGCATCGTTTCTTGTATGGAAACTGAAGCAAGCGAAATGTGGCCCTGAAGCCATTGTTGAAGAAGCAATGAAGCTAGGTGATCCAGAAGAAAAGGCTTGGTTTGATCAGTCTGTTGAAAAATACAAACGGGTAATGGGTGTCGCATAAACGCAGATAAACCTTACCCAGCAAAGCTGTTGAATTGAAATGACACAGTAATTTGCTAGAATTTGCACCGTTAATTGAATCAGAGAGAAGATCCCGATGGGAAGAAGTTTTGAAGTGCGCAAGGCCTCAATGGCGAAAACTGCAGGCGCAAAAATTAAAGTTTATTCTAAATACGGTAAAGAGATTTACGTACTGGCTAAGAACGGCAGCTCTGACCCAGACATGAACTTACCTCTTAAGCACCTGATTGCTAAAGCGAAGAAAGACCAAGTACCCGCTCACGTTATCGACAAAGCGATCGATAAAGCGAACGGCGGCGGCGGTGAAGACTTCCAACCAGCTCGTTACGAAGGTTTTGGCCCAGGTGGCACAAGCGTAATCGTTGACTGTCTAACTGACAACGGCAACCGTACTTTCCAAGACGTTCGCCAATGTTTCGTTAAAACTGGCGCGAAAATCGGTGTTGAAGGTACTGTTTCTCACATGTTCGCTCACCAAGCTGTATTCCAGTTTGCAGGCGAAGATGACGAGATCATCCTAGAAACGCTAATGATGGAAGACGTAGACGTGACTGACGTTGAGCTAGAAGACGGTGTTATCACTGTATTCGCTCCAACGACTGAGTTCTTCAAAACGAAGACTGCACTACACACTGCGTTCCCTGAGTTAACTCTAGACGTTGAGGAAATCACTTTCGTTCCTCAAACAACTACGCCAGTAGCTGAAGAAGATTCTGAGAAGTTCCAGAAATTCTTAGACATGCTTGACGACTGTGATGATGTTCAGCAGGTTTATCACAACGCTGAGCTGTAATCTTTACAGTAACAACAGTTATTAAAAAACCGAGCCTAGTGCTCGGTTTTTTTATGTCGGTAACAATGATTAAATACCTTGATCATTGTTCCAGTGATTTTATTAATAACCTTTGAATTCATGCTCTTAATCTTCGCATAAGTTAACTTTAGTTATCGTTTTTGATCTCGGGCGACATAGCCACTCCGCGACTTTTCTAACTTGTGGTAATAGGGTTAGGCTCAGTGTGAGTGCACACGGCCAAGCAATTAAAAAGCTGTTTAACCAAATTGGTGGCCATGCTTGGCTGAAACCCATCTTATACCCCGATATGATCCCCGACATCATGATAGCCATGACCAGTGAAGACAGTATCGCTGTAACCCAATGAAGTTTGTTGTTCATCCGTTCTCCTTAGTGATTTTATTATTGGAATGCATTAAGGTTACTCTTATCCATAAATGAGAAAAATAGGCACATATAGAAGTATGAATTCCATATTTGGAAACATTGATGATCTATTCCTGTTTTGCACTGTGGTTGAAGAGGGCTCTTTGTTGTCGGCATCGAAGCGACTTCAATTGCCTGTGTCGACCATGTCGCGTCGGTTAACCGCCTTGGAAGAGCGCTTGAGCATCCGCCTTTTAGAAAAGAAAGGACGAGAGCTGGTGGCCACCAAAGACGGTGAGGCGGCCTTTGCAGCGCTGAGCAGTGGTATGGAATCTTTGCATCAAGGGTTTAGTAGCCTGCTTGAAGAGCGCGATGCGATTCAAGGCAAGATAAAGCTCGCGGTGCCTCATAACTTCTATAGTGGTTTTCTTCGGCCAACGGTTGAGCAATACCTCACTCAGTATCCGAACGTGCAGCTCAATCTCATTCTGAGTCAGCAGCAAGTGGTGCCTGAAACCGATCGTGACTTGTTGATCACGTTTCAAATTTCCGACATGGACGGCATGATTGCTCGACCACTGTTTAAGGCCAAGCATGGCTTTTTTGCGAGCCAAGAATATTTAGATTCTCGTGAAGAGATTAAAAATCCGGACGATCTCGAGCATCAAGAGTGGATTAATGTCGATGATGTGTTTGATATACCGCTCTACAAATCCGATCGCTTAGAGCAGATGGTGACGATTAAACCTAAGTTCATCGTTAATGATATTTATGCCGTTGCGGCCGCAGCGCAAAAGGGGTTGGGTATCGCCTCACTGCCTTTTCGCCATGTTTCTCCGGAAATGAATCTGATTCAAGTGCTCCCTGAGTATCATCGGGGTGATCGCCAAGCGTATTTAGTGTACAAAGAAAGAAAATATCAGCCGAAGGCTTTGACTTTGCTTATCGACACGTTGATTGAGAGCGTTCAGTCATTCCATCACGATGAGCTGAGTTAAATAAAAAGGAGTAAGAAATGAAAGTAAGTTTTATCGGGCTAGGCGTAATGGGTTTCCCAATGGCAGGCCACCTAGTCAAAGCCGGTTTTGAAGTGACGGTATTTAACCGCACTCACAGCAAAGCATTAGACTGGGCTGATAAACACCAAGGTAAAGCTGCTGAGAGCGTGGCTGAATGTGTAGCCGAAGCTGACGTAGTATTAATTTGTGTCGGCAACGACGACGACGTACGCAGCATGACAACCAGCGAAACAGGCGCACTGGCCGCAATGAAGCCAAACGCGATTCTTGTCGACCACACCACAACGTCTGCGGTTCTGTCTGAAGAGCTTGAAGTGGCAGCGAAGCAAGCGGGTGTTCGCTTTATGGATGCACCAGTGTCTGGTGGCCAAGCAGGCGCAGAAAACGGCGTGTTAACCATCATGTGTGGTGGTGAACAAGCGCTTTTCAACGACCTTCAACCTGTGTTCGAAGCTTACGGTAAGTCGTCAGTTCTAATGGGTAAAGTAGGCCAAGGCCAACGCGCGAAAATGGTTAACCAGATCTGTATCGCAGGTGTATTGAACGGCTTATCTGAAGGCTTGGTATTGGCTGAAAAATCAGGTTTGGATATCCCAACTCTGGTAGATTGCCTTAAAAACGGCGCTGCTGGCTCATGGCAGATGGAAAACCGCGCAACCACAATGGCGCAAGACAAGTTCGATTTCGGTTTCGCTATTGATTGGATGATCAAAGATTTAGGCTTCTGCCTAGATGAAGCAGAGCGCCAAGGCATCCAGCTTCCGTTGACTGAAAAGACCAACAACGCATACAAGGCATTGTCTGCTGAAGGACAAGGCCGCATGGATACCTCGGTATTGATGAAAGCTGTCGTTGAAGAAACTAAGAAGTAATCTCAGCGACGAAGTAGTAAAAGCTTCGCTTAGATAATTAAAAATAGCCGCTGATTAGCGGCTATTTTTGTTTGGTTTGTATAGAAGTACAGGCGAAGCATGGGTTTTTAAATTCATAATTGGCCAGTGGTTTACACTCATCCTAATCAAATGTCATCGTTCCATCGTTTTCACCTATTGAATCTATCGTTATTTCCCATTAAACAAATGTAAACATTGAAGTTATATTCTTGGTGGGCAGAAAAGAGCTTTTGAATATCCATTAACCACTCGACTGGTTTAATGGTTAGCACGCATTGGAGAGCAACCATGCAGATGTCAAAAAGCTTTTTATTAATTACAGTTGGCTTAGCCAGCACATCTCTACAGGCTCAAACCCTGACCAGAGACAACGGTGCACCAGTAGGTGATAACCAAAACTCCATAACAGCAGGTGAGAATGGCAGTGTATTACTGCAAGACGTCCATCTGATCCAAAAATTGCAGCGTTTTGCCAGAGAACGTATTCCTGAGCGTGTTGTTCATGCTCGTGGTACGGGCGCACATGGTGAATTCGTCGCTTCTGGTAATTTTAGTGATTTAACGGTTTCCGACCCTTTTACTAATAAAGGTAAGGTGACTCCAGTTTTCGTTCGTTTTTCGACCGTTATTCACTCTAAAGGATCACCAGAAACACTTCGCGACCCGCGTGGTTTCGCCACCAAATTTTATACTGAACAGGGTAACTGGGATCTGGTAGGGAATAATCTGCCTGTGTTCTTTATTCGTGATTCGATTAAGTTTCCGGATATGGTGCACTCTCTAAAACCGTCTCCAGTCACCAATGTTCAGGATCCAAACAGATTCTTCGACTTCTTTAGTAGTGAGCCGGGTTCGACCAACATGTTGACTTGGGTGTACAGCAATTTAGGTACGCCTGCGAGCTATCGCACCATGGATGGCTTCGGGGTTCATGCCTATAAGTGGATCAATAAGCAAGGTGACGTGAACTATGTGAAGTTCCAATGGAAGAGCCAGCAAGGCATTAAAAGCCTTCGCCCTGATCAAGTCACTGAGATGCAAGGTAAAGATTTTAACCACCTTACTAACGACCTTTATGCTGAAATTGGCCGACGTAACTACCCTAAGTGGGATCTTTACGTGAAGGTCTTGTCTCCGGAGGCGTTGAGCAAGCTTGACTACAACGGGCTGGATGCAACCAAAGTATGGCTGAATGTGAAAGACCAAAAAGTCGGCACTATGACGTTGAACCGTCTACCTGAAAACTTTTTTCTAGACACTGAACAGTCGGCATTTTCGCCTTCGAATCTAATTCCTGGTATCGAGCCGTCTGAAGACCGTTTGCTACAAGGCCGTTTGTTTGCGTACGCCGATACACAGCTTTACCGCTTGGGAGCAAACTTATTCCAACTACCCGTTAACCGACCGTTAGCGCCAGTGAGCACCCATAACCAAAATGGGTTGAGCAACAATGCATCGCTAACTAATGGTGCAGTGAACTATGAACCAAGCCGAAAACTAGAGTTAGCAGAAGATGCTCAATTTAAAGCCGTAGAAACCAAGCTTGTTGGCACGGTTCAACAAAAAGCGATCAGTAATCCACGAAATTTCTATCAAGCGGGTGTGCAGTACCGCAGCATGAATGAACAAGACAAAAATGATTTGATTGCTAACCTCGCTGGTGACTTGAATAAGGTGACGGACAAAGACATCAAAACGACGATGGTGAGCTACTTCTATCGTGCAGACAAACAATATGGAACGCGTTTGGCTAAAGCCACTGGCACCAGTATGTCACGAGTGGAAAAACTCTCACAAGCGAACAATTAAGCAACAATGTAAGACGTAAAGTTTTGGCCTGCAGGAGATTTATCTGCTCTTTTCTGCCCGAAAATCAGGGCTCCTGTAGGCCATTCTCTAATCAAGTTAGTTAGGGGGAATAAATGAAAATCGTATTTTTACTCAGCTCCGTTTTTTTCTCTTTGATCTTCTCGCTCAGCTTATTGGCTGCTGACGACAAACTGGAAGAGGAATACCAATCTCTGGTTGGGTTGTTCTTTGATGCCGCTCGTATTGGTAACAATGAAGTGGTCGATGCATTTGTTTCTCAAGGCTTCCCCGTTGATCAACGCAATAACCAAAGTTACACCGCACTCATGGTGGCCGCTTATCAAGGAAACAGAGAAACCGTGGGGCTTTTACTCGATTCGGGTGCCAATGCATGCCTGCAAGACAAACGTGGAAACACCGCTTTGATGGGAGCATTGATTAAACGCGAAATCAGTATTGCGAAAGATTTGTACCAAGCGGAGTGCTCCCCAGAATTGCGTAATAAAGCAGGACTTAATTTGAAAGAATTTGCCGAGATCTATGGTCAATCCAATGTGCTGAAATCCCTTCAGTAATAAACAAAGTGTGCGAATAACAATAAAAAGGACGTAACGAAATGAATAAAACAACATGGCTTGCTGCACTTGCTCTTATCTCTTCTCCTGTTTTTGCTGAAGTAGTGAATGTTGAAATGATCGATCTTGAGACTGGTGAGTCAACCGGAACTGTAATGATAAGCTCAAGTGATTACGGGGCTGTTTTTACGCCGGAATTGAAAGGTTTACCTGCTGGTACACATGGCTTCCATGTACACGCCAATGGTTCATGCGACAGCCTCACCAAAGATGGCAAAATCATACTCGGTGGAGCCGCTGGCGGACATTATGATCCAGAGAAAACGGGCACGCATGGTTTCCCTTGGACTGATGATAATCATCTTGGTGATTTACCGTCGCTTTACGTTAATGCTCATGGCGTAGCCGACCAACCAGTTATGGCGCCAAGAGTGACATTAGATGACGTGAAAGGCAGAGCGTTGATGCTCCATGCTGGCGGTGACAACCATTCTGACCATCCGACTAAACTTGGCGGCGGTGGTGCTCGCATTGTATGTGGCGTGATTAAATAGTCTCCCTTTCTAAAAGTCGTTCAAAGCGCTCCAACTATATTGGAGCGTTTTTTATAGGTAGGGATGGGGCTTGTTCATTGACGCGGAATAGGTATCAATGGATCCGGCTTCAGTTTGGATGAAGCAGAAGAGACTAAAAAGTCACCTAATCTTGATTTACTTGTTTCATTGTAAGAATGAGGAACTCACTAACTCACTAACTCACTAACTCACTAACTTACGTACGCATACTAATCCTTCATGATGAGCTTTTTGTTAGTAAAAATATCCATATCAATGGTTATTTTATCGCCACTCTTTATTTGGTTGATAGATTTGTCATATTGTTACAATTGCTTACATTTTGATGGTTAGAGGCAATTTAATGCGATATCAATCTTCACCAAGTCCCCACACTGAACAAACACAACAATCACCCCAAGAGAGAGCTAATCAACAGCGTTTGGCTCGAAAGGAAGAGCTTACAGTTACTAAAGCCGATAATCAGCGTTGGGCAGAAAATCGAGAAAGAGTCATTGCTGAACGCAACAACGAAAATACCGACATAACATTAACTCAATTAAAAGAAGACAAGAAAAAGCGTGGATTCAGTTCCTTGTTGTGCGCGAAACCGACCTTTTCTAAACTTCCAACCAAAACCATTGCTTATTGTTGGGTAAATACTAAAGCCGAAAGTGGCGAAGACAATATTATTCCGAGTGTTGAAAAGGAACATGGTCTGTTAAATGTGATTAGTAATGCAAAAATCACCCCGAAGGTAAAACACATCATTTATGTTGATAGACGCACTGAAGGGCGAACATGTTACGACTCACGCGTCGAGATTCCTGAGAATGTTAAGTTCGTTTCCGTTGATGAGTTGCTAACTAAGAAAAATATGTCAACGCCAGAAATTGCTCAGAAGATGACTGAGTTGTATGAGGCGAGTATCAATCACGGTAGTCCAGCTTTTGCAAAGAACATGGTCTCTTTATTGGCTTTAAATAAAGGGGATTACTTCTTCGACATAGGTGTTGGAATAAAGCCCGATGGCAACTTAGCTAAGCACCTCAATGGCGAGAGCAAATATCAGGGAGGCTCAGTAGGAAACGGCAGTTATTTGATGGGGGGACACGAGAAAGAAAGTATTGAGATGATTGTCGAGTTCCTTTATGGGTTGTATACCTGTGAAAGGGCACCGACGGTACATCCCAAGAAAGCAGTGGAGATCTTAAACAACCTTGATGAATCGTTAGTGGGAACAGATGTTGTGAACGAGGTTGTAAGCAACGCGAAACTGAACGAGAAAATTACACCTGCTGAATTCGTTACGTATTCTCGAATGATGGAGAAAAAGTTTGCTGAGCGCGGCGTTAAGACCACGATGAGTGAATATGCTCGTCATACTGACGCCGTCTTTGGGAATACCATTGCAACAATTACTAATGGTACGAAAACGAAATTTGTGGACGAAAAAGACTTCGTTAACAATCATAAGATGAGCCATCTTCATAAAGTCAAAGTGGAAGAACATCATGTTCCAGTTTGATAAAGAGAACAAAATAGAGTTATAAAAAGCTAACGAATATCTCAGATTAATTGAAAAAGAAAAGGGACTCATTGGAGTCTCTTTTTGAATGGTGAATATGTTCCTCTCGTGCTGCAGCCTATTGTATTTTAAACCGTAATAACAGCTTCAGGTTGGGATGGGAGAAAGTTCGCTACTTTGCTTTTCGTTTTCCACTCACACCCTCTCCAAACAATTCACTCCTTGTAATTACCATTCGTCGCATTGATAAAACTGCATGACAAATTCTAGTTAACCTTTCAACGTCAACATTTGAAAGGGATTAGAAATCATGACTACTTCACACTCATTTAATTCAAGCTCTACCACTTCTCTGCTTAAGCGTTCATTACTGATTGCGCTTGTTTCGTTTGCACCGTCGTTAGCTTTAGCTAACCCAAGTTCAGACGTTCTTGATATCTACAATCAAGCAGCGCAAGGCAATGAAGATTTGGTTGAGGTGGCTTACGAACGCCTGAACGACACGCTGCAACAAGATGGCGCGACGCCACTGACTTTGGTTTATCTAGGAAGCACAGAAACCCTGATGGGGCGTGATGCGTTCTTACCTTGGAACAAGATGAAGTATGTGGAGAAGGGTTTATCAACCATCGATAAATCACTGGTGCTGCTGAAAGACGAAGACCAACCGATTCATGAGCAACCTCGTGTTCAAGGGCTGCCAGATTCTTACCTAACTCGTGCTATGGCAGCGGTGACTTACACTTCTTTGCCAGACATGTTTAACCATTTCGATCGTGGTTATGACCTGTTCCTCTCGTTACTCGCGGAAGATGATTTCCAGCAACAGCATTTCGCTGCGACATCTTGGATTTACCGTTATGCGATTGAGGCATCGATTCGTGCTGAAGATCTTAAGCAAGCACAAGCGTGGCTAGAACAAATGGAAACGGCCGATGCTGGCAGTATCGAAACTATGACTGCGAAGGCCCTAATAGGGAAAGCCAAGTAATAGTTGCGAATGCTAAATAATGGACGCGAAAGCTAAATAGTAGCTGCGAACGCTTAAGAATGGATTGGTAATTGGAGGACAACGGAATGATTGAATTTAAAGGTATCGGCAAAGCGTATGTGACTGGCGGTCAACGTGTTGATGCATTAAACGGGGTTGATGGACACATCCAACGCGGTGAAATGGTGGCCTTGTGTGGGCCGTCTGGGTCTGGAAAAAGTACACTTTTGAATGTTCTTGGTTTGTTGGATATGGACTATCGAGGTGAGATCAACATTGATGGCCAACCGTATCCGACAGAGCAAATCGCCGCTGCGCGTTTTCGTCGTCAGTCGTTGGGTTTTGTATTTCAGCGCTTCAACTTGGTTCCTGTGATGACAGCGCTTGAGAATGTCGCTTACCCATTGATGTTGAACCAATGTTCGAAACAAGAACAGCAGGCCAGAGCGCAAGACATGTTAGAGCGTGTTGGGCTAGGAGATTACGTTCATCACCGACCAGACAACCTTTCAGGTGGTCAGCAACAACGTGTCGCGATTGCGAGAGCGTTAATCCATAACCCAAGCCTAGTGATTGCCGATGAGCCGACCGCGAGCCTAGACAGTCACACTGCCAACCTGGTAATCGACATTATGAAAGAGCTTGGCCACGAAATGGGTACGACTTTTATTGTGGCAACGCACGACCCAAGAATGGCGCAGCGTTGTGACCGAGTAATTGAACTTATCGACGGCCAACTGGCACCACAAGCCACAGCAAAGGAGGCGATCTCATGGGCAAGTTAACACAAAGGATGAGCACGTTTTTACTTCCTACTTCGGTGCGTTTGGCGTGGCTCAATTTACTAAGAAACGGTCGACGCAGCCTGCTTTCGGTGTTGATCATCGCCATTGCCGTATTTGCACTCACCAGTGCCGGTGGTTACGGACTTTACACTTATGAATCTTTGAGAGAATCGACCGCGCGCGATACTGGTCATCTCACCTTGAGCACGCCCGGCTATTTTGAACAAGATGAAGACATGCCGCTGAGTAATGGTCTGGATAACGTTCAAGCGCTCACCAAGAGCATCATTGGCGACAGTGATGTGCGTGGTGTGCAGCCGCGAGTCTACTTCAGCGGCTTGGTGTCTAACGGCAGTAAGTCGACCATTTTTATGGGAACGGGCGTGAATGAGCGTGAGTTCGACATGAAAGGGCCGTTCCTTGATGTGCGCAGTGGTCAGACTCTCTCAGATGTGAAATCACCAAGATACGACAGCCAAGAACCACAAGTGATGCTGGGAACCGACCTTGCTCGTAACCTTAAAGTTGCGGTTGGAGATTGGGTAACACTGCTCGCGACCACTAGTGATGGCGCTTTGAATGCCTTTGATTTTAAGGTGCAGGGCATCTACTCGACAGGCGTTCCTGAGTTGGACAAGCGTCAGTTGTACGTGCACATCACCACCGCACAAGATCTTTTAGCATCAGATAAAGTCAGCACCTTATCGGTATTTCTTTTTGAAACCAGCAAGACATCGACCTTGCAGCAACGTATTGAGGTGTTACTGAATAGACAAAGCGATCCACAAGCTCCCGAAATAGAGATTACCCCATGGCAAGATCGTGCTTTTTTCTACACCAAGGTTAAAGACCTTTACGACCGTATCTTCGGCATCATGGGCGCGGTGATGGCATTGGTGGTTTTCGTATCGCTGTTCAACACCATGACCATGTCGGTGACGGAACGCACTCGTGAAATCGGCACCTTATCGGCACTCGGCAGTTACCCTTCTGAAATTGTGGCGGGCTTTTTAAAAGAGGCGGGATTACTGGCGGTGATTGGCAGTGCGATAGGGGCGCTAGTGAGTGGCTTAGTGTCGGTGTTATTGCTAGTGGTTGATATACAAATGCCACCACCCCCGGGTCGAACCGAAGGTTACCCATTCAACATTTATTTCTCATTGGAATTGGTTGGTTACGCCACCCTCGGTGTGCTGACGATATGTTTGCTGGCTGCTTATTTCTCTGCTCGTAAAGGCGTGAATAAGCCAATCACGGAGGCGCTGGTTTATGTGTAAATTAACTCGTTCATTCAATACCTTGGCTTTCGCGTTGGGCTCTGTTTTAGCTTTGGCTCTAGTCTCGACACCAAGCTGGGCAGTCGATTCACAGCAAGTTACAGAGATGATTGCCAAGGCCGATAGCTACCGCTTGAACAGTGCACAAGCGTCCAAGGTGGTCTCTTTAGTCGCGCTATATCAAGACGAACAACTCGATAAAACCCGAGAATACAACGTCTATACAAGACCAAACCGAGAGTCGCTAGTGGTGTTCAAATCGGCTGTTGAAGCAGGTCAAAAGATGTTGATGATTGAAGATAATTATTGGCTACTGATGCCGAAGTCGCGCCGTCCAATTCGTATCACCCCGATGCAAAAACTGCTTGGTGAAGCTTCGGTTGGGGATATCTCAACGCTGACTTGGAGTGAAGATTATCAAGGCGAGTGGGTTGCAGAACAATCGGTTGAGATGCCTAGTGGTGAACAGCTTGATGCTCATCACTTAAAACTCACCGCAAAAACCAAGGGTGCGAGTTATCAATCGATTGACCTGTGGTTAACGGCAGACCGTGCATTTCCAGTTAAAGCGGATCTGTATCTGCGTTCAGGAAAGCTAGCCAAGCAAGCGTGGTTTACTGAAGGCGTGCGAGATGGCTTGCCAACAGTAGTATCGATGACCTTGCTCGATAAGATTCAACCGAGTAAGAAAACCGTGATTGAGTACAGTGAAGTGAGCGAACAAAGCTTGGCGGATAAATACTACAACCCTGCTTACCTGTCGCGTAACAGTGTGTCTGGGCTATAGGTGAGCTTATGAGAGTGCCCAATCGCCGATTCTACATCAAGTACTCAATGGCTACTTTTCTTGCCTTGTCTTGCATGAGTTACACGATTCAAGCGGATGAGTTGAGCTTAGCGTGGGACTGGCAACTGAGCGCTGAGTCGGTTGAATCGAGAGAGTCGCCTTTTAGCCCTTTAGCATCCGATAATCGTCAGTCGCTCAATGGTTTGCTGGATCTTGAAGTTGGATACAACAATTGGCTTGGCCTGTTCGCAGTGAAAGCCAACGATATTCTAAGCAATAACCCTCAACAACAAGACGCGAGTTTTGAATCGGAATTCATCGTGCGTGAGTTGTTTTGGCAAGGTGGTTTTGACCTGTCTAATTCAGCGTTCGGTGACCACTACCTCGATGTCACGCTCGGTAAGGTTCGCCTAGATTGGGGCGTGGGCTATGGCTACCGACCGTTAGACATCATCAAGCCTTACCGACAAAACCCTGTGGGTATTGTGGCGGAAGAGGGCGCGGGTGTTGCGTCGGCGTCACTGTTCGATATGACGGGCGAGTGGACACTGCTTTACAGTGACTCGTCATGGACTTCC
Source organism: Vibrio sp. FE10 (assembly GCF_030297155.1). Taxonomy (NCBI): domain Bacteria; kingdom Pseudomonadati; phylum Pseudomonadota; class Gammaproteobacteria; order Vibrionales; family Vibrionaceae; genus Vibrio; species Vibrio apostichopi. The sequence continues at coordinate 691,311 of NZ_AP028068.1, read as the reverse complement.
CAAGACGTAAATGAATTTGAAAAGCAGAATCAGCAGCAAGGCTTTGGGGTACGTCGTTACAATTTAGTGGGCGATCATGAGTATCAATGGGTCGCCTATTATGACGATGTGCGTCACGGCTTGCTTGGAGCGAGTTTAGTATCGGTGTTAAACCTCGCGTGGGAATTTCATGGTTCGGTGGTCTATCAACGACAAAGCCTTGGCTACAGTCAGCCCAACTCAATGCTTAAACCGGTTTATCTTGAAGAGCAGGGTGAGGCCTATCAAGCGTTAGCTGGAATAACATGGGCAAATGACACAGGCCACAGTGTGGTATTGGAATACTGGTTTGATAGCCGAGCTTGGAGCAACTCTGAGTGGCAAAGCGCAATAGAAAGTGCTGAGTCTTTGTCGGTTAATCCGATGACCGCATCATTGGCAGGTTCTTACGCGCAAGGTTATCAACACGCTAATTTGGTTCAACACAACATCATGTTTCATTGGTCTTTGGATTCGACACATGGCTGGCTTGAATATATCACGCCGACATTCGACGTCATGTTGTCTCCCCAAGATAGCGGTTTTATTGCTACCCAGTGGCTCAACTATCAGGCGTTAGATAATGGCGACTCATCGTTGGATTTGGAACTTGCTGCACGCTTTCTAGGCGGTAAAAGTGATTCTGCTTACGCCAACTTACCCGATAGTCATATGATTCTTTTAAATATCAAAGGACGATTTTAATGAACACTTTTTCAAACAGTCAGTTTCCATGGATTAAGAGCTTCACGCTGACCACACTGTTTTGTTTCGTTATCGCCATCACCACACAGACAATTTGGGGTGGAGACCTTGTGGTCAATCTCGCGATAAGCTTTGGTTTTGGTTACAGCGCGGTGGGGTCCTCTTTTATCTTGGTTGAGGTGTTTAAGAGGAAATCAAAGGTGTTTGATGTGGGCATCTCAATGGTGATCGCGATGACCTTTGGTACCTTGAACGCGCACTATTGGTTGAATGGACATTTCGGAGCCAATATCTCGGACCTTAAATCAGTGGTGCTGTTGGGCGTTATCTTCTGCTCGGTTTGCTATTACTATTTCTACTCAAGAGAGAAGCAGCTGCGTGCCGACAATGAATTAGAAGTGGCCAAGCGCCGTCAGGCAGACCAAGAAAAGGTTGTGGTGCTAAGTCAGCTTAAGCAACTGCAAAGCCAAATTGAACCGCACTTCCTGTTTAACACTCTGGCGACCATCAATGTGTTGATTGAGAGTGATAGCGCTAAAGCCAAACTGATGCTCGAAAAATTGACTGACTTGTTGCGTGTAACTCTGAAAAACAGTCGCACTGAGCAATCGACCATCGCACAAGAGGTCGACTTGTTGGACGCTTATCTTAATATTCAAAAGATACGTTTGGGTGAGCGTCTAGCGTTCTCGATTGAAACGAACGACATTAGCGATCAGCAAGTGATTCCGCCATTCTTGATTCAACCTCTAGTCGAGAACGCATTAACTCACGGTATTGAGCCTAAAGCCGCGGGTGGCCAAGTGAATATCCGCATTGGTCAACAGGCACAACAGCTAAAAATTGAAGTTTCAGATAATGGCGCGGGGCTGAAAACGCCTTCTGCGAATACGGGTCACGGTGTTGGGTTAAGTAATATTCGTCAAAGAATCGAAACTCTTTATGGTGATAAGGCGAGCCTAACGATTACTGAAGAAGCTGAAGGCGGGGTAGTCTCGACGATCTTGTTACCGCTGACTGACGTAGCCGCTTAGAATTACAGACCCAAAAGTACAGAACAGTGACGAAAAACAGACGATTTACAGTGTGAATTTAAAGGACTAGCCATGAGCAACTCAGCAATACAGCCGAACGTTACGGCGATTATCGCAGACGATGAAGCACTGTTAAGGCACCATCTCGACAAGAGTTTGGCCGAGGTTTGGCCGGAGCTAGAGATCGTTGGTAAGGCACAAAACGGGCTAGAGGCGATGCAGAGTATTCAGCAACTTGAGCCTGATGTGGTCTTTCTTGATATTCGAATGCCAGAGCTCGATGGTATTTCATTGGCGGAAAAACTGAACAAGTTAACTTCGCCGCCATTGGTGGTTTTCATTACTGCTTATGACGAATATGCGGTTAAAGCCTTTGAGCACAATGCGATGGATTACCTGCTCAAGCCAATCAATGAAGAGCGCTTACTGGCCACATGTCAGAAAGTTCAAGCACGCTTGTCGAGCAATCAAACGCAATCAGGTAGCACGCCGGAACAGCCTGACATCGCGGCATTAATGAATCAGCTTCAACAGCTATCTCAGTCAACCTCACAGCAAGCTCAACCTCAATATCTCACATGGCTCAAAGCCAGTGTCGGTGAAGACATTCATCTTATCGCCGTCGATGATGTGGCTTACTTCAAAGCAGAAGATAAGTACGTGTCTATATTTAAAAAGAGCCAAGGGGGTGTGCTAGAAGAGTTTATTCTTCGCGTGTCTCTAAAAGAACTGATCGCTCAGCTCAATCCGGATGAGTTTTGGCAGATCCACCGTTCAGTGGTGGTGAAAGTCTCCGCAATAGATAAGGTAAAGAAAGGCCTCTCCGGCCAGATGTCGGCGTATGTGTCAGGCGAGAAGTTACCCATCAGCCGCGCCTCGCAAGCCTTGTTTAAAGGTATGTAGATAACTAGCTTAAAGGTATGTAGCTATTGATTTTAGATTGGATGTAGTTAGCGAGTTTAAATGGATGTAATAGGCTCTTATTAAAACGCCACTTTAAATGAACACCGCCGATCTTACATAGAGAATGGTGATTTATAAAATGAAGATCTGGATCACAAAGATATTCATCGGGTTAAATATTAAATAATAATCATTAACTCAATCTGTATATTGTCGATGAATGACATTAAGAGGTTGTTATGAAAACATATTATTTAGCGACGGCATTATGCCTAACTTTGGTTGGCTGTAGCTCAACATCAAAAACCACCGAAAACTTAATCCAACCGGATCCTGCGTGGACTTCAGGTCAACTGGAAAACGGCCTTACCTATCATGTTTATCCTGATCATGAAGAGTCTGTCTCTGTACGTTTAGTCGTTCACGCGGGTTCGATTCAGGAGACTCCTCAACAGGAAGGTTATGCTCACTTTGTCGAGCACATGGCATTCAATGGCAGTAAAAACTTTTCTCAGAACGATGTGATTCGTCTGTTTGAAGATGCAGGCGCTAGCTTTGGTGCTGATATTAATGCTTACACCTCTTATGAAGAGACGGTATACCAGTTAGATTTGCCAGATAACGTTCAATTGCAGTCTGCCCTGACGTGGATGCGTGATGTGGGTGATGGACTGGACATTGCAAGCTCAGAAGTTGAAAAAGAGAAAGGTGTGATTCTTGGTGAGTTTCGAATGGCTCGCCTTGATGACAAGTCATTCGGAGAGGTATTTTATGACCACTTTATTGAAGGCGGTCCGTACGAATCTCAAGACGCATTGGGCACCAAAACATCGGTTGTCGATGCAACCTCTCAAGGCCTATCTAATTTCTACCAAACTTGGTACCAACCTCAAATCGCCGAGTTAGTGATTTCAGGTGATGTAGACATCAAAACCTTGATTCCATTGATTGAAGAGAAGTTTTCAAGCTGGGAGCGTGGTGACACCCCAAGACCAGAAAAGCAGAAAATGACCTCGTTCAATGAAGGTGATTATGTTGAATACGCAGGAAGAGAAGCGCCGAGCATCACTCTGACGTTCAACCGCGGTTTAGATAGAGTTGAAACTCATGCTCAACAGCATCAACGTTGGTTAGATGAAACCGCGCAACAAATCATTCAACAGCGACTCGAAGCAGTATTCAATGATGCAGCGCTGCCGACGCAATGGGTAGCGTCCGATAACTATCGAATGGGTTCTCTGAATTACTCATCAACAAGCGTTGGTTTCCCCGCTGGTGGTCGTGAAGTCATCCAACAAGAGCTGCTTTCTACCTTGGCATCACTGCGTGATTTTGGTGTTTCGGAAACGGATATCGTCGGCGAGCAGCACTACTACCAAGACTTGCTAGATAACATCGAGCATGACTGGGATAAAATGGACAGCGTTGAACACGCGAACTACAAAGCAAGTTCGTTAGTGACTGATCAAATCGTCCAATCACAGAAAGACTATCAAGCCAGTTTGGAAGCCTTTATTGCTAACCTAAGCCTGGAAGCGATAAACGACAACATCACAAATCTGCTCTCTGATGATTACTTCTTTGTTATTGGGCTGGACGATTCTGAAGACAGAGCAGCTGTTATTAACTCCCTCGATAGCTTAAAAGCGACGTACGGTGAGGCTGGAACACAGTCACTCACGATTGCAACAGCGAGTGCCTTTGCTGTACCGAGTTCGACGGGCGAGGTTGTACTGGCTGAACAAATGTCTATCGATCCATACATCCAAAAGTGGACGTTAAGCAATGGTATCGACATGTGGTACTTGCGTGACTATGTTGCAGGTGATGATGTTGGCGTGATGTACATGAGCCTCGGCGGAAAAGCCGCGTTGGATCCGAGCTTGTACCCCGCCGTTGAGGTTGCGTTACCAACTTTCGCTCGAAGTGGTGTTGGTGAGTTTACGGGTTCTGAACTTCTCGCGTATTTTGACCGTGAAGATATTCGTGCCGACAGTTTCATTGGCAATACTCGTCATGGTATTGAATTTAATATCAAAAAAGATGGGCTTAAAGATACGTTTGCTGCGCTTTATACCTTCATCACTGCGCCTAAAATTAATCCCGAGCAATTAGCTGCGGTGAAGCAGGAGTTTGTACAGGGTCAAGAATCTTTCTTGAGCAGCCCAGTTGGCCAGTTTGAACGCGCAATAAATCAGAATATCTATCGTCAGGAGAGTCGTCACCACTTTGTAGATAAAGAGCGTGTTGAAGCGGTTTCTGTGGAAGACATCGCTAACCTTCATCAGCAGCTGTTTGGTCAAATGAGACATAACCAACTCGTGATCGTGGGTGATATTGATCCAAGCGTATTGAAGCCTTTGGTTCAGCAATATTTGGCTTCGATTCCATTGGAAAAAGCAGTTGTGCCTGACTTTAAGGTGGCTTTCAAACAGCCATCAGAACCACGCATTGATTTAGCTATCAACAATGTGGATAGCGCAGAGTACGTTTTACGAGTCATCTCAGAGTCTGAAACTGAAGAAGGCTTTACGGCAAAAGAGATCTTCATGGAAGGGTTACTGGAACGTCTGTTGGCGACTCGTTTAGATACCTATATTCGTGAAGAGTTGAGCTTAGATTACTCGCCTTATACGTATTCAGCATCCGCAGATAGTGAACTGAGTGGTGAGTGGGTTATTGGTGCGATGATAGCGCCAGAGAACGTGGATAAAGTGGAAGTGGCGATCGATAAGGTGATTACAGATCTCCTACAAGGTGTCTCTGAAGAGGAAATACGAGCGGTTGTAAAACAGTTCGAAGCTGACTTCACGCCGCTCGAGATGAGTTCTATCGACCAAGCGTGGTATGTGTCTCGTTATCTACTTCATGGTTACGATATCGACGCTTTGTCTCAAGTTGAGCGAGTGGCGAGATCGATCTCTGCGGAAGATATGAATGCGCTAGTGCAACGCATCTTTGGTAAAAATAGCCGCAAGGTTAAGAACATCATGCGTCCTAAAGCCTAGGCTCAGTGTAGAACGTGAAAACGATAGCTTAAATCGCTGTTCACGAGACCAAATCAAAGCCAAACAGTCATTGCTTGGCTTTTTGTTTTCTGACGATTGTGGATGCATGAACACAGCGCGATGAGGTGAGCTATTGTCAGCGCAATGTCAAATATGCGTGGTTGTGATTTTAAATCAATTGTAACTTTCATAGCTGTTATATATTGTCGCTGTTTCTACCATTCAGGATTCTTGTTAATTGCTTAAACTAGGTACTCGATTAGTCTTAATGTTATTTTTACTGAGCTTTGGCTTAGTGAATTCTAACGGCTATTCGTTTCCTTCTAAGCCATTTCAAATTCATTCGGCTCAAGAGCAGTCTTCGCAAACTAATCTTTGTAAACAGGCAACTGCGGATAATCCATCAGCCTATTTAGAGTGCGATAAGGTTCAGTTGGACACCTCGTCTGTAGGTGACAGCTCCAACTACCATGATTCTGAATCGAGCCTTCAAGCTGCCACTTTTCGACGTATATTAACCAATGAGCAAGAAAATTCGGCCGATCTTGAGCCGGCTTATCATCTGCTGATTGACTTCGCACCTCCTTCTTTGCTGGCCTCCCTGTTGGTCAACACACCTCTGTTGGATTCCAAACAGCATTGGACCAGTATTGTGAGTTCCCCGTCCTCCCGGCTTTCGGGGTGGAAAGAGGGCAATATTCAATACTCGCATTTCCGAGATCTTCTTAGCTAATCGTTTGACCTTAAATTGGTCGTATCGATGGTCACTTGTGCCCGTTGAACTCGCCAATTAACCCAATATAGCGACACACAATTATTAGCCTCACTATTACTCAATCAGCTTGTTCTGGTTGTGATTAGTCATCGCTCGTGTTCGCAAAACATTAGTTATACCAATCGTAGTAAGTAACTGGTCTCCATAGCTGGTTAAAATGCTCGATCACTGCTTTTTTCCGGCTCTATTTTTGAGCACGTATTTACGGTGATTGGTACAAAGAAGAGATCTTGACTGTGAAAAAACGCATTCCAAGAAAACAAATTAACCACTACTCAAAGTGGAAATACGTGGTGCTTATCGCCACCATCATCATCATGATTCTAAGCGCCTTACCTTCTTGGTTTGGTGAGGACGCCTCGGTTCAAATCAGTAACCGTTCTGAGCAGACGATCGACGCCACTCAGGTGACGCAATACCTTGCTAGCGAAGGCATTCAAGCCAAATCAGCCTTTCAAAAAGACAAACGTTTAGTGGTGATCTTAGAAGATGCAGAGCAACAAGCGAAAGCCAAAGAAGTGCTTAATGAGCGCTTCCTCGACAACGCGACGGTTGCTCTTGCTATGGAGCCTGCAGCGCCAAAATGGCTAACTGATATGGGCTTTGCACCGATTCAGCTAGGCCTTGATTTACGTGGTGGTGTGCAGTTCTTATTAGAAGTGGATATGGAGCCGGTTTATCACGCGCAAGCACAAGCGATGGTCGACGAGATCACCAGCGAAGTGCGTTATGCCCGCGGTAAAGTGGTGAACAACCAAGTTCAGTTTGATTTCCGTACCGACGCTGATTTTGAAAAAGCTCAGAAGCTGATTCGTGAAGAGTTCCCACATTGGCTACGTGATCGTTCAGATAAATCACTGACGTTAACTCAGTCTGAAGAAGAACAAAGAACGCTGCGTAACCTCACCGTTCAACAAAACCTGCAAATCATGCGCAGCCGTATTGAAGAATTAGGCATCACGGAAGCATCGATTCAACGTCAAGGTGAAAGCCGTATTCGTATTGAATTGCCGGGTGTACAAGACCCTGCAGCTGCGAAAGACGTGATTGGTGCAACCGCATCTTTGGCGTTCTACTCTGTTTACGACAACCCAACGCGCAGCACTCAAACGCTGAAAGATTCCGATGGCAACCGTGTGGTTGTAGACCGTAAAGCGGTACTGAGCGGAGAACACATTATCGATGCTCGTAGTGGCATTGGTGAGATGGGCAGCGCAGAAGTAAACATTACCCTAGATTCTTCTGGTGGTAAGAAAATGTCTGAGTTCTCACGTCATAACATCGGTAAGCCAATGGCAACCGTGTACAGCGAATACAGTCGTGATAGAGCGGGCAACAGCAAGCAAGACAGTGAAGTGATCAGTGTGGCAAACATTCAGTCTCAACTGGGTAGCCGTTTCAGAATCACTGGCGCTGGCAGCTTGGCTGAAGCGCAAGAGCTTGCGTTATTACTGCGTGCGGGTTCATTGACTGCGCCAGTGACCATTATTGAAGAACGCACTATTGGCCCATCTTTGGGTGCGGAAAACGTCACTAACGGCTTTGCTGCTTTGGCGCTTGGCCTGGGTCTTACTCTAACGTTTATGGCGCTATGGTATCGCCGTCTTGGTTGGGTTGCGAACGCTGCATTGGTCGTCAACATGACCACATTGTTTGGTCTGATTGCCTTGCTACCGGGTGCAGTCTTAACTCTGCCAGGTATTGCGGGCTTGGTACTAACCGTTGGTATGGCGGTAGATACCAACGTGCTTATCTTCGAACGTATTCGAGACAAGATGAAAGAGGGGCGCAGCTTTGCGAGCTCCATCGACCGTGGCTTTGATAGCGCGTTCTCTTCTATTTTCGATGCCAACGTCACCACCATGATTGTTGCTGTGGCTCTATACACCATTGGTAATGGCCCGATTCAGGGCTTCGCTTTGACTCTGGGCTTAGGTCTTCTAACCAGTATGTTTACGGGCATTTTTGCTTCACGAGCGATCATCAATTTGGTTTGGGGGCGTGACCAACGCCACGACGTAAGGATTTAAGCATGAGTACTTCAAATATGACTAATTCAAACAGCTATGTTTCAGACCGCTATATTACAGACAGCAACATGACTCGCCTTCGTAAGGTGATGTCTGTGATTTCTATTGTGCTGTTCATGAGCTCTGTGATGCTGGTGGCAGTGAAAGGTTTTAACTGGGGCTTGGACTTTACTGGCGGTGTGGTTGCCGAGGTTCAGCTCTCTGACCAAGTAACAAAAGACGCGTTAAAAACCAAGCTTGATACGGCTTTCCAACAAGATGTTCAAGTGGTTGGGATGGCAGAACAAGATCGCTGGACGATTCGTTACAGCCAGCTGACTGATGCTCCACAACCAAACTTAGTGGATGCTTTGTCATCGGTGAGCGATCAAGTTCAAGTGCTTAACAGCAGTGTGGTTGGCCCTCAAGTGGGTCAAGACATGGTTGACCAAGGCGGCTTGGCGGTATTGGTGTGTTTCCTAATGATCATGTTGTACCTGAGTGTACGATTTGAATGGCGTTTGGCTCTTGGTGCACTTGCCGCGATCATCTATGACGTCACGCTTATCTTGGGCTTGTTCGCCTTCACTCAATTCGAGTTCAACCTGACCGTATTGGCGGCCGTGCTAGCGATTCTCGGTTACTCACTTAATGACTCGATCATCATCGCCGACCGTGTCCGTGAAATGCTGCGTGGCAATCCAAACGGTGATACTGATAACTTGCTTAACGAATCGGTGAAAGCGACTTTCTCGCGCACCATGGTGACGTCAGGCACTACGTTGATCACCGTATCGGCGCTTTGGCTACTGGGTGGCGCTGCGCTGCAAGGTTTTGCGATTGCATTGGTTGTCGGCATTGTCAGCGGTACGTGGTCTTCCGTTTCAGTCGGCATCACCCTGCCTAAGTTACTTGGCCTACAGCCTTGTCACTACAAAGTAAAAGCTCCAGTAGAAGTTGAGGGCGAGTACCCTTAGGTTGTCTATTCGTTAGCAGCACAAGTTAGCAAGTAACTTCAATAAAGCCCTTCGTTTGTAATAAAACGAAGGGCTTTATTTTTTATAAGAGTCAGACAGTTAGCGAAAAGAGAAGCTATTTCAAAAAACGATGGATTGAATAGGCAACTGCGTGTGATATGAAGTATGTTTAGATGACGTCAGTAGAAATGAGGCAAGGGAATGGAATATCGACATCAATGTCATGTAGGCGATCATGGGGATGCTCTCAAGCATCCGGTATTGAGTGCACTGGTTAAATCATTAATGCAGCAACACTCACGCCTCAATGTTATCGACACGCACTCAGGAACAGGGTGCTACGACCTAACCACCGCGCCAAGTAATCATGCGGGCGAGTTTGCTGAAGGGGTCGGGTATCTTTGGCAAAATAAGGCTTACCTTCCAGAGTCATTCGCTTCTTTTATGTCGGTACTGGAATACTATAATCCGGATCGGCTTATCTCTTTGTATCCCGGCTCTGCTGCCATCGCATATCAACAAGGTCGCAGCCAAGACAGCTTCTATTTTTCAGATATTCAGCAAGACGAAGCCGACTTACTGCAAACCAATATTGAGAAGCTACAACGCGATCTAGATGTCTCAAGCAAGCTCATCATTACCGCAGGCGACGGGCTTAAAGCGTTACCTGATGATGTGGCCAAGCACGATAACCACCATCTGATTGTTATCGATCCACCTTACGAAACCGATTCTGAATATCTCGCAGTGATTGATGCCTTAGTTAAGGCTTATCAGCAATCTGAGAAAGTGTCTGCTCTGATCTGGTATCCGCTCTACACCGATGACAAAAGCTCACTGATTTTGAATCACTGTGTGACTGCAGTGAAAGAAGGCTTGTTACCAAGCCCGATTAAATCGGAATTACGACTGCGCGATCCTAAGGGTGATGATCGCCTCATCGGCAGCGGTTTGTTGCTGTTTAATCCGCCACAAGGCATTGCCGGACAGGTTGCTGACACGCTTGATTACTTACATAGTCAGCTCGCAACCAATGGTGAAGGTTATTGGCAAATGAGAAGCCTATAAATCTGATTTATATGGGGATTATGATGGTTTTCTAGACAGCGCTCACTAAATCACTGTTATTTATGTGGTTTAAATTGACCAAACGCTAACTTTTATCGATTGATTAATTGCAGTGAATCATTTAAAAATAGAATATCAATGCGCACAAGTGCATACTGGCTCATAAGTTAAATAATTAGTCCCAAATTAATATCAGATTGTGGTTTACCCCCTAAACTGCATAAGGCTCGCACTAGTCATGCGAGCCTTTCTTTTGCCTGAAGGAAATGTTTACAACAGTTGCTCTTCAATCTTTAGTGCTTTCTCGATGAGTTTCGCATTGAAATCTGCAGCTTCCACTGAGTAGTGCGCTTTACGATGGCAAGTCGGACAGAGTGCAATTACATTTTCAGGGCAATCAGCGCCACCATCAGCTAACCGTGTCAGGTGATGTACTTCTAGGTAAGGACCTGACTTGGTCTCAAAAGGCGAGGGATCTCCACAGCCTTCACAAAGCCCATTTGCCCTCTTTTTCGCGTAAAGCTTAATGGCTTCACTACGATATTTTACATGTGTGAGTTGTTCTTTCGTGTCAGTTTGAAGTGGCGTTGAAGCTAAAGCGATGTCTCGTAATTGCTTTAATGATTTACTTTTAGTTGGCTTAGTAAGGTATGACATTTTTGGAGTTTGAATTGTATCTCCAATACTTTGCGGGACGATATCTAAATGGAAAACTATCGCATCACGGAGTTGGTCGTTCTTGTCGGGGCGTTGCTCGATGTGATGACAGATGTAGTTGCAAACACCGACGAATCTAACAAAACCAGTTGAGACAGATTCAAATAAGAGAATCTCTTTGAGGTTGTTTTGGTGTTCAAAGATGGCCAAGTTTCCTTTAACCATTTTCATATCACCTTCTTGCCCTTCTCCTGTATATCGGAAAGTGCCGTCTGCACTAAAACCATCAGAGTAGCCAAACTCTTCGCCTGCATCGCTAGTGAAGATAAAGACATACGGGTGAGCAGCCGGCGTAGCGATACCACCATATTGTTGACCTTTGTAATGACCGTGTATATCTGAACGTCGATTGTAAACCTGTCCTACATTGAACAATGGAGAGTCCTCATTTATCCGTTTAAATCGGAATTATTATTGATATTTTTGTAGTTTATATTTTATGTAAAGTTCAAATATAACAGTGGTTTAAGTTAAAATATGCAAGTGGATTCTTGGGTGTAAAAAGGTATCGGTTCGGTCACGTTTCTAAGGAGGCAAGCCTGCAGGACTCATGCAGGCTTGGTGTTTGTTTTGGTGCTTACTCGCTACAACGCTGGATAATCGATGTAGCCTTTTTCGTTGCCGCCGAATAGGGTGGCGTCGTCGAGAGCTGATAGTTCATTGCCGTTTTGTAGGCGTGATACTAGATCTGGGTTAGAGACGAATGGGCGACCAAATGCGACGAGATCCGCATAGCCTTTGCTTAGTACTTCTTCGGCGCGCTCTGGTGTGTAACTGCCAGCGACGATGATGGTGTTGGAGAACAAGGCTCTTAACTCGACACGGAAGCTTTCAGGGATAACTGGTGCGTCATCCCAGTCTGCTTCTGATAGATGTAGGTAAGCGATATCACGCGCTTGCAATGCCTTCGAAGCTTCTAAAATCGTTGGCACGATGTCTGGGCAGTTCATGTCTTTGAAGGTGATGAATGGGGCTAAACGCACACCCACTTTATCCGCACCAATCGCATCAATGACTGCATCTACTACTTCAATCAAAAAGCGAAGTCGGTTCTCACGGCTTCCACCATAGTTGTCGGTGCGCTTATTTGAATTGGTTCTTAGGAACTGGTCAATTAGGTAGCCATTGCCACCGTGGATTTCTACTCCGTTGAACCCTGCTTCGACCGCTTTTTTCGCTGAGTTAGCAAAATCTTGAACGACACGATCGATGTCTGCTTGGGTCATTTCTCTTGGCTGGATGCAATCGACCATGTTGCCATTACCATTCTCATCAGAAATCCAAACCTGAGTTTCTATTGGAGCCAAAGCTGATGGTGCAATCGGCAGTTCGCCCCTTTGAAAGGTAGGGTGCGACACGCGGCCGACATGCCATAGCTGGCAGAATATCGCGGCGCCTTGTTCTTTTGCGGCTGTGGTTACTGATTTCCAACCTTCGATTTGTGCATCGGTATAAACGCCGGGTGTGAATGAGTAACCTTGGGAATCATCTGAAATCTGTGTTGCTTCAGTGATGATCAGCCCAGCACTTGCTCGTTGTTGGTAATAAGTCGCCATCATGTCGTTTGGCACGTTTCCAGGTTGGCTAGTGCGAGCGCGAGTCATGGGTGCCATAACAACACGGTTTTGCAGTTCTAGGCCTTTGAGTTCTGATGTCTCGAATAATTTGTTCATGGTATCTACCTTGTTTTAATTCAGTGTTTTTAGTTTTGTGTTCGGGTTATAAGTCGCGTTATTTGCTTTCTGCTGGGCTGAAAATAGAGTTGCTTTGAGGCTTGTCAGCTCGGTTGGCTTTGGCGATAAGCAGTAAGCCAATTACAGGGACAACAACGGCTGCGAATGGAATCATGCCTGCGCCTAGTTGGCTGTCGAGGACCATGCCACCAAGGAATCCACCAAAGGCATTGGCCAAGTTAAACGCTGAGATATTGGCTGTTGCTGCTAGCTCTTGGCCTTCGCCACCGTGGTTCATCACTCGAAGTTGCATGGCTGGAACGTTCGCAAATGATGCAATACCAAAGACAAATGCAGCGACAACGAAGAGGATTTTGTTGTCTACCACAAGGCCAACCACAACCAATGAAACGATCATTGCGACTGCCCAAAACATTGAAGCTTTACCGAGGTTTTTATCTGAAGAGCGTCCACCCAAGGTGTTACCTATGATTAAACCAACACCCACAATCACGAAGATCCAAGTAACAGACTCTTGGCCGTAACCCGTGATGTGCATGGCGATTGGCGCAAGGTAGCCGTAAAGCGTCATAAAGCCAGACCAAGCAAAAGCGGTGATCCCCAAGCTGATAAGCAGTATTGGATTTTTGAACGCCATAAGCTGAGTTTTGATGTCTTTCGCTTCGCTGTGACCGCTTGATTTGATTGAGGTTAGGATAGAGATCATCGCAACTGTGCCAAGTGCAGCCACGGTAAAGAAGGTGGTGTGCCAACCGAATTGCAAGCTCACCCAAGTACCGGCTGGAACTCCAAGAACGTTGGCGAGCGTTAAGCCTGCGAACATTTGGCCAACCGCGCGACCTGCCATTTTCTCAGACACTAAATTAGTCGCTACTACCGCTCCGATACCATAGAAAGGACCTTGCACTAAGCCTGCGATAACACGGCTCGCGAGGAGTAGAGGATAGCTTGGTGCGAGTGCAGACAAGACATTGCCGATGATGAACAACGCCATTAGCCCAATCAGCACAATCTTCTTGTTAAAGCGTGCAAGGTAGATGGTTAAGATTGGCCCACCGATAACGATAGCTAGCGCATACGCACTTATTAGGTAGCCCGCTTGGCCTTCTGTGATCGAAAGTGATGTAGCAATTTGTGGAAGAATGCCTGCGATAACAAACTCAGCGGTGCCAATCGCAAAAGCCGCGAGTGTGAGTATCCAAACTTGGAATGGAATCTTTTCTTTATGGATGGCTTCTTGTTTCATGATGAGTTACCTATGTAAATTTTTGTTTGTTAGGACGTTTAGATACACGCCCTAACGATTGTTCTTTGTGTCTTTGCGAGGTGTTTTAGCTGAGCAGCGCACCGCCATCGATGTCGATGATTGAGCCAGTGACGTATGGGTTATTAATCGCGAACAGGTAACCCATTGCGATCTCTGAAGCTTCGCCAACCTTGCCTGCGGGTAAGTTGTTTTTGGCGTTGTCGTACATGGCTGAACGAGCTGTGTCGTCCATGTTTTTGTAGGCTGTTGTCATGGTTAAACCCGGACTTACGGCGTTCACTCGAACTGGTGCGAGCTCTTTCGCAAGCACTTTAGTTACGCTTTCAAGTGCGGCGTTGATGGCTGTTTTTACGTAAGTGCCTGCGACTACTTTGCGTGACAACATGCCCGTCGTGAGCGTGATAGAACCGTTGGGCTTCATGTAACGTGCAGCATGCTTAGCAACGTTTAGGCTTCCCCAAAATTTGGTATCAAATGCCGTTTTCGCGTCTTCAATAGCAACGTCTGTCACTTTTCCCGCTGGAGCGGATGAGCCTGCCGTCACCACCAAATGATCGAATGGACCAATGGATTCAAAGTATTCGCAAATCGACTTTTCATCGCTGATATCAACACCTGTGTGGCGGCTAGCAATGTGGACTATGTTGTTGTCGTTTCTCAATTGCATAGCTAATGCTTTGCCGATACCTGATGTGCCACCAATGATGACGAAACTGCTCTTTTCTTGGTTAGTTAGTGTGTTGCTCATGGTCTGAATTCCTGCGTGTTCTGCTGATGGTTGTCATTATATTTGTTCGACTAAATTTGATAATTGGCTAATATATAAATTCATTATTCGGTTTAAATGAACAATAGGGCGAGAGCACGAATAGCATGGATAAGTTTTCAGACATGGCGATGTTCGTCAGTATTGTGAAGCATCAAGGGTTGGCGGCGGCGGGACGAGAGTTAGGGCTTTCTCCTGCGACCATGACAGCAAGGCTTCAGGCGTTGGAAGAGCGTTATGGTGTGAAGTTGTTGAATCGAAGCACAAGACATGTGTCTTTGACTGACTCAGGCGAGCTGTATCACAAGGCGTGTCTGGAGATATTGGATAATGTCAGCGAGGCTGAAAACCTGATTCAAAATGGCGTTAAAGAGGTCAAAGGCCCATTAAAGGTCGCCGCACCAAAAGATATCGGCAAGCAGTACATCCTGCCAATCTTGTCGGAGTTTTGTCAGCAGTACCCTGATGTGATTCCTTATCTGTATTTGAACGACAACCTGTCGAATATTGCCGAGTCAGGTATGGATATCGTGATCCGCTATGGGGAATTGGTCGACAGCAGTTTAATTTCTCGACGCTTATCGCCGAGCCGACGTGTGCTGTGTGCCTCGCCTGAATATCTTGCCAAGCATGGAACGCCGTTGACGCCACAAGATTTGGTCGAGCACGATTGTTTGGCGATGCTGCGCAGTAATGAAGAACTTAAGACATGGCACTTCCAAGATCACGACATGAAGAAGTCGATTACCGTTGTGCCAAAGCGATTCTCAGACGATGGTGAAGTCATTCGATACTGGGCATTAAAAGGAGAGGGCATTGCTCTTAAATCGGTACTGGATGTACAAGACGACATCAATAACCAACGCCTTGTGACTCTGCTTAATGGTTACATGAAGAACTTCAATACCTCGACTTCCGTATCAAGTGCTGACTTGAATGTGGTGTACATCAGCAAGAAGTACCAGCCGAAGCGTATTCGACTGTTTTTGGATTATCTTCTCGAGAGCTTCAGTGGCTTAGTCGAGAGGTCAGACAAAGAATAGACGCTCACCTACGTATGACGGATCTCTAGAACTCAGCGACAGCTTACGGACAGAGATCATCGATCTGGTTATGATACCTGCAACATAAGGACGTGATTGGAGAGAGAAATGAAACAAGTAGGAAGTACTATTATCCAACCTTTTCACAAAGCCACCTGCCACTGCGGTGCAGTCGAACTAGAGCTCAGCTTACCTAGCGGAATAGAAAAGCCGCGCCGATGTGATTGTTCTATCTGTCGTCGTAGAGGTGCGATTGTTGGCTCTGTGGCGCTTGATGGCATCAAGATCATCAAAGGTGCTGAGTATCTCAAGCTTTATCAATTCAATACCAATACCGCTAAGCATTACTTCTGCTCAAACTGCGGTATCTATACGCATCATCAACGACGATCAAGCCCAAATGAATACGGTTTTAATATCGGTTGTTTGGAAGGGGTAAACCCTTTTGATATTGGAGATGTAGTGACCAACGATGGTGTCAATCACCCAGCTGATCGATAATTTATTGAGCATTAAAAAGGGAAGGAATTATGTCTGAATATGGTGCGGTCATTCGTTGGAAAAAAGCGGAAAATGAAACCTTTAGCGATAATCAATACAGTCGCGGTCATACGTGGGAGTTCGATGGTGGTGTCACTGTACCTGCTTCGTCTTCTCCTCATGTGGTGCCACTGCCGTTTTCTGTAGAAGCGAATGTTGACCCTGAAGAAGCCTTTATCGCGGCACTTTCTAGCTGCCATATGCTGACTTTCTTGGGCATTGCCGCGAAGCAGAAGTACGTGATCGACTCTTATGTGGATGACGCAATTGGTGTGCTTGAGGAAGATGAATCAGGCCGCTCATCGGTTACCACGGTGACTCTTCGACCTGAGATTGTTTTTTCAGGTACTAAACAACCCACCGCCAAACAACTCGACAAGCTTCATCATTTAGCGCATAAAAACTGCTTCATCGCTAATTCGGTCAAGACTGAGATAAAGGTAGAAACACGAAATTAGTTTGTACTTTCAGATTATTTTCTAAAAGCTTCGTCTTTTTGATTATGCCATCGTCTTAAGGGTATTTATGCAATCAAGTGGATTGCAAAAAGACCGAACAACCTATTTGAGGGCTCCTCCATGACAGCGTTTAAGAGTACATCTAACTACGGTGAGAATGCGTTTATCAAAAGCAAACCGCAGATGCTACAGAACATTTATAACACCACAGATGTATTCCCATATTGGGTTGCCGATATGGATTTTCAGGTAGCAGAACCGATCACTCAAGAGCTGAATCGTTTGGTTGAGCGCGGTGTGTACTCTTATGAGTTTCATGAGCAAGCGGTGTTTGAAGCCCTTTCACAGTGGTACTCAAAGCGTCATGGTTTAAACCTTTCGGCTGATAAGTTTGTGCAGGTACCGGGTGTACTTTCTGGCATCGCATTGTTACTGCGCCAATTCACTAACGAAGGTGATGGTGTGCTTATCCATACGCCGGCGTATCACCAGTTTTCTAACTTGGTGAATAAAGCAAATCGTCAGGTTGTGAAGAGCCCACTTATCAATGATGAGCAAGGTTACCGCATTGATTTCGACGGTATGGAAAAGCAGATCATCGAACAAAAAGTGAAGACGATGATTTTCTGTAATCCACACAACCCAACAGGTCGCGTGTGGACACAGCAAGAAGTGACACAGGTTATCGAGATTGCCAAGCGCCATGATGTGTTGATCATCAGTGATGAAATCCATTCAGACATTATCTTTGAAGGTCACGCTTTCACGAGCTTAACCAGCTTTGATTATGACAAGGTCATCACTCTTATTGGCTCTCCGGCGAAAACCTTCGGTATGCACAGCATTTCAAACGGCTATGTGTACACGAACAATGATGAACTATTTGAAGCGTTCAAAACCAATGTCGCGGCGATGTATCTTGATCATGGCAATGCCTTGACGACCTTTGCGACGGTTGCCGCCTTTGAAAAAGGTGAAGAATGGCTAGACGGAATGTTGGTTTATCTGCAAGACACGGTTAAGTGGATCACTGAGTTTGCTGCGCAGCGCATTCCTCAATTGAAAGTCTTCCAGCCACAAGGGACTTACCAAGTGTGGTTTGATTTTTCTGAATTAGGTTTCTCGGAAGAAGAGCTAAAGAACGTGGTGTTTGAACAGGCTAAAATGGGGTTAACGCCAGGCGGCTGGTTTGGTGCTGAAAGTCCTAATTTTATGCGAATGAACATCGCCACATCACGTGACAATATCGAGAAGTCGTTTACTGCTTTAGCCGACGCGATTGATGGTTTTGAGCGAGGAGCTGAGGTGAGTTCAAACTGCTGCGATAACGGCACTTCAAAAAGCTGTTGCTGATTATCCCGACTTATCTGAAAATGCTTAGTAGGCGATACTGAGCAGTAGACTCTAAAAGAGCGAAAAACCGCGAGGCTGCTTAGCGCATGACTGGCGGTTTTTTTGTGTCTGTGTAATCCTAAGCATGATTTTATTGAGGTGTGGTTGAAGTGTTGAGTGGTAGTTCGAGAACACTTGAATGATTGGTAGAGAGTTATGTTTAGCGTCCCACTGAATAGTTTTGTACATCGTGTGAGTGATAAAAGCCAAGTGAAGGCGAATGCGACTGAGTGTGGATGCCAGTTGAAGCGAGTGCGTCGTTCACGCAACTGGTTGTTGGTGGCTCAAGATCATCAACTCATTGAATTTAAAACCATGTTAACTCATGAAAAAGACGATTGGATAGCAACCGCAATAGACAAAGTACTGCCTAAGCCTGTGGTGTGTTTGGCATCGTTGTTAGCCGCTACGCCCTCGATGACGGTCGCGCAGTTAGTGATGGAATCAGGGTGTTCAATGGCAGAAGCAAGGCGCGCTATTGATGAGCATGAAGGGTTGTAAGCGCAAACTATAAGGGAATAGGTTGTGTTATGAAATATTGTAAAAAGGAATCGCGAGCAGCAAAAAGCCCGTAACGATATTATGCTTTTTCAGCGGAATATCGTTACGGGCTTTATTATCTGAGCTTACGGTGAAGCTAGATAAAGAGGCCAGTCATTTGACGATTGCTATTAACTATCAATCTGCTACCAACGACCAATCTGATGTTAACAACCAATCTTAAGCTATAAGCTAACAACCAGCCTTTGCGAAGTGCTTGCTCTAATTAAGAGTTAGCTACTTTTACACGAATCGTGTTGCTGCCAAGCTTTGACATGTTCAGCTTGTTTAGTGCCGCTTTAGCTTCTTCGTGCTCTGGCATTTCAACAAAAGCAAAGCCTTTAGATTCGCCAGTGTTTTGGTCTAAGACTAGGCTGCACTCTTTTACTGAGCCGAACTCAGAAAATAGAACACGGATGTCTTGCTCAGCAGTAGAGCGCGATAGGTTACGAACTAGAAGTTTCATAATAAACCTTGAATATGAATTTACGCCGAGCATTGTCGCACACTTTCATGCTCACCCTCACAAATAATTGTCTCACGACTCTATTTCCTTGTGGCTCTGTCTAAGCGCTAGCCGCGGTTTATCGTGATGTCTGATACGAAGCCATGCTCTGTACTGGTTAACGCCTGTTTCAACATCTGAGCTGCCTCTGTCGCTGTCATAAATCTTGAGGTATCCATGTCTTTGCCGCTGGTTCCCCAAAACTCGGTCGCCATTCCGCCAGGATAAACGGCAACGATTTTCATCGGGTGACCTTTTAACTCCAATCTGACCGATTCGATAAAGCCTTTTACTGCCCATTTTGCTGCGCAGTAGGTGGACTCTTCCGCTTTAGCGCCTTGGGCTGCAGTCGACATTACTACTGCAATGGTGACGGGTTGGTCTTTGTAGCGTTGAACAAGTTCACGAATCAAAAAGATGGATGATTCTATGTTGTTTTTCAGCATGTCGCTGATCGCTGCAGGGTCTTGCTGTTCTATCTTACCAAAGTATCCACTGCCCGCGCTGTGAATCACCAGCTTAGGTGTTTCTGGCAACGTATTTAATAACTCGCTCACTGATTGTGGGTCACACAAGTCACAGGCTTGGCTAACGGTATTCGCTGGCAGGTCTTTCGCTAATTCAGCTAAACGTTGTGAGTTACGACCAGTGATCATCAAGCGCTGGCTGTTGTTCGATGTGTTCGCATATTGCTTAGCCAAAGCTGCGCCTAAACCGCTGCTTGATCCGGTAATTAAAATCATGGGGACTCGGAATTGTTGAATTGAATCGAGATAGTAAGGCTTTGAATGCCTGTTTGCTGAGATCTAAGACCAAGATGCAAAGATCCATGAGTTAGAACGATAGAACAGAGGATTGAGAACGTGACGTAAGTAGGGAGGGAAAAAGAAGGAGAGCTAAAAAGTAAAAACGCCGGCACAGGGCCAGCGATTTTGAAATCAGATTACTCGTCGTCGAACTGTTTGGTCGTGAATGAGTCTTCGATTCTGTTGAGCTCTTCTTGATCTTTCACTCGCTGTTCTTCTTGGCGAATGACTTTTGCTTCATTGAAGCGTTTCTTTTCCGACTTAGTCAGGAATTTTACAGCTTTCTTGTTGGTCAGTGCGTAAGCAACTACGTCTTCGCCTTTTTCTCTGCGGTCGTTTACACGTTGTGAGAAACGTTCATTGTCGCGAGCTTTACGCTCCGCTGAGGTCAACTTGCTCATGCTTTAAAGCCTTTTCAATTAATCATGGTAGGGAATCTACGCTTAGCGAAACCAATGGGGAAGTGCTCTTAATTGGTGGAACTGTGTATCTCGTTCGCTCAACTGAGTTTAGCCCATTTGTATGCTGGTGGCGCATCTTAGCACAGAGGGGTGAGCTTGCAGATACGCTATTCGAGGGATTAAACAAAACAGCCCACAATTTCACGTTGTGGGCTGTATTGTTGCGAACTGCGGTTGTCTTGTGAACCTAGAGCTGGTGTGGGATGAAAAGAAGCGCCAACAAGACAAGGTCAAACTAAGACTCTCTCAATCAGATTTTCTCGATGTATAAGATCACTTCACCGACTTTAAAGCCGAACTTCGACATCTCGGTTTTGTTGAACAAGCGTTTGTCGTCCATCAAGAACATCCAGTCATCCAACACCACTTCATAAGTGCTGCCATCCACTTCGATTTCTAGGTCGTATTTCCAATACAGAGCCGAGCCTTGAGTTTCACCATAAGCGGTACCAATCACATCGTTGGCCGTTCCTGTGTAGGTGTTGTCACCGGTTTTTATCAGGTTCCAAACCCGAGTGGACCGCTCACCATCTGCAAACGTAAACCACTCTTTGATTTCTCCCTTGTTACCGTCCCAAGTGGCAATAAGCTTGGCGTCAAAGCGGCGCAATAGGTTACCAGAGCGGTCAAGCACCATGCCGTAGGCCATCAGTTCACCATCAAAAAAGCTTTCCAATTTCAGCTCTGGGGTGGTGTCTACGTGGTTCTCTAAATTGGCAGAGCCACAACCCGCCAGCCAAGTGAGAGAAAGCAGTGCTAGAGCGACTTTTATTATTGTTGTTTTTGAACTCATTTATTTAAACCTAGTAGTTGTTTGCGTAGGCCGGGCTCGGATGTGTTTTCCGATAACCAAATGGCTAAAAAGGCTTCACCAAACTGTTTGTCTTGAATGATGCCGATGGGTTGTTCGTCGAAATAAAAACGGCTCACGTTGTCTTCAGCAACACGAATAGTGAGAGTGCTTCCCTCTTCAACGTTAGGCCACATCGCATACAAAGGTTTCAACCAACGTTGGATGTTGTTTTTAGAATAACCAAGCTTGTTCCATTGATCTTTGGTCGCATCCACCAAGTCTTTGCTATCGATAGAACGGTAATACTCAAGCTTGAGTGCGCGCTCAGAGTTGGTTGGCGTGGTGTAGAACTCCGCAGAGTAGAGAGTCCAAAATAGGTAACTCATTTCGCCTTGACCGCGCTTGTTGAGATCATCGACGGCAGAAGCTTTCGCATTGCCGGTGAACAGGAGTGCAGCAAAAATTAGGGATAGGGTGATAAAGCTGAAAAGTTTGTTCGTTCTTTGCTTGCTAGCTTGGATATGAAAGCTTGTTTGCGTACGATCGTTTGAATGCGTGCGTGCGCGACTGCTGTCGCTCTCAGGTTTGAACGCTTGCGCCGGGTTGCGTGGAAAAGCCATAAGTCACCTCGTTGTTGCCATTTTAGGTTGTACTAAGTTGGAGTAGGCGGCCACCAGTAAGGGCAACAAAATCCCCCAACTTATTGCAAGGGCAGCTAACACCGATGCATCTGGCCAAGTAGTAAGAAGGGCGCCTGCTTTGATGCCTCCCCAATAACTACTAGTACCTGCTACGAACCCTATGACAAACAAGATCACTTTCGAGCATTTTAAAAGCCAATTTAGGCTGTGATTGAAGCTGATTAAAAACATGATCCACAGGCAGACAAGCCACACTGGGAATATGGTTTGATTGGCGATATCAGGATCAACAGCGAACACGCCAAAATGCAGCATCAAGCTATCGAGCAGTAGACCCAAAGGTAACAAACAGAGGATTTTGAGATCGCTATTGCGAGTCGGAGAAAGAAGGAAATGGATAATCACGAACAGTGGAGTAACGAACGGGGCTTGCGCGGTAAAGAACGCGCTGCAAACCCAGGTCGCTTGAAACAGAACGAGATTAATAATCCAAAACCGTTTCATCTTTTGCTCCAAAGTAACGAGGTTTTCTTGCGACAAGGTGATGAGTGCTGATCACGCGCTCTAGGAATGCCCCTTCGCAGTAACAGAAGTAGAAGACCCAAAGGCGTTTAAACTCTTCTGAATAGCCCAATGCTTCGAGCTCTTCCCAACTGTTTTCAAAGGCAACGTTCCAGTCGTTAAGTGTGCGAGCATAGTGCAGCCCAATGTCATCGATTTCTTGAACCACAAGGTCTGTGCTGGTGGCGAGGTGTTGAGTCATCACGGCTACCGAAGGTAAACAACCACCGGGGAAGATGTACTTCTGAATAAAGTCGACGCCTTTACGGTATTTATCATAACGGCTGTCGGCAATGGTAATCGCTTGAATCAGCATTTTTCCTGAAGGCTTCAACAGAGAAGAGCACTTCTCGAAGAAAGTTTGCAGATATTCATGCCCAACCGCTTCTATCATCTCGATAGACACCAACTTGTCGTATTGGCCTGACAGGTTTCGGTAATCTTCTTTAAGCAGAGTGATCTTGTCGGTTAAACCAAGCGCTTTGACTCGCTGTTCTGCCAGTTCGTGCTGGGCATCTGAAATGGTCGTGGTAGTAACGTGGCACCCGTAGTGCTGTGCCATGAATATCGCTAAACCGCCCCAACCAGTACCGATTTCAACTACGCTGTCCGATTCTGAAAGCTCTAAGCGTTCACAGATGGTTTTCATCTTGTTCTGCTGTGCTTTCGACAGAGTCAATGCGTCTTCACTGTAGATAGCCGATGAGTACAGCATTGAGCAATCAAGAAAGCGTTCATACAACTCGTTACCGATGTCGTAATGGGCAAGAATGTTTCTTTTAGAGCCTTGTTCGGTGTTGGAATTTTTACGACGAAGAAGTAGGTTTTTGAATTTAGAAATCCACTGTGTTTTGTCGTCCAATTCATCCAGTTGAGCTTGGTTTCGCGCCATGATTTGAATGACGCGAGTGAGGTCGGGGCTGGTCCATTTACCATCAATGTAGGCTTCAGATGCCCCAATACTGCCGCTCATCACCACATCTCGGTAAAAGCTCGCGTCATGGATAACGATTTGAGCGCTTAAGGTCGCTTCTCTGTCTCCAAACACCGAATGTTGGTCTCGTTCTATCACTTCGAGTTTTGCGAATTGCAGACGTTCTAGAACCTTGAAAATCAGAGCTCGATATTTGCAGTTGCTTGAAACAGCAACGGCTTTAGCTTGTTGTTCTACGTTGTTGTTTTGTTTGGCAAGCTGTTCCATGGAAACCTCGCTGAGAAATTGTTTTAAATTTAGTTTTACTGACTTAGGGCTAGAACTGCTTATCTCGTTAAGCTTACCCAAGCCTTCAATTTAGACATCTTTAAGGCGTTTTAGACGCTGAATCTGGATGCGCCACAAACGGTACTTTTTTCAGAAATAATTTGAGAGCCTGAAAGTAGATACCCATTACAACCTTGATTGTCATTGCTGGGATCCGCAGTACCGTTTTCCTAATGTTTGCTTTTGTTACCGACTGCTTTGAGAGTGCTAGTGTGGCATCAAAAATCTTGTCGCTACGATGACTCTCGATGTGTACTAACGTCCGTTTCGTTGGTGGTTTTATTTTCCACAAGTAGTTCATGTCTAAATCCATGAACGGCGAAACGTGAAACTCTTTTTTTACTTTCAATTCTTTTTGCATGTCGATGAGATAATAGTGTCTTTCTCGCCATGGCGTGTTACTCACTTCGGCCAACATGTAGCGACAATCACCAGTCTCGTCGTAACAGAAAAAACAGTTGATTGGGCTGAAATAAATCCCTAAACAACGACACTGAGCCAACATTGTGACGCGGTTTTCTACCGCCCAATCGCCACCAAGTTGTTGTACTTTGGAAGCTATACGTTGCTTTAGTGTTTTAGGTTCATCAGTTGTGACATTTTCTTTTTTTTCAGCGAGATAATCCGATTCGACAAAGCGAATCGGGTTATACCATTGAGTACCGAACAAACGGCTGCGAGTTGTTGTTTGAGGGATTTCATCGAGATCCAACCCCATCATGTATAACTGGTAGCTGAATTCATGAGTAATATCGCCAAAGCGGCGGTGGCGTACGTTGCCCCAGTAAATGCCGCTGAGTTCTTCACTCTTTTCTGATGCGATCTCCATGTCGGATGTCATGGTGTGAGTGTTCATCGTACTGAACTCGTGCTCAAATCTAAGCCAAAGCGCTTCGTGACATCGAGTGCACTGTGAACACCGTCTTCATGAAATCCGTTGTACCAATAAGCACCTGCAAAGTGGGTGTTGTTTTTGCCGCAGATTTGCTCGCGCTTATGCTGGGCTTCTACCGTGTTCGAGTTAAGTACCGGGTGATGATAAACGAAGCTGCGAATGATTTTCTCAGGCGCTATCGCGTCACTTTGGTTTAGGGTTACGCAGAAGGTGTCTTGGCTTTCAATGCCCTGCAGAATGTTCATGTTGTAAGTGACACAGGCTGGTCTTTGGCTATTGCCATCTAACATGTAGTTCCAGCTTGCCCACGCCAGTTTACGGTCGGGTAACAGGTTGGTATCCGTGTGCAGAACCACCTCATTTCGGCTGTAAGGGATCTCCCCTAACACTTGTTGTTCTTGCTCTGTCGCGTCGCCCAGCAAACGCAGGGCTTGGTCTGAGTGACACGCAAAAATCACTTCGTCGAAGCTTTGTGTAGCGCCGTCTTCGAATTCAATGGTAATGCCTGACTCTTGACGAATGACTTGTTTAATCGAGGTGTTTAACGCGACTGGTTTATTTAAGCATGAAAGGATGATCTCAACGTACGAGCGCGAACCCTTAGGAATCACATACCACTGGGGACGATTGGCAATGTCTAACAGGCCGTGATTGTAGAAAAACTGAATAAAGAATTTAAGTTCGAACTCTTCCATCTCTTCTAAGCTTGTCGACCAAATAGCGGCACCCATCGGCAGAATGTAGTGCTGGCTAAAGAAGTCAGAAAACTGGTTATCACGCAAGAAACTGCCAAGGGTAACGTCAGGTGTAAACACATTGCTTTCGAATTGTGCTTTACACAATTTGTTGAACTTAAGAATGTCAGAAACCAAAGACCAGAACTGGGGTTTGAAGATATTGCTTCGTTGAGCAAACAGAGAATTAATGCTGTGGCCGTTGTATTCGAATTTAGTCGTGGTGTTGTGTACGCTGAAGCTCATTTCGGTGGGTTGCCTTTCTACACCGAGTTGCTCAAGCAGTTTGTTGAAGTTTGGGTAGGTTCTGTCGTTGAAAACGATGAAGCCAGTATCAATTGAAAACGCCGTGCCTCGGTGTTCTATATCAACCGTAGCAGTGTGCCCGCCGACGTAGTCATTTTTCTCGAATACCGTAACGTCGTGGTGCTTATCTAATACATGTGCGCAAGTCAGTCCAGAGATGCCTGAACCTATAATGGCGATTTTTTTCATTGTTATACCATCCTTGAAGCGAGTTTTTGCCAAACTGGAGTCGGTAGCATTCTTAGTAATTTCATTATTAATATGAATCGTCTTGGGAAATCGATCTCGCTCTTTCCTTGAGCAATACCATTTACGATTCGTTGAGTGGCTGCCTCGCTACTAATAATCATAGGCATAGCGAAGGAGTTTCGCTCGGTTAATGGTGTTTCAACAAAGCCCGGGTGCACAATTGAGACATGAATGTTGTGCTCGGCGAGATCCACTGACAGTGTTCTACCCAAGTAGGTGAGAGCGGCTTTTGAAGCGCCGTAAGCTTCAGCTCTTGGCAGTGGTAAAAAGCTCGCGCTTGAACTTACCAAAACCAAGCGTCCGCCGGGCTTGATGTTTTTTAACCAAGCTTTAAGGGCGTAGCCAATTGAAATGAGATTGATGTTGATGACGCGCTCGAACAACTCTGCATCGAAATTGACAGGATCATCAATGTATTCACAATCACCTGCGTTCAAGATCAGGAGGTCGAGCGGCTTATCTTCGTCAAGCTCGGGGAAATTGTGGTAATCGGTCAAATCAAAACAGAGTGGGTCAATTGACGAGTGCGATAAGTCTGTCTCGTGAGAATCAACTAAGGCTTGTAGCTTGTCTTGGTTACGGCCGCAAGCAATCACTTGATGTCCTTGTTGAGCATAATCTATAGTGAGTGATTGGCCGATACCTGAGGTCGCGCCTGTGATCATAATACGCATTATCGGCTCGCTCTTTTTTTAATGGATTTGATCGCGCAACCTAATACTGGAATGTGCTCGTACAACATCGAACCCACATCCAGATAATCGCGATGATAAACCACTTGGTTGTCCAACATTTTAATATGACTGTGCCCTTGAACTTCAATCGGCTTTTGTCCGTTGAGTTGCTTGTGAGCGAATTGCATTGTCCAATAAACGGATGCTTCATCTTTCACTTCAAAGGTGTGTTCGATGTGGAAGTAACAGCTAGTGACTTGTGTGTAGATGTTCTCGAAGTAATGCGTTAACGCGACAATCCCACTGACATGATGCAGTGGGTCTTGGAATTCGATATCAGGGTGATAAACCGTCTTTAGCACGTCGAAATTGTCGGTTCCGAGCTCTCGATACATGTTGAGAAAGTTATCAAGCCATAGAGAGTTATCCATAATATTCACTCTAATTATTTGAAAAAGGCTAAGGCTCTCAATCGTGCTTCTTTGTGTTCAACGATGGGTTGCCAGTATTCGCTGTTAATTCCATTTTTTGCAATGTAATCATGTGGAAAATGCACATGCTTGTCAGGAATATTTTGCAGCTCTGGAATGTACTTACGAATAAAAATTCCTTTCGGATCAAACTTTTCACTCTGGGTGATTGGATTGAAAATTCGGAAGTAAGGTTGAGCGTCACAACCCGTACTCGAAGCCCACTGCCAACCGCCATTATTCGCGCTGAAATCACCATCGATAAGGTGCGACATAAAGAAGCGTTCGCCCCAGCGCCATTCAATCAACAGGTGTTTGGTCAGGAAGCTTGCCACCACCATTCTGAGCCTGTTGTGCATCCAGCCTGTCTCAACCAATTGACGCATGGCTGCATCAACCAAAGGGTAACCTGTTTTGCCTTCGCACCACGCCTTGAAGCTAGGGTTGTCGTGATACCAATCTAAGCCATTGTACTTTTGTTGAAAGTTAGCACCTTTAACCAGTTTAGGATGATGGAACATCAAATGCTTATAAAAATCTCGCCAAATCAATTCATTAAGCCAAGAAAAGGCTGGCAACTGAGTATCAAATAACAAGTCAGGCTGTTGCTGAATCAATTGAATCGCTAACCAACGAGGGCTGACTGCACCAATAGCCAAGTACGGCGAAAGACCAGAAGTCCCCTTCACCGATGGAATATCTCTAAGGCGAGAATAGTCGTTAACTTTATTGGCTAAGAAATTGGGGATCACGCTCTCAAGGACGTCTTGGCTTAGTGGCCAACGCTCTGAATCGGTACGCGGAAAGTCGAAATCGTACTCGCCAGAAAAACCACTTAACGATTGATTCAGTGGTGATGGATTCTGAGGTGATAGGTTCTGAGGCGAATCTGTTTCAGATGAACCTGCTTGCGCTGATCCTGTTGAATGCTCCGGAGCGTGGCTGCAAATAATGCCTTTCGCTTGAACTTCTTTTAACCATGCGTTTTTGAAAGGCGTGAAAACCTTGAACATCTCGCCTTGTTTATTCAGCACGCTACCTAATGGCAGAATCGTATCGCAGTCGGTTATCTTCAGTTTGATGCCGCTTGCGATTAAGCGTTTGTCTCTTAACTGCTCATCCACTTCCGGCTCTGAATTGGCGTACACACATGTCGCATCGCTCTGTTTGCATAAGTCGATGAGCTGGGTGGCTTGATCGTTAAAATCCGTGGCTTTGAGATGCAGAAGAGTGATACCGAATTCAGCGAGTTGTGATTCGAACTGTTTTAGGTGGCGATAGATGAAGTCCGCTTTTATCGGTGCAAGGTGATGTTGTTGCCATTGCTGCGGGGTTGAAATAAAAACGGCGAGAGAGACGCCGTTTTCAACCGCAGAGACGAGCGCTGGGTTATCGTGAACCCGCAGATCTCGTCTTATCCATAGAATGTCGCTCAATATCCGTATCTCAGCTTAAGTTCTTGGGGGTGCGGGTTTAGGTAAACTTGTGATTCTAGGTACTCGTTTGGGTATTCCATCAGGTAGTGGTTGATCAGTGTTAGTGGAACTAACAAAGGAACTAGCCCTTCTCTGAATGATGAAATCTGATTGGTGAGCTCTTGTTTGTGAGCGCTGCTCAGTTGTTTCTTAAAGTAGCCTTGCAAGTGATGCAGAGTATTAGCATGACTGCCGCGATTGGCATGATGCATTAGCGCCGTCATCAGACCTTCGATGTACTTTTCAGCCAGCTCATCGATCTCTAAATCGTTACTCGCTAGAAGTTTGCCTAGGCTCTTGTAGCCTTCAACATGGTGACACATCACTAGATACTTGTGAGCACTGTGGAATTGAATCAATTTGTGTTTGGTGGCGCCTTCATCGACAAGGTCGAGCCACTTTTGATAAGTGAAAACACGAGTCATAAAGTTTTCACGCAGAATCGGATCGTTGAGTCGACCATTCTCTTCTACAGGAAGTAGGGGGTTGCCTTGCATAACCTGCTGAGTGAACAAGCCAACGCCTGTCGATTCAGAACCGCGCCCATGGTGGTGATAAACCTTTACTCGCTCCATGCCACAGGTTGGGCTCTTCTGACACACAATGAACCCAGCGATGTGTTGGTTATTCTTTGAATAGTTTTGCCCAAACTCGATCAGTTCGTTGGTAACATCACCAGAACCATCAGGTCGGGAAACATGAATAATGTCGTCTAACATTCTTGTTTGACGGATCGTAGGACGAGGCGTTGGAAGTCCAACGCCCATCTCTGGGCAAACTGGCTCAAGTTCTACGTAGTCTGCAAGATCCTCTGTGCAAAAACGAGAACGCTTATGGCCAGTATCGAACCGAACTTTATGACCGGCGACACATGCACTAATGCCGATTTTAATTTTCTTTTCCATTGGCCAACTCCTTTGCTCTTGCTTTGAGCTATTTATTTTATTTCAACATTGCTAATCGTACTTACAGAGCCGGGTGCGTTTGAAATCTCAACACCATTGATGTTTTAAGCCAGATGTATTGACGATATACAGGATAGCTTCATGCCATCCTGTATATTTATAGCGTGCAACTAAGTTAATAGATATATCTACCTAGTGGATTAAATAACTGGCTCACCCCTTTTGTGAAGTAAAGCGCATCACTTGAAACGGTTAAACACACACAGCCTTCTTTAGTCGCAGGTTGGTGGGTGTGTTCTCCATCTAACCAGATGAAGTCACCTTTGTTATAGACACCCATTTCATCTTCGAAGCTGCCTTCTAAAAGAAGCGTGATCTCGAAGCCTTTATGAGTGTGGCAAGGCACTTGTCCGTCTTTGTCTATGTGTAACAAGCTGGTGTGGTGTGATTCGTCATCGAAATCGAGTCTTGCGCGAGAAATCTTGCCCAAGTTCATCCAGTCTTTTCTTACCACTGAGTTGAGCGCGCGAGGAATCGTGAAAGTGGTGTTAGATACGGTTTCTTGTTGCGCTTCAACAACGACTTCGACAGCCTGTGATAAATCCGCCGTGATCTGATTAATCGCGTCAAAATCAAACTCTACGTCGTCAGCTAGGAATGCGTCCATTTCGCTGTCAGACAGTTTTAGCCCTGATGCATCGCTTTCAAAGGCTGAGTCAGCAGCTTGTGCCGTCAGCATACTTACTTGTTTTTGGCAGTGTTCACATAGCTCTACGTGGCTAGAAACAATCAGAGAAACCGAATCCGCTAGATTGCCATCAACAAAATCTTTCAAGATTGCCGCATTTGGGTGATGTTTAATCATGGTCTTGTTCCCCCATGTGAACTTTTAGTTTGGCGAGTGCGAGTCTTAGACGTGATTTAACAGTTCCAAGCGGGACATCGAGTTGTTGGGCGAGCTGTTCTTGCGATAACTCTTGGAAATAGACACCTTTCACAATGGTTTTCTGAGCGAGAGGTAACTTCTCTATTTGAGTCATGACGTGACGGCTCATTAGATGATCGCCAAATGGAAGCTGCTCGCTTTGTGATTCGGCTACCATGGCGTCAATCGGCCAAATATCGTCAGCGATGGTTTGCTCTGCTTTAGCTTTCACCTTTCTTAGCATGTCGAAAGCAGCATTTCGCATCACGGTATATACCCAAGTGGTCGCAGCGCCTTTCTCTTCATTGTAGAGATGCGCTTTCTTCCAAACATTAGTCATTGTGTCTTGGACTAACTCGTTGGCAGCGGCTTCACCGCCCAACTTGCTGATGCCAAAACGCTTAATTTTGGGAGCAAAGAACTTAAACAAACAAGTAAATGCTTGCTTATCTCTATCTGAACCAACCAAAATCAGCCAGCTTGAGAGCTCTGTAGGTACCTTACTTTCAGTAGGTAGTTTGTTGTCTGGGATAATGACATGCTCCTTGCCGTTCCCTGTTCTTCTGCTTTCCACTTGCATAGTAATTAACCATTATGCGAATTTGATAGACATTACGTGGAGAGTGAAGGTGGGGATCACTTTATTTTAAATTAATTTCTACTATACAAAATTATAGTGAATAAAAGTGCTTATTGCCCTGTAATGATTTGATTCAAAAAGGGAACTAACGAAGGAAAACTAGCGGGTTCTGTGAATTTGGTTTTCTTTTCCAATGGGATAGGCATCATTTCGAGTAGTCGAGCACATATCCATTGAGGGCTTTCAAAGTCAGGAGATGGGTAGAGTGTTCTGATCGAATCGTGTTCTCGAAACAACTCGACGAGAAACGCGGTAACCACGTTCGGCACCTTATAGCGGTGTTGTGGCCAGTGCGGCAGTGGGCGGAAATCACTTTTGATCAGGTCATCAGTGTCGCGGAAGGACGAGTGAAGTTGCACCAATTGTTCGCCTTCAACATCAATTTCCAGAATTTGATCATCTGACATATTGAAATCGACAATAGACACCTTGGTCCCCCAAGAACTCAGTCGTTCGGAGTTGGTGTCGTCTTGAGTCGCAATGATGAAGCCTTCTCCCTGCGCCGCGTGAGCAACCATTTTCAAATACTTGGGCTCAAAAATACGCAGTCTTTGTCTGCCCCTTGGCAAAATGAATAACGGTAGAGGAAACACCGCAAGCTCGTGAGAAGTCTCTACGGGTGTTTCTGATTCGGTTTCTATCCGTGTGATCTTCTCAGCTGAATTCGGCACATAGCGCTCCTTAGTTCATACGTGGTTGAGTCTGTACGGATTTGGTTCGTACGTAATTCAGAGATGTATACGCGGGCTTGTTGAAGTTCGATCAATTTGGGGTGATGTTATTGAACAGGAAGTTAGAGAGGGAGAGGCATGGTTTTTTGTGGCGTTTATTCGCAATTTAATCGGTTTAACCTTTTTTAACTTACGTCATTAGGTAATATGGGTTAAGAATTATTCAATGGATAGATAACGAGCGACATGCTTATCTTACGTTGCTTATCTCTTAGTTCTGCTTTATCTGACATCACATCAAAGGAATGGTCATGATCGTTATTTATGGTATCAAAGAGTGCTTAAATCCGATTAAGTTACAGCTTTCTAATGTCTTACAGCAATGTTTGAACAGTGAGATGGGGTTACCCGATGACAAACGAGCACATCGGTTTGTGCCATTAGAAAGAGATGATTTCTTTTATCCCGAAGGGCGAACAGAAGCTTATACCGTCATAGAAATCAATATGATGGAAGGGCGAGCGGTGAACACCAAAAAGCGCCTGATTAAGAAGATATTTTCTGAAATAGAGAAGCAGCTGGCTATCTCTCCCATTGATATCGAGATCACCATCAAGGAACAGCCATCGCACTGCTGGGGCTTTCGAGGCATGACCGGTGATGAAGCCCAAGACCTCAAGTACAAAGTTAAGGTCTAGATTTTAGCTTCAGGACTGAAGATTTGCTTTACCTAATGGCGGCTGCAGTGAATGTTATCTGAGCCGCTGCTTTTAGCCCTAAACTCGAAACTTATGTACCATCGTGCAGATCGTTGTTTCTACTCCTGCCTCTGCCTCTGCCTCTGCCTCTATTTCTGATTCGAGTCGATAACGACGGTTAGCTTTCTTGATTCTCTTCGTTGTCTTTGAGGTATAGGTGCCAATTGCTATTGATGGCATCAAAATGCTCAATACAGAACTCTTTCCTATCTTTTAAATAGTCGTTTTCCACTTCATCAAGTAAGTTTTTATAGGCTTCAGGATCGCTGCCATACACGAGACATAGCGTTGAGAAGTAGCGTTGGAGATCGAAGCTATGTTCATCAATGTATTCGCCCAAATCGTAATATTCAGGGCGGTCTTCTGACTCGAAGGCAAACATGTCGGCAGCACTGATTGCGGCATCTCCGCCATGTTCTACGTAATTGAGCAGCAATATTGTTGCTAGGTTATCAACGGCATCTTCTTCTTTGCCCAATATTGCGATCTTTTGGTCTTCGATATAGGCGTGTCCTGCCTCGTGTAACAACGTATGCAGCAAGGTATCGATAGCCCCAGTTTGTGCCGATTTCCCGTACTCTTTTTCGTATTGGTTCTTCTCAAAGTAATTGAGTGATTCAGCGTAAAAACTGTATGGGATGAGTACGTGATGCGTTTGTGGATCGTAGAGTGGGCCTTCATCACCGCCGTATTGAATGACCAATGGTTGCCTGAACAGAAATAGCTGATTGGATAGGTCGACGACTGTGTCATTGATACCGCTGAGTTCAATCTCTTGCTTTAGCTGTTTTTCTTGTTCAGTTTGAGGTATGGAGAACTCGATAATGAGATTGTTCTCAATTTCATTAATGTTTCCATCGGCGGATACATAAGGTGCGGCAAACACCGAGCCGATCACTAGGCTGTAAGTCAGTGCTTGTTTCAATAATGTCATCATATGTCCTTATGATTGAGTGAATAGCTATCTCATGGTCAACCATGTCGCTTAGAATGAATAACACTCGAGCGGTGAGTGATTGATAGTCAGTTTAGGCCATATTTCATTCGATGGGCTATTTGTCAGATAAATTTCGGTTCAGGTAAAGCCTTATGCTATACTCCGCGCCCCAATCCGAATTGGCTTGTTAAATCTTAGGAAATTATTATGAGTGTTAAAAACGAACTTCAACAAATTAACAACCGTCTAGACAAGTGTCGCAACAAGTTAGCGGCTGCTAAAACTCGTAATGATCGTCCTGTTGTTCGTCAATTTGAAGACGAGATTAAGAAGCTTACTAAGAAAATTGCCCAGCTTAAACACAAAGAAAGCTTTGATGTGAATCAAGAGCGTAAATCGCTGATTGATATGCCATTTAGCCGTGAAATCACAAAAGCTGAGCAAGCGGATATGGGTAAACTGAAAAAGTCTGTAAAAGGATTAGTGATTGTTCACCCAATGACGAAGATTGGTAAAGAGCTTCGCATTGAGGTTATGACAGGGTATGCCCCGAAAAAATTCTAATTGCCAGCGATGGTGATAAAAGAGGAGCTAGCAATAGCTCCTTTTTGCTTTTTTAGGCATTCAAAAAGAGAGCGAAAGGCCATAATATTTACGTCAGCTTTAACTTTTTTTGTTGGTGATTGTTGTCACAAAACCTTCTATCTCCTATAAAAGTTAACGTGCCACTAACATGGCGCTAGGTTGACGCAGTAATGTGTTCGGCTTTCTAATCCACAATTTCTTACCAATTTGTATAAACACAGGTAGAGCAGCACACACAATTACAGATAAAACTAGACTCATTAAGGAAGATGAGAACGTAAAAAAATAGAGGTTATATGAATCAATTAATTTCAATAGGGCCACTAGAATCCTTCCTAATCGCGATTAGTGTTTTGTTTCTAGGGCATTTTGTAAATGCAAAGCTACCGGTTCTCAAAAAGTACAACATCCCAGAGCCCATCGTCGGCGGCTTGATCGTCGCTTTTGCTATTACAGCCCTACACTTTAACGGCGTTGATCTTGAGTTCTCGTTGCCCTTACAGAACACATTCATGTTGATGTTCTTTGCGACGGTTGGCCTTGCTGCCAATTACACTCAGCTTATCAAGGGTGGCGCAAAGGTATTTCTGTTCTTAGGCGTCGCTTCGGTTTACATCATTATTCAAAATGGTGTGGGTGTGACACTGGCTACCGCCCTTGGCCTTGAGCCTTTGATGGGTCTAATTGCTGGTTCTATCACGCTATCTGGCGGTCACGGTACGGGTGCAGCTTGGTCGCAAACCTTCGCAGACACGTTCGGCATTGCTAATACCCTAGAAATCGCGATGGCTTCTGCCACGTTTGGTTTGATTATTGGCGGTATCATCGGTAGCCCTGTGGCGCAAAAGCTGATTGATAAGAACAAGCTCGAATCTGAATACGGTACTGGCACGCAAACGCATGAACGTTTTCCTGAACTCGTTACTTATAACGAGTACGAAGAAGACAAGGTGACGGCAAAGAAAGTGATTGAAGTGTTGTTCATTCTTCTTCTTTGTATCACGGGAGCGAGATACCTAGAGCAGTGGGTTGCGACCTTTGAAATTTCTTGGTTGATGATTCCTGACTTCGTTTACGCGTTGTTTATTGGTGTGTTTATCACCAACGTTTTTGAAGTGACTAAGCTGCATAAAACCGACAGCGAAACGGTCGATATTCTTGGTACGGTGTCATTGTCACTGTTCCTAGCGATGGCGCTAATGAGCCTAAAACTGTGGAATATCTTTGACCTTGCGATTCCATTCTTGGTCATCCTTGGCGTTCAAGCGGTGGTGTTAGGTATCTTCTCTTACTTTGTGACGTTCAAAGTAATGGGTTCTAACTACGACGCAGCGGTTATGGCGGGTGGTCACTGTGGTTTCGGCCTAGGTGCAACACCAACAGCGGTAATGAACATGGGTTCTTTGGTGAACCGATTCGGTCCGTCACCACAAGCCTTCATGGTTGTGCCAATCGTGGGTGCGTTCTTTATCGATATTGTTAACCTGATTATCCTGCAAGGGTACATCTCGTTTATCGGTTAATGTTCGTCTATGCTTAAATGCGATAAGCTAATCGCACTAAGATGAATACAAGAAAGCCAGTCAATTGACTGGCTTTCTTTGTTTTAACGTATCTAGAACTTATGTGGGTGAGCTTGCTTGTAGCTCTTTAAGCAGAGGGAACGCGGCTTTCGTGTGTTCTCCCGTGACAATGAATCCAACCAACTGATCATCTTCATTGAAGCCTTTCGCGATAATGCCTTTCGGGTCGAATCGCGTTTCCCAACTCTGAGCGGTTTGAATATCACGCCCTGCGAGTTGAATTGGGTAGTTCAGTGTTTTCACCTTAGTGATGATGTGGGGCAAGCTGAGCTTTCCTTCGCCCACTTTTAGCTCTCCTTTACCCATAGCCAGCTGCTTAGCCAACACGTTGGCAGACAAAATAGCGGGCTGCAGATAGGCCATCACACGACCTTCGATTTCGGCGCAGTCACCAATCGCATACACATTCTCGGCACTGGTTCTCATGGTGTTATCGACCACAATCCCTTTGTTTACTTCTATTCCCGCTTGTGTGGCTAACTGCGTGTTTGGTCTTAGCCCTGCTGCGGCGATCACTATATCTGTTCGTATTAATCGAGAAGAAGTAGTTTGCAACCTCACGCCATCAGGCAGATAAGTTGCACGACACACTGCAGAATCAGTTTCAACGGTGACGCCTGCTTTTCTTAACTCTCTTTCTAACTCTAGGGACACGAAAGGTGGCACTAGGCTATTTAGCAAGTAACTCGCAGGCTCAATGATGGTGACATCTTTGCCTGCGGTTTGAAGGTCGAAGGCGAGCTCAACGCCGATCAAGCCTCCGCCAACCACGGTGATTCGTTGTGCGTCATCAACCTGAGCCTTGTGTTTCTCGAACTCTTCCAAGCTATTGAGAGTAATGGTCGCGCTGCGTTTTAACCCTTCCGCTGGTGGTATGAAGGGCGTTGCGCCCGTCGCTAATACCAACTTTGAATAGTGGATGATTTGGCCATCAACATGAATACATTGCTGCTCAGTATCTATCTCGCTCACAATAGCTTTGGTTCTGATGACCACGTTGTATTGCTCAGCCAACTGTTGAGCATTATGTATCGACAATGCTTCTGGTGTTTGCGCCTGACTGAACGCGTGCGAAAGATTCGGCTTACTGTACTCAACCCCGGCATCGGCGGTGATCATGGTAATTGCGATATCTTGGTCAAGCTTACGTACCATCTTGATGGTTTGTAGGGCAGCGAAACCGCCACCCACAATAACAATGTTCGACATGCTACTTCTCCACAAACACTTCTTTGCCTAAATGACATTCAGGGCAAAGGAAATCATCAGGTACTTGCGCCCAAGGTGTTCCTGGTTCAACACCTTGGTAAGGTTCGCCCAATTGTGGGTCGTACACCCATTCGCATACTGTGCAACGCCAGCACGTGCAGTCTGCGCTGTGTACTGACTTGTCTTGCGCTTCTTCTGCCTTGTGCTCTGTCGTCTCTTTGAGCTCGGTAGTGGTGTTCTCCGGTGCTGGTGTGGCTTCAAGCGGTGTTACATTGCGTGATACTTGTTTTGGTGTGCTCACTTCATCGGCTTCTGCACGCCACACCTCAGCCAGTGTCATACCGTAATCGATACATTGGCGAAGGGCGTCTGTGTCTGGTTTCCAGTGGATGTGTTGTGGTGCGCTGACTTCGAAATTGGCTTCACGTAGGCGAGCATCGATGCGTTTAACTGCGCCACCGGTCCAACCTGAAGACCCGAAGGCTGCGGCTCTTTTTTCTGCGAAACGTAGGCCATGTATTTCTTCAAGCAAAGCTGCGATCTGCGGCATCATCACATTGTTCATGGTCGATGAACCAACGAGCACACCCTTTGATCGGAAGATATTGGCAAGGATGTCATTCTTGTCGTGCTTAGAGATATTGAAGACCTTGATTGCAGTTTCTGGGCTGCCTTTACGGATTCCTTTAGCGATAGCATCGGCCATCATGCGAGTGTTGTTGGACATGGTGTCGTAGACAATGGTGATGCGATCTTCTTTGTAGGCTTTCGACCACTCGTAGTACTGCTCAACGATCTGAGTCGCGTTGTCGCGCCAAATACAACCGTGAGAAGTTGCAATCACATCGATCGGCACACCTAAGCTCAGGACTTCTTCTATCTTCGCTTTCACCAAAGGCGCGAAAGGCGTCAGGATATTAGAGAAATAACGCAGACATTGATCGTGCAGTTCAACTTGGTCTAGTTGGTCGTTGAACAGGTTCTCGTCACAGTAGTGTTGGCCGAATGCATCATTACTGAACAGGATTTCGTCGCCAGT
Source organism: Vibrio sp. FE10 (assembly GCF_030297155.1). Classification (NCBI taxonomy): domain Bacteria; kingdom Pseudomonadati; phylum Pseudomonadota; class Gammaproteobacteria; order Vibrionales; family Vibrionaceae; genus Vibrio; species Vibrio apostichopi. The sequence continues at coordinate 653,314 of NZ_AP028068.1, read as the reverse complement.
TAGGTAGGTCGCCATTGAGTCTGGCCAGTGCAGCATCTTCATCTCAACAAAGATAAGTTGCTTGCCGTTACCCACATCGAGCGTATCGCCAGTTTTAACGGTTCTGAAGTTCCAATCTGGTTGATGGTGATGGCCAACAATCGAGTTAACACCAGCTTCTGTGCAGTAAACAGGTGTGTTTGGAATTTTGGCTAATAGCGCAGAAAGGGCACCAGAGTGGTCTTCCTCAGCATGCTGACAAATGATGTAGTCGATCTCGTTGATGTCGATTTCCATCTCAAGGTTTGCAAGGAATTGCTCAGTAAAGCGATGATCAACGGTATCGACAAGCACCGTTTTCTCTTCACGGATCAGGTACGAGTTATAGCTGGTACCTTTGTTCATGTGGTATTCCTTACCATGGAAGTGCTCGGTTTCCCAGTCGTGGACACCAACCCAATGAACATTTGATTTAACGTGAATAGTCATAATGATAATACCTTATTTAAATATCTAAGGTCATCATTGCACTAGTTGTGCCATGTTTTTAACTGATTGTATTACATGGCTTTGTTTGGTTTTTAATCTCTTTATTATGTCTTTATGACTATCTTGATTGTGTAATCAAAATGATTTTTAAGAGTCTTTTTGACTTTTGTTGGTGTTAAGGCGACTTAAGGCTGTTAAATAGCAGGAATAAAAAAGGCCAGACGAGAGTCTGGCCAAATAAAGCAGTGCGATTTGTTCGTTTTAGCTATTACAGCGTAGTGACTGTTATAGCTTAGTAGCAGTTATAACGTAGTAACCACTTCATCAAGAGCTAGACGCGCTTTTGGTTTACCGTGGTTGTAGTCTTCGCCGTCTTTGTGGTAGCCGATAGCCAGTGCTACATCAACAACGTGACCTTCTAGTTCGTCAGCAAATTCTTCGCCGATCATAGCTGCGTCTACACCTTCCATAGGAGTTGAAGCGATGCCTAGACGAGCTAGTGTGTGCAGTGTGTTACCTAGTGCAATGTAAACTTGAGACTTAGTCCAGTTACCGTTGAAACCTGTTTCGTCTGTGTTCATGTCTGCGAATGCGTAAGCACCTAAGAATTGCTCGTACATTTCAGCGGGTAGGTGACCAGAGCTTACTTCTGTATCAGCACGCTTAGCGAATTTCTCTTTAGTGTACTTAGGATCATGAGCAAATAGGATCGTGTGTGACGCTTCTTTCGCATGTGGTTGGTTAAACTGGAACATGTTCTCGAAAGTGTTGTGGAAGCGCTGTTTAGCTGCGTCGCTCTCAATGATGATGAATTTCCAAGGCTGAGAGTTAATTGAAGAAGCAGACAAACGAAGTGCTTCTTTGATTACTTCCATGTCTTCCGCAGAGATGCGTTTTTCTGCATCGTATTTTTTAGCTGTGTAACGAGTGTTTAGATCTGAAATGATTGGATGAGTCATGTTGAATCCTAATATCTATCAATATAAATGTTGTAGGGTTTTATGTTCGGTAACGTCAACAATAAACGGATAACGCATTTAGGCTGTATATCTATATCTATAGAAGACCAGTAAGTCTCTAAAAGACTGAACGCTTAAATGGTTATCGAACATGCCCCAATAAATCGAGTATCTGCGGTAGCTCAAGTCGATGGGTGTAAGATAATAGAAGATTAGCTTGGGAAAAATAGCGAACACATCAAATCACTATGGTATTTAATGTCCATAATGATTAATTAAATGTGATCTTGATGTGTTATGGCGCGCTAAGATCAGCAGCTTAGTACGCCTTGATGCCATATTGTCGCAATAATGGTGGAAGTACGCTGTCTAGGTTCGGGATATCTTCCGGAGTCAGTTCGATTAAGCTAAAGCCATGCTCGTCGTATGCTTCTCTCGTTTCAATGCGTTTATCTTCAGCGACGGGGGCTAAATCGGTTCCCCAAAACTGGATGTACACCTTGCCACTTGGCAGATAAAAATCACTGATCACTTGTTTGGATATTGGCAGTGGACGTTCGTAGGCATGAACGACTCCCGCCATATAAAGCCAGTTATCGATGATCAGCTCTCCCTTTGAGCGAACATAGTGCCCATCTAAGGTTCGGTGTTTGGCCTCAAATTTCTGACGGAAGCTAGAAAACGACACATCTGTCGAGTGGCTTTCTGCGTCGTGGCCTAAAAACTCGACAACAGATTGCTTTAATCGTTTATTGCGGACTAACGAATCGTGCCATACCACGAATAAGTTCTGAGTCGCTTTATCTTCTCTTTGCTCACCTCCTGCTTTTAAGCCTGTTGAGGTGACGTGCCAGCCGTCTTCTTCTTTTTTTATCCAGCCAAGCTCATTGAGCAATAAATTGATTTTCTTTGCACTGAGCTCAAAGGCGCTACCCAGCTGAGTCGCGGTTAGCGTTTTTCCTGAAAATGAGTCTAAGTCGATGAGCAGTTTCTCTGGCCATACTATAAAGACACCAAACTTTTTGTGTTCTACATACTCTCCACCAAAGCTTTCTCCTCGCTCTGTCAGCACCCAGCGCTCTTGTGAACGCACAATATAGCCAGCGGTCTTTAGATCGCTAAATAGCGCTTTGGCTTCTATACCTTTTTGTTTCGCGAGGGCTGAGGTGGAAATTTTGTCTGACATAGTCTTTTCTCAAATAGCAGAGTGATCCGCTGATGGGGTTGGAGAGATACATGATGTGGTAGCACTGGTGAACACCATATCACATCTACCAATGCCAACTGCAGTTCACTGGTCTATGTTTTTAGTAGAAAGCCATGTCTGATTTTGATTTTGTGGGAAATGTGGTTATTTTTGTAATTAAATTACACAATTAGTGGTTTTGCTCATCTTGGTGCATATTTTCTATACGTGACACGATGTTCTTTTATACGGCTTATATAGATCTTAGATGCTATATTTTATTAAGTGTGATTTTGGTCACTATTTATTTTTAAGTATTACAAAATAAAGTGTGATCTGTGTCTTGTGTTAATGGTATTTGTTCTCATCAATTTGGCTTTGTAATTTAAATTCATGGTGTTTTTGTGATCTAAGGTGCTCTTGTTAACCCTAAAGTGTTTTTTGTGTGTGATGGTTGTCACGAAAGTTGGGCTAAGGTGCATTTTGGAAATGTTGTGATACATTTTAATCGACTTTTGAGTACACACTTTCGGTCATTTGACCAACCAATACATTACGGGGTTCTACCTATGTTATCACCAGAAGCAAAGATTAAGGTTCAAAACTTTGGTCGTTTCTTATCCAATATGGTAATGCCAAACATCGGCGCATTTATTGCGTGGGGTTTCATTACTGCACTATTCATCCCAACCGGTTGGTGGCCTAACGAAACGTTAGCATCAATGGTTGGCCCTATGATTACATACCTATTGCCACTATTGATTGGTTACACCGGTGGTAAAATGGTTGGTGGTGACCGCGGTGCGGTAGTGGGTGCCATCACGACAATGGGTGTTATCGTTGGTACTGATATCCCAATGTTCATGGGTGCAATGATTGTGGGTCCACTAGGTGGTATCGCAATTAAGAAATTCGATGAAGCTGTTCACGGTAAAGTGAAGAGTGGTTTCGAAATGCTAGTGAACAACTTCTCTGCGGGTATCATCGGCATGATCTGTGCGATCATCGCGTTCATCGTGATTGGTCCTGCGGTTAAGATTCTATCTGGCGGACTTGCTGCTGGCGTAAACGCAATGGTAGAAGCAGGTGCATTACCTCTAGCATCTATTTTTGTTGAACCTGCGAAAATTCTATTCCTAAATAACGCAATCAACCACGGTATCTTCTCTCCACTAGGTATCCAGCAATCTGAAGAGATTGGTCGTTCAATCTTCTTCTTAATCGAAGCAAACCCAGGTCCGGGTCTTGGTCTTCTGCTTGCTTACATGGTGTTTGGTAAAGGTAGCGCGAAGCAGTCTGCTGCTGGTGCATCTATCATCCATTTCCTAGGTGGTATCCACGAAATTTACTTCCCTTACGTTCTAATGAACCCACGTCTAATCCTTGCTGTAATTGCAGGTGGTATGGCGGGTGTATTCACTAACGTAGTGTTCGATTCTGGCCTTATCTCTCCAGCATCACCAGGTTCTATCTTCGCTATCTTGTTGATGACACCTAAAGGCTCTTACATCGGTGTTGTACTTTCTGTAATCGCTGCAACGGCTGTGTCTTTCATCGTCGCTTCAATCCTACTTAAGACTTCAGCTCAAGGTGATGACGAAGACTCACTAGAAAAAGCGTCTGCACAGATGAAAGACATGAAAGCGTCTTCTAAAGGTGCAGCATCAGAAGCTGGCGTAAACCTAGCGGATGTTAAAGCTGTCTATGTAGCTTGTGATGCAGGTATGGGTTCGAGTGCAATGGGTGCTGGTTTACTTCGCAAAAAGGTAGCAGCAGCAGGCCTAGACATCGAGGTAACCAACTACGCAATCAACAACCTACCAGCTGATTCGCAAATTGTTATCACGCATAAAGACTTAACAGACCGTGCTCGTAACACCGTACCAGGTGCAATGCACATGTCTTTAAGCAACTTCCTAGACGGCGGCGTATATGACCAGCTAGTTGCAGAGCTTACAGAAGCTCAAAGTGGTGAAGCGAAAGTAGAAGCTCCGGCTCCTGCAGCAACGCCAGCTCCAGTACAAGAAGGCAACAAGCTTGCACTGACTGACGACAGCATCTTCCTTGGCCTAAAAGCGACTCAAAAAGAAGACGCAATCAAGTTCGCTGGCGACCAATTGGTAAAACTTGGCAACGTATCGCCTGAATACGTAGCTGGCATGTTTGCTCGTGAAGAGCTTGTGTCTACCTACCTAGGTGAGTCTATCGCAGTACCACACGGCACAATCGAAGCGAAACAATACGTACAAAAAACCGGCATCGTTTTCTGTCAGTACCCTGAAGGTATTCAGTGGGGCGAAGATGAAGATGACATCGCTAAGATGGTTATCGGTATTGCCGCACAAGGCGATGAGCACAACATGGTGCTGATGGCAATTACCAATTCACTCGATGATGAAGAAGCTGTGGAATGCCTACAGAACACAACAAACCCTGCTGATGTTCTACGTATTCTCAACGGAAACTAAAAAGCTCTAGTCAAGCTCCTGAGTGAAGGAGGCCGGTATCCCCCTACTGGCCTCATTTTCGGTCTTAATCTCTTTAAGAAGATTCAGTCTGAATAGCTTACTGCTTAATGCCTAGGGCATATCGTCAAGGCATGTTGTTGAGTGGTTAGCTATCTAGATTTAAATATTTATAAGGTCAAAATTATGAAAGCGTTACATTTTGGTGCAGGTAATATCGGTCGTGGTTTCATTGGTAAGCTTCTTTCTGATGCTGGTATGAAGGTTACGTTTGCTGACGTAAATGAAACGGTTGTAAATGCGTTAATTGAACGCCAAGAGTACCCAGTTAAGATTGTTGGCGAAGAGTGTGTTGTTGAAGTTGTTAAGAACGTGACAGCGGTAAACTCAGCAACAAGCGCTGTGGTAGATTGCATTGCTGAGTCTGATATTGTGACCACAGCGGTAGGCCCGACTGTTCTTAAAATCATCTCTAAGTCGATTGCTCAAGGTATTGAAAAGCGCGCTGCAGCAAACAACACAGCGCCAATGAACATTATCGCGGCAGAGAACATGGTTCGCGGTACTAGCCAATTGAAAGCAGCGGTTTTAGAGCACCTTTCTGATGAAATGAAAGCGTTCACTGAAGAGCACATTGGTTTTGTTGATTCAGCGGTTGACCGTATTGTTCCACCGGCAGAAGCGGGCGAAACAGACCCTCTAGCGGTAACGGTTGAAACGTTCAGCGAGTGGATCGTAGACCAAACACAATTTAAGGGTGAGATTCCAAACATCCCAGGTATGGAATGTACTGACAACCTAATGGCTTTCGTTGAGCGTAAACTGTTCACGCTAAACACGGGTCACTTGGTAACGGCATACCTTGGTGTACTTGCGGGTCACGAGACAATCAAAGACTCTATCGAGGATGACGTAATCCGCGCTGAAGTAACCGCAACGATGGAAGAGAGTGGTGCGGTTTTGATTAAGCGTTACGGCTTTGATCCAGAAGCTCACGCGGCTTACATCCAAAAAATTCTTGGTCGTTTTGCTAACCCGTTCCTACGTGATGAAGTAGACCGTGTTGGTCGTCAGCCTATTCGTAAGCTGAGCCCACAAGATCGCCTAGTCAAGCCATTGAACGGTACGCTAGAATACGGTCTTCCAAATGCTCACCTAGTAAAAGCGATCGCAGCTGCGTTCCATTACAAGAATGAAGATGACCCTCAAGCGGTTGAACTTCAGGCAATGTTCGCAGAAAAAGGTTTTGCTGAGACATTAGCGCATTATTCTGAGCTGAATAGTAACTCAGAAGTTGTTAAACTAGCGGAACAAGCTTATCTAGCATTGAAATGATAAACCATCAAAGTGCCACACCTGTGGCACTTTCTTATTACCGAGCCGTTATGCCAATACATCCTAGTCACGAAACTGAACTACTCGAAGCCTTATCAGAAGCTGAGAGTGCTAGCGCCTGCTTAATGGCTGCTTATGATGCTTTGGATGACACGGTGGATGCGGTTTTAAAAAACATTTTCAAGAAAGATGATACGGCGATTAAATTCGTTGTAGAGCCACTTCTCAACAGTGGCGGGCCTTTAGGCGAGATTATGGTTCGCGGTAAGCTTCTATTGGGGCTTGGTGTGATCAGCAAAGAGCTCTATGACGATTTAGAGGTTTTCGTGACCTTGAAAGAGTGGGCGAAAATACAGGGTGAAGACACCAGCTTCACTGAAGTCGACGTTATATTTGAGCTTAACAAGGTGCACGCGGTTCAGCGTATTATGCCTATCGAATATGATGCGGAGATGGTGGAAACCATGTCGGGCCCAATGCTTCAAATGTTCTTGGGGCGACACAATCAGAAAGTGAAGTCGACGATCGTTTTGGCTATCACAGACATCATCAACACCTTGTGCCGAGATAACGCACTCAGTTCTTAGTTTTTAGTTCTTAGGCCTGAGTTCTTACTTCTCAGTTTTTGTGAAAGCGACCGCTGTTGAGCTTAAAGTTTACGTGAAGCGCATTTACTTAAATACTTCTCCCGAACTATCTCGTTTTAATCTGTTTTACCCATCCTAGAATTTACAGTTATTGCGGTTTCTCTTATTAGAGGAATCGCTTTTTTGTATTCGCTTCAGTCCCAATGTCTTCTTATCTAAGTGTCAAACACTTCATTACCTCTCTGCTGATTGCTGCCTGTTCTTCTCGCTTTAACTATTTGTTCATTTTGTATTTAAATCGTGAATTTCAGGCACAAAAAAAGCCACATAAAGTGGCTCTTTGTTTCAGCAAAACCTGAGATTATAGGTCTTGGATGTTTTCAGCTTCTAGCTCTTGGAAGTAGCGTAGAGTCTTAACTTTAAGCTCTTGTTGAGCTGGCTCATCAGCAACGATGATAGCTTTACGGTGCATCTGTAGAGCAGTAACAGTCCACATGTGGTTTACAGAACCTTCGATAGCCATTTGAAGCGCTTGTGCTTTGTTGTGGCCTAGAGAAAGGATCATTACTTCTTCAGAATCTAGAAGAGTAGCAACACCGATAGTTAGTGCGTATTTAGGAACTTGGTTGATGTCGCCATCGAAGAAACGAGAGTTCGCGATACGAGTGTCTTCAGTCAACGTTTTGATACGAGTGCGTGAAGATAGAGAAGAACCTGGCTCATTGAATGCGATGTGACCGTCGATGCCTACGCCGCCCATGAACAGGTTGATTTTGCCGTATGAACGGATTTTCTCTTCGTATGCTGCACAATGAGCATCGATGTCTTCAGCTTTGCCGTCTAGCAGGTTGATGTTTTCTGCTTGAATATCAACGTGGTTGAAGAAGTTCTCGTGCATGAATGTGCGGTAAGACTCTGGGTGGTTAGGGTCGATACCAACGTACTCATCCATGTTGAATGTTACAACGTGCTTGAAGCTTACTTCGCCCGCTTTGTAAAGTTCAATCAGCTCAGCATAAGTAGTTAGAGGTGTGCTACCAGTAGGAAGGCCTAGAACAAATGGACGCTCAGCCGTTGGAGCGAATTTTTTGATAGAATCTGCGATGTGACGAGCAGCCCATTTACCTACTTTTGCTTTGTTGCTTAAAGGAATAAGTCTCATTGATTTTGCCCCTAGAAATTAAATTTTATAGTGTTCTGAAACATTAATTCGCATTATAAAATAAGTTATCCACTTCCGCTATTGTTTTAGGTCAAGTTTTTACTTTTTTAATGATATCTGTGACTATAACTCTCAAAATTGCACATTTTTTGTATGGATATTTGGTGTCGTTAAACAAGATTAATACGTTTGTCATATACCCTAAGGTCAATCCAATACAGCCGCTGAAAACAACAATCTAACCTGCTGGTTTGCGTTCTCTTATACGCGTCGAGAACTGGAGTTATCACGAGATGTTTATCGAAAGGGCGTTATGTTTAGGTGGTTCTGGTTCGGCTGTGCATTTAGAGCTAAATAAGTGTAGCTGAAGGGAAAGAGGATGAGATGGCTTAAGCTATTAATATTACGTGAAGCGGTGTCAGCGAGTCGATGCAGAGCAAGGCAATCACATTTTAGTCATTGCCGTACATTCTATCGTTATGAATTTTATATACATATTGGTAAAAAGGTGTACTTTAGCTAGACTTATAACTGGCGAAGTAAAGTGTGTTTGCAGCAAAAAAAAGCCCAAAGCGATGATGTATCACTTTGAGCTATTTTACTAATCTTCTAACACTAACTCGCTTTCGTATTCTTCCCTTGGCACTTCACCGCGTTTGCAGCCGTTTAGGGTATGAAAGCGACGGCGTCCACGAGCTAGTTGAATGTACTTCAACCAAACAAGGTCTAACTTGGACTTTGCCTTATGAGGGTGAGACAACACTTTGATGAAGTGTTTTTCTTCTGCATTGATTGGCGTTAGTTCACCAGTCTCAAGTGCAAGCATAGTGTCACCAAACAAGGTTAGGATTTCCTCTTCTGACAGAGTAAAATTACCTGATTTAGCGAACCCTCGTGGGAATTTAATGGTGTCATAAAAACGTTTTTTTCCGTGTCGGAATTCGGTCTCAGACATATCAGCCTCAATAATGTGGTTAGATAGAAATTAGTGTTTGTTGCTCACGCGAAAATATTGTTAAAAGGCTAAAATAGGAAACAAAACGTTTTTGCCTTTACGATAAACAATCCTAGATCGGCTAGTTAGCAGATTTATTACAGAGATGTATTTGATGGATGTGAAAGTATTTAGAACCTTTCTTGAGGTTGCAAGGGTGCGCCATTTTGGGCGTGCAGCTGAAAACTTGTATTTAACGCAAGCGGCGGTGAGTGCGCGAATCAAACAGCTTGAAGGCTATTTTGATACTCAGCTCTTCATTCGTGACCGCAATAACATCAAGCTCACCTCTTCCGGTGAACGTTTGATCGGTTATGCGGAAGTGATGGTGTCTACCCTACAACAGGCCAAATTTGAGCTGTCGTTAGAGAGTGGCAAAGCCTTGCAGTTAACACTGGGCGGCACTCCCAATATTTGGGATGCGTATCTGCAAAACTGTTTGAGTGTGGTGACCGATTCTTTCGGCGGCTACGGCTTCATGGCAGAGGTGATGGGGCGCGAGCAACTCAACCGTAATTTGCTAGAACGAACCTTAGACATGGCTTTTGCTTTCGATCAGATCAAAGCGGAAGAACTGAACTGTAAAAAAGTCGCTGACTTGGTTTTGGTGTTGGTATCAACCCAGCAAGATGACTTGGAATCTGTATTCCAACATAAATACGTTTATGTCGACTGGGGAACACGTTTTGGTTCTGAACACGCCGAGCGCCACCCGAAAGTGCCTGCGCCGTATCTACGTACCTCAACAGCTCGTATCGCTTTAGACTTTATCTTAGAGAAAGGGGGCAGTGCTTATTTACCTGTTTCGATGGTTGAGCCTTTTATCGACTCTGGTCAGCTGCACAAGGTGAAAGGGGTCGAGGATTGGTATCGTCCTATCTACTTAAGCTACCGTAAAAGCAGCACCTCAGTTGACGCTATCATGCAGGTTGAGAAGTTGGTTAATGAGATTGACCCATCTACCGCTTACACGTTACAACAAGCCGCTGAACAGGCACCTGAGTAGCGGTATTCGTTGTCAGTATGTTGATGAAATAAAAAGTTGATTCGATAAAAAATGGCTCCCAACTATCTATATAGTCGGGAGCCATTTTTGTTTTTAAACCAGTTTAAGCCTGTTATCCGTAAGCTATTTTAAAGCGTTATGCTTTCAACAAGCTATAGGTTCATTAAGTTCTCAATGGACTCTTCAAGAGAGTGATATAGATAGGAATGGATCTGATGTCCATCGGTTGCGTCTATTTCAATCTTAGAAATCCCGTTGCTCGCTTTATCTTCAAGAAAGCTGAGAGATTGTTCGACCGATTGACTGGTGAGAACTTGTTGATTTGATAAAACAATACGACACGTGTGTAAAACCATAGCCTTTTTCCTTATTATTCAATAGGTCTCTGCATCTTGGCGTGCTAAGTACCTATCGTTGACGTTGTGAGAAGAGTACCTTCTCTAGGTTAAATTTAGTCGAATTGAATAAAATTAAAACCTTTTTTGTGATTTATCTGACCTTCGCTTCCGAAAATGGCTAGCGACAATGGAAGTTCACGGTAAACTTTTAGTTATCAGAGTGAAGGTTATGAGCAAAGGGAAGAGCACAACATGTCGAAAAACATTCATCACAACAGTACATTAACGAGTGAACAGTGCCATCTAGCTCGTTATGCACGAGACGCTCGTTTTGATGGGATGTTTTTTACTGCGGTGAAAACCACGGGCATTTTTTGTCGACCTATTTGCCCAGCAAGCCCACCCAAAGAAGAAAATGTCGAATATTTTTCTCATCAAGCTCAGGCTTTGAAAGCGGGTTATCGTCCTTGCTTACGTTGTCGCCCAGACAGCGCACCTTTCTCTCCAGCATGGAAAGGGGTTGAGACTACCTTTCTGCGAGCTTTGCAGTTAATCGATAATGGCGCACTGAATTCAGGATCGATTGTCGACCTTGCTACTCGATTAGGCATTTCAGATCGTTATCTACGAACCCTATTCGACAATTACATCGGGGTGTCACCGAAGCAATATAGTCTTTATAGCCAATTGATGTTTGCCAAGCAGTTACTGCATACCAGCAGCATGAGTATTACCGATGTGGGTTTTGCGAGTGGGTTTAACAGCACGCGCCGCTTCAATGATGCTTTCCAAAAAGAATTGCAGCTTTCGCCAAGCCAAATCCGAAGAGCTAAGCCAAATAACAACCTAAGTAATCATATCCAGTTAAGTTTTCATGGCCCGTTGGATTGGAGTCATTTGTTGGGTTTTTATCGACGACGAATGATTGAAGGCTTAGAAGAGGTGGGTGAAGACTATTACCAGCGCACAGTGAACGTGAACGGTTCAAAAGGCTGGTTCAAGGCCACTTTAGTCAAAGAAAACTGCCTAGATATTGAGTTTGAGTTAGATGATATGAGCCAATTAAGAAGCTTGATCGCTAATATTCGACGGATGTTCGACCTTGATGTCGACATCAGCAAGGTTGAAGCTTTCTTTACCACCATTGACCCTAACTTGGTCGCTAAAAGCGGCATTCGCATTCCGGGTGTGTGGAGTGCTTGGGAGGCTGGAGTCAGAGCGATTCTCGGGCAGCAAGTCTCTGTAACGGCGGCGATTGGCCAGCTTAACTTGTTGGTAAGAGAGCTTTCTGGTTCAGATGAGAAAACTTACTTTCCGACACCCAAGCAAATAGCCGATGCTGATGTGAGTTTTTTAAGAATGCCGGGAAGCCGAAAGGAAACCTTGAAGCGTTTTGCTGAGTACATGGTCGATAACGAATCAGAGCATCCTTCTAAGTGGATTGACCTAAAGGGCATTGGACCTTGGACGATTCAATATGCGCTGCTTCGAGGGTTAAGCGAGCCTAACCACTTATTGGTTGGTGATTTGGTGGTGAAGAAGTTCATTGAGCATCGCCCTGCCATTAATGCGGAGAGCGTTTCACCTTGGGGAAGCTACGCAACGTTCCATTGTTGGAATCAATCTTAATCGGAATACTAAGCTAGGAGATATCATGGCTAACCGTTTTACTTATTATGAGAGCCCATTGGGCACGGTGACTTTACAGGCGAACGATGAAGGGTTGCTAGGTCTTTGGTTTGAAATATATACCACCAAGCCTGATGAATTAGGTGTTCGAGATGATAGCTTTCCGATCTTTGAATTGGTTGCCGACCAGCTCAATCGCTATTTTTCTGGTGAGGCTATCCAATTTTCTGTGCCGATCGCCGCAAAGGGCACGCCATTTCAGCACTCGGTTTGGCAAGCGCTCATGACGATTCCTTATGGAGAAACATGGAGCTATGCGCAATTGGCGGACGCGATTGGTAATCCAAAGGCCGTTCGTGCCGTTGGTTTAGCCAATGGTAAAAATCCGGTATCAGTGATTGTGCCGTGCCATCGAGTTATTGGTAAAAATGGCAAATTGACTGGATATGCGGGCGGCGTAGAACGCAAACAACGCTTGTTGGTTATTGAGGGAAGAGAAGAAGATTAAAGAGTCTTTTGTCGGAATGTTTGTTGATGATTACGTATTAATGGCTGGTCAACGTTAACGGTTCTTAAAGTGTGACTTTGCAATAAAACGGCCGCTTTCTGGAAAATACTTATTTGGTTGCATATCCTTTAACCATGCTCTCTAGGCAAGGATGCCCAAATGAATCGCCATCATTCTCTGATAATCGGTTGCAGCAGCGCACTATTGTTGACGGGTTGCTTAACCGATACCACACGTCCCTTCGAAGTCCCACGGCTTGTTTTATTCAGTGGCATGTACGAGAACGCGGACAATGACAGTTATCTCGAATTTGAGTCGGGACAAGTCATTTATCAATCGGTAAACAACAGTGTTACCCGCAGTTATCATGTCGAAGATGACTTGATCAGCATTGAGCTTAATTCAGGCAATAGTCGTAAGGGGCCAGGGTTAGTCATGCGAATCCATCAAGAAGGTGCGATGCTCACGTGCAATCAGTTTCCAGCCATGCAGTTAAGCAATATCTGGACACGAGTTGAGAAGCCGCGGGATGATACGGCCTTCTAGATACTTACCTTAACTAGTTACTTTCTTTAAACAAACTCTCCTTAAACAGACTTTTCTTAAAAAAGATCACCGTTCAACCAAAGGTGTGCCGCAATACTCACAACGTAACCAATCATGATCACTGGCATCCATTTTAGGTGACCAAAGAAGGTGTATTTGCCGTGTGCCGCCCCCATTAATGCCACGCCCGCTGCGCTACCAATCGACAATAAGCTACCGCCCACACCTGCCGTTAAGGTAATTAACAACCAGTTACCTATCGACATTTGAGGCTCCATTGATAACACCGCAAACATAACAGGAATGTTATCGACAATCGCAGACAAGATCCCCACCATGATGTTGGCCCAAATTGGATCCCATTGGCTGTACATCACCCCAGAAGCGAGTTCCAAATACCCAAGCAGACTTAAACCACCCACACACATTACAACCCCGTAGAAGAACAATAACGTGTCCCATTCGGCATGCGACACTCTTCGAAATACATCAAATGGCACCACCGAGCCTAATCGCTTAAGTGCCCCCTCGTCGTTATTAGCAATCGCCACCGCTTTTTTCTTAGCGAGTGAATTGGGCAAGGTCTTACGTAAGTAGTATCCAAAGAACTGCAGATAGGCGAGCCCCATCATCATGCCCATCACCGGAGGGAAGTGAATCACGGCGTGGAAAGCAACCGCTGTGGCAATCGTCATGATGAACAAAAATACGATCCTTCTCGCCCCACGTTTTAGCTCGATATGTTGGTGAACCGTATCGGGTTGAGATGTCGGAACAAAGTAAGACATGATCAAGGCTGGAACAACGTAGTTCATGACTGAGGGGATAAATAGGGGAAGAAACTCGCTAAAACTGACGTAGCCTGCCTGCCATACCATCAGCGTTGTGATGTCCCCGAATGGACTGAATGCGCCGCCAGCATTGGCCGCAATCACTATATTCACACAGGCAAGGTTTACGAATTTTGGATTGGAGCCTGCTACCTTGAGAACCACGGCACACATTAATAAAGCGGTGGTGAGGTTGTCGGCGATCGGCGAGATAAAGAAGGCCAGAATACCGGTTAACCAAAAAAGAGATCGGAAGTTAAAGCCTTTACCTACCATCCAAGCTTGAAGCGCATCAAATAGTCTTCTTTCTTCCATAGCGCTGATGTACGTCATCGCGACCAATAGGAAAAGCAGTAATTCAGCGTATTCGAGTAGGTTGTGTTCGAGTGCTTGTTTCGCTACCTCAGTGAGGTTGTATTCTTGGTAGGTGAAGCCGATGATGATCCAAATGAGACCAGCAGCAAGTAAAACCGGCTTGGATTTTCGGAGCTTTAGGTATTCTTCCATCATCACGACGATGTAGGCGACAACGAAAATGGTGAGGGATAGATATCCAACAAATGAATTGGTGAGCTTGAGAGGTTCTCCCAACTGAGCAGTAGCAGCGCCCGCCACAGTAGAAAAAAACAAGAAAGAGAGAACAACTGAAAGCTGGATACCTAGCATGGATTACGCTCCGAAGTTAATAAGTCATTAACACGGGTAAAAGCGTAGACCTAAATAACCATGTGGAGCGTGATAGATATCTTAATAATTCAATAGATTATGTTGAATACCAGAAACTATGATGGAAAGCTTAGATAAGGGCGAAAGCCGTAAACTAAAGTGAAACGCGTAGATTATGGTGACAAGCGTAAATCATTGGAAAATAGAGATGAAGTGAAAAAGCCCTATCGAACACTATGTCGATAGAGCTCCCTCTAAATCGCCAACACTATGCTGCATTTTGAGCGAACGTCATTGTTTGCTCTACAGCACATACCTCAACAGGCCAGCCGTAGGATTGGTATTCCATCGCAAGTTGGTCCGCAACTGCGCGAGAAACCGTTGCTGTGATCCACATACCTTTACCCATTACTTGATACTTAAGTGTTTTCATTTCCATATTAACCACTGCTCTCCTTCAATATTGGCAGCGCGAAGTCTATAGCACCTCCATTTGCTGGAATTTCGAATTAAGCTCAAATCCTTTATAAAATGGCTCATCGTTTCCGCTCGGCTTAAAACTTAATCAACGAGAAGCAAACGGTTGCACTTTGGAAGCGAAATCACCTTTTAAGTATTTGTATTATAATCGAATTAAAATGGAGCGCATAAACCCTTGTGAGATATCTCTCACGTGATTATCAGAGATCGGCTTGCGTGAGTGATTCTTTCTTGATGCTTGATTTGTGTGGCGATTCTGTATGTTTTCGGTTGCGTTGTTGAGGCGAATTTGGATTAGTTTTGTATGTGAAATATTCTAAACTTTCTAGCAATAGCTTCTAGTTTTCAATCCAAATCACAGTTTTATATGTTGCTGTTGTTCTTTTATTCAAACCGATACGCTATTTGATTTTGGTCAGTAACCTTTTGCTCATTAGTTTGCACTATCTATACGTGTTCTGTTCCACATAAACGAGATGTATAGAGGTCCTTATGACTAATCCAACCAAAACCGATCGTAAAGTCACGATCGGCAGTTACATCGCACTCGCTTTCGCGATTGTGTTTTTTTCAGGCTTAATGCAGTCCAACGAATGGTATGGCGTATTAGATTTTACGACGCTCAACGGTTCGTTTGGCCAAGTCGCTTACGATGTCAGTGAGACAGCCGATGGTGTTCAAGCAGCAACTACTTCTTTACGTGGTAAAGGTGGTAGTGGTGCTCGTGACGGTTTCATTTTTGCTTTGACACTTATTCCGACCGTGATGTTTGCACTAGGCATGATCAACGTTCTTGAGCATTACGGCGCGCTAGATGCAGCTCGTAAACTGCTTACCCCTTTACTTCGTCCTTTGATGGGCATTCCGGGTAACTCAGGCTTGGCACTGATCGCTTCTCTGCAAAGTACCGATGCGGGCGCGGCGATGACAAGGCAGCTCAAAGATGAAGGGCACCTGACTAAGCGTGAAACCGATGTCTTCACTATGTTCCAGTTCACCGCGGGTGCAGCTATCGTTAACTTCTTCTCTTCTGGTGCGGTGTTGTTCACGCTGACGGCGATGGATGGTTCGCTTGCTGTGACTTCGTCTATTGGTTTAGCGGTTGCTGTGATGTTTGTTTTCAAATTTGTTGGTGCGAACCTATTCCGTATCTACCTCAATATTACTGAAGGCAAAGAAGACAAACCAAAAGCAGATAAAGAACAAAAACTGGAAGAGGAAGTAGCATAATGAGCGAAGTTAAAGCAAAGAAACCAATGGTTACTGATATTTTCGTTGAAGGTGCTAAGAAAGGCTGGGTCATTGCGACAACCTCTACAGTACCTAATGTTCTAATGGCATTCGTCATCATCAAAGCATTACAAATCACAGGTGCGCTTGACCTGATGGGCAGTGTGTTTGCACCTATCATGGCGGTATTTGGTTTACCGGGCGAAGCGGCAGCAGTATTGATTGGCGCGTGGATGTCGATGGGTGGTGCGGTTGGTGTGGTTATTACGCTGTTTGACCAAGGTATCTTGAACGGAACTCATATTGCTATCTTGGCGCCAGCTATCTACTTGATGGGCTCTCAGGTGCAATACATGGGTCGTATCATGGGGCCAATCGGTACAGAAGGTCGCTACATTCCAGTGATGATCGCGATTTCGGTATTGAATGCCTTTGGTGCGATGTTCCTGATGAACATTATTTTGTAACGTTAATCAGCTTGATTTCAAACGTCACAAAAAAGGAAACCCCGTTTGGCTTTCACCAAACGGGGTCTATTCTTTTTGTAGCCATCCTGCTACCGACGTTGTTACTTATTCTTTTAAATAAGGTAACGTATGCTTCCTGCATCGTTCCTTGATCTGGCTAAATCCTTTAACCTATCCAATTCATCGCCTTCCTAGCGGTGTCCTTGCTAACTCATCATCCTGACAAGTGACTCTATCCTAGAGCATAACTTCCTTGCTGATAACTCATCCTAAGCCATCAAATCTTCATCCTGAAGATACCTAATCCATTAGGCTTTTTCCTGTTCCTGCCAACTCCCTGTCGACATGTGTATTAAACACTGTGGAGGCTTTGCTCGCAATTGACCTTGGGAAATAAATATCCTCGCTCATTAAAATAAATATGCGTGGATTCATACAAAACAAGGGGTTGGGTTTGTATTTTAGGAATTTTCTGCGAAGCTTGATTGTGATCTCTTACGTTCGATGTGAGAGATCTCTTACAAATGTTCGGGCGCGAATATCCTTCTATGTTGACCTCATCCGTTAATAGGCAGGTGAAACACCCCCAACAAACTCCAAGTAATAGGGAAATATGATGGTAACAGCACTTTACGCAGCCTTGCTGACGGTCGTAATGATTTGGTTAGCGATTGAAGTTATTAAGCAGAGGCGAATCAATCTTGTTGCTCATGCCGATGGCGGTGTTGAGTCGTTGCAGATAGCTCGATCGGCACAAAGTAACGCAATGGATTACATCCCAATCACGGTTATCTTGATGGGATTGTTAGAGATGAATGGTGCTGATGTTTGGCTTATTCACGTACTTGGCGTAGCGTTTATTCTGGGACGAGTTATTCATGCAAAAGGCATTTTAGCGAAGAACTTCAAAGGTCGAAAAGTGGGTATGGTGTTAACGCTTATCTGCATGATCTCTTTGATTGTCCTAAACTTAGTTTATCTACCTTTTGATAAAATGTTCTAGGGACGACTATGGCATTGCGCCTTCCTCCTGCTTGGGCGATTGTCCTCGCAGGTCTTATACTTAACGTCATGGCGATTGTCATGTCGAGTTTAGTGTTAGACAAAATTGAAGCGGAGAAAGCAGAATACAACGATCGTAAATACGGCAATGTGTACTCAATACAACTGGCCTGGAACACGATCGAAACCTTAGAGCGCAAGCGTGAAGCGATTCTGATTCACCTAGATAAATCATCAGCAGAAAGGGCTCAACCCGCTACCGCTTTAGACGAAGCGTTGCGAGGTCAGTTAAGGCGCTGGGTTGATGATGAAGTTCCCACCATCTCGTTGGCTAATTTATCTAAGCTTATGATGCTGATAAACAGTGCCCAAGAATCGCAGCGAACTCGAATCGATAACTACTATTTGGATAACCTGACTTTGGTTGAATTAATCCAAAGACTCGACGAGAAAATGGCTTTCTATAAGAACATCGCCTTGTTTCTTCAGGTATTTGGTTTGGCACTTATTTTAGCTCGAGACCTAGCAAGAAGACCTTAACGAGAAGACCCTAACAAGAAAACCTTAGAGGTGAGCTTCCCACAACTTGTACATGTATCGCTAGCGAGACTCGCTTGGCAGATTAGGGTGCTGTTGGCCTTGGTACTTTGGTAGCTGTTCTTTCAATCCTTTAAACGTGCTCAGCGCACTGCCAATCGATAACTTGTTCATTAGCCAATTTGGCAGTATGCCACCTGCGTTCGCATAAGCGGTATAGGTGATGTAACTGTTGCCATTGGTGAGCGGTTGCAATGTCCAAAGCGCATCCACATCATAAATTCGAATGTACCCTGACTCTTTCGCTAAATAGTTAGACGCATCCTTAATCGACAAGACAAACTGCCCATCTTCAATGCTGTATTTTGAGTAGGTCACCATATCTCTATCTCTGGCAGGCCATGGCGCTTTGAATTGGGTATAGACGATGTTTTCAGACTTAGATATCTGCATCAAGACACGACTTTTCGACACATTATCTATCCAGTTTGGTACGTTTTCGCTGTCTTCTAATAACAGTAAAAAACCAGAATAGGTGGTGGGCGTTTGCATTTGTGCTCGTATTTCTACCAAGCCTTCGCTATGAGGTCTCTTATCAATGATGATGCCATCTTCACTTTTTACGAACTGCCATGGGGTGGCGCAGGTGAGTGTTGAGAAGGCACAGAGCCCGAGTACCAAAATCCTAGGTAATATCATTATTCTTCCATGAAAAGAAAAGCTTATCTTTTAGGAGTATAGAATAAAAATGGATTTGATTCGTACTGAGGGTTTATTGATTTTTCATAAGCTTGAGCGACATATCGTTGTTTATTGTGGTGTTAACAATGGTTGGCGGTTTTCCTATATTTTTGGACGGTCAAAATGAAAACGGAAGCGTTCGGTCGCTTCCGTTTTTGTTACTGGGCAATGGATAAACGTTGAATGCTAGAACTTAAAGCTTATAGGCTTCGACGGTTTTTATAGTGGTCCAATTGCTGTTGGCGTCTTGGATGAATTCTTGTGTGTTCTCCAACCAACGTTTTTGAACTGACTTATCTAAGTTCAAGTACAGCTTCCCATCTTCTACTTTCCAAGCTAGTGGGTCTGTTTCAAATTTCTTACCCATTGCCACACCAAAGGCACAATAGCCGCCATATTGAGGTGCATAAGCTTGTGGGTTAGCTCGGAATTCATCTCGGTTTTCACTGCTCACAAAGTTATAAATCGCATTCTTATAAGTCGCTGTGAACTCAGATGTGCCTTTAACTGGCCCTTCATTGGCAAAGTAAGCGACAGGGTCATAACCTTTAATGGCGAGGTCATTGTTGTCGACGCTCATATCAAGATCTGCGGCCATTAAAGAAAAGCTGGTTCCAAGTAGCGCGGCCAATAGCGTGATTTTTTGACTGGTCGATTTCATGTGTGACATATCAAGTTCCTTGTCAGTGTTAGTTATCTTGTTTGAAGTAATTTAGCCCACTCGTCCGGTCTATAAAGGGACAAAAGAACTAAAAAGTAAGCGAATCGTTCGGAGGATGCATGGATCTGCTGTCACAACTAATGGAACACTTCTCGATACGCACTGGCGTTTTCTATTCTGGGAACCTGTGTGGAGTGTCGTCGTTTAACGCGCAACAAGGCAAAGAGGGGCATCTTCACGTATTGAGTGCCGGTGAGTTGACTCTGTCGAGTGCTAATACGGAACACAGGAAGCTCTCCCAACCTTGTATCGTCTATTTACCCAATAGCACACCACACGCAATTGAAGGTTTCGGAGGTGGCGCGGAAATCGTGTGTGCGAGTGTGGAATATCGAGCAGGGCAGATGAATCCATTGTTGTCTGCGCTTCCTGATGTGATCGTGATTCCGTTTGAGGACGCACCTAACTTAATGCCTGTGATAGAGGTGTTATTTCGAGAATCGAGCCAAGAGTCATCAGGGCAGCAATACTTAATGGATAAGTTGAGTGATGCGTTAATGGCTTTGATTTTCCGCCATCTCATTGAACAACAGCAGATCGATCAAGGTGTATTTTCTGCGCTTGCTCATCCGCGGCTTGCTCCGGTCGTTACTGCGATTCATCTAATGCCTGCTCGCCACTTTTCGATCGAGCAAATGGCTTCATTGGCAGCGATGTCGCGAACTCAGTTTATAGAAGCGTTCAAGCGTGAAGTCGGTGAAACCCCAGGTGACTATGTACAAAAGTGGCGGGTGTCTGTGGCTCAGTCGTTGCTGTTACAGAACAAGCCCATCAATTGGGTGGCGGACGAAGTGGGGTACAACAGCTATTCTGGCTTCGCTCGAGCTTTTCAGCACGTTGCGGGAATGTCGCCGCGTTTGTGGCTAAAGCAAAACCTGTCGTGAATCGCTTGGCAACCCTAGTTGAAATGTGGCTATTAGCATGCGGCGAGTCTATGTTTTAGCGGAAATTGAGCGTAGTTTGTTCATTTCTCGAATGACGGTGTAAAAAGGTGGACTTTATAAGCTCGTTGTAACATTCTGCCCGTCCTATTTTATCAGACATCAATGAGACGAAGTGCCTGCTGAACATTATTCAGCCTCCCGTATCTCATTAAAGCACTAAGGAGTTTAACTTGAACCTATTTGTAAGAGACCTTACCGTTATCGATTCTTCATATATCTGTGAACACAGAGGGGTCGTAGGAGATAGTTGGATTTTAGATGTCACCATGTCTGGTGAACTGAACGAAATGAGCATGGTTCTGGACTTTAGCAGAGTCAAAAAGCAGATCAAACAGCTGGTTGATCAACATGTTGATCACCGCTTACTGCTGCCAATGAAAAACGCTGCAATCGTGCATCAAGCAAGCAAAGCCGGTTACTCTAAGGTAGATGTGCTGCGTGGTAACAAGAGCTTGCACCTGCATTGCCCTGATGAAGCATACTGCCTGATTGATGCTGAGGCGATCACCATCGAGAGTGTGACCGCACACGTTTATAATATTCTTCGCGACAACCTTCCAAGTAACGTCACAGGGTTAGAGATTACCCTTCGCCATGAAAACATTAATGGTGCGTTCTACCACTATACTCACGGCTTGAAAAAGCACGATGGTAACTGTCAGCGCATCGCACATGGCCATCGTTCTCCAGTCGAAATCTTGGTTGATGGTCAACGTGACGAACAACGCGAGCAGGCGTTTGCTCAGCGTTGGGAAGATATTTATTTAGGTTCTAAAGAAGACCAAGTTTCGGTCTCTTCATTGAACCTGAGTGAACACGCGAACAGTGTTAATGATGAAAGTCACTATGGTTTCTGCTACACGGCGCCACAAGGCGAATTTGAGCTAGCGATTGCTAAGAGTGAAACGGAAATCTTACCAACAGATACCACGGTTGAATTACTGGCAGGCTATATTGCGGATCAAGTTGCCCCAAGCTTGGCAGAAAACCAGTCACTACAGATCGTCGCTTATGAAGGGGTAGGTAAAGGCGCGATGGCGTTCCTATAGCACCTCACGAGTGAGATAATCTCGGTTCCAATATGATGAAAGAAAGGCAAGATATTAAGTTATCTTGCCTTTCTTTTTTGTGGCTGGTTAAAATTGATTTAGCTGATGATGTTAGGCACAAACACTAACGAAGCAGCGCGTGTCGTAGTGGCGTTTTTTCGATACCAGTGACCAACATAAAGCTCAGGATAAAGGTGCCGAAGAAGACGGTGATATCTTTACCGAGCTCCGTGATACCCAAGACTCCGCAAACATTGAACAGCACGATAATGATCAGCAGATGGCAAACGTAGATACCTAGCATGCGATTCGAGATAGAACGAACCCACGCGTAATCACCGATGTTTGGATTAGCCAGAAGCCACATAAACACGCCCATTCCCCATAGAGCAGTACCGAACAAGAAATCATTCATGTTGAATGCGATGTCAAACGTGGTTAGCCATGCTGCCTCAGCAAAGTGAATGAACATGCCTAGTGCTAATAATCCCAATGCCTTGGCTGATGATACTTTCCATTGATGCTGACGAATCAGGAAGCCCAAGGTCACCATTAACGTACTAAAGAACGGGCCGTTACGGGTGAAGAATGGCGCGCTGAGGTCGGTTAAGCTCGCATAGCTGCCCGCCAACACACCATACACGTAAAGCAGAATAGCCGTTGGCAATAGCAGTTTGTCGAGTTTCATCTCAACCATTAAGGCGATGATCAAAACTGCACACACAAGGGCAGGAATAAACCATAAGTGAACCAGCCCACCCTCTAAGAAAGAGTTGAGCGGGGTGTTCATTAAAAAGCCCCAGTAGCCTTGGCGTTCGCCTAAGTAACCCAATTCTTCAACCTTAGCGAGATTAAATGGCATGACTAGGCAGATGACGCTCCATACCAACCAAACTTTGAGTAGTGGTTTGGAGTAGTTGATGAAGGTTGTCCAAGGCGACGCTGTGAGCTTAGGTTGGATCAGATAGCCGGAAATAAGGAAGAACAGAGGCACAGCGAAGCGAGCGGCTTGGTTAAGCACATAACCAATCCATGGCACTTCATCGATTTGCCAATAAGTAAGTGCCATCTGGCCGTGTAAGCCAATGATCGCCAAGATAGCAACCACTCGACCTAACTCGATACTGGCGATGCGCTGTGAAGGCGTATGTTGAACGGAAGACATATCAGATCTCTAAGAAAAATTTCGTAAAATCTAACAGTCTTTATGTGGAATCAGTTAGTCCTAAATCAAAGCTGGAGGCCTTTGATTTAAGGCTTATATTGATTTTTTGAAGCCTGTCGCAGCTATATTAAATCCATTGCAGTTAATGCAAATATGCCAAGCGTACAAGTGATAAGCGAAACGACAGTGGTTAGCGCGATAATATTGGCGGCCAATGTGGAGTTCCCACCCATCGCACGCGCCATAACATAGCTTGCAGCTGCGGTTGGCGCTGCGCTCATCAAGAAAATAAGACCAAGATCTAAGCCTCTAAAACCGAAGAACAGGGCAGCCAGAGTGATCAGTAGCGGAGCCAAAACCAGTTTGTATCCCGTAGAGAACCAAGTTGGGCCTTTATCTTTTTTCAGAGAGCGTATATCAAGCGACCCTCCAGTACATAGCAGGGCTAATGGTAACGTCATATTGGCAAAATACTGCCCTGCATCTGTCACCATTTTCGGTACTGGAATCGATAGTAAGTAGAACAAGACACCCATAGCGATCGAGATAATAAGAGGGTTTTTGGTGAGCGTTTTAACAATCACTTGAATGGCTTTTTCACCCGACTCTTGACCTTTTGGGGTGAGCGCGATAACTGCCTGAATGTTATAGAGAACAGTCAGCGATGCGACATAAAGAGCAGCGAGCGCGACACCATCGTTGCCGTATATATTGGCAACATAAGCAAGCCCGATAATAGCAGTGTTGGCACGAAAGCCACCTTGTACGATTACGCCTTGGTCTTGAGGCTTTTTAAAGGCTATTTTGGTGCTTGCTGTGGTGAATACGAAGAAGGCAAGGTTGGCGACTAAACCAAAAATGACGAGCTTTCCACTTGCGGCAAAGTCGTGGTTAGACTGAACAATGCTCAAAAACAGCATTGCAGGCAGGGTGACTTGAAACACGACCTTGGATGCGACATCAATGAAGTTGTCATTGATTAAGCCGATTCGCTTGAGCATGACACCAAGAAACAGCATTAAACAGATGGGACCTGTCACCGAAGCCGAAAACGCAAACTGTTCCCAAAGTGTGTTCATTCTCTTTCCCTAGTTATTAAACTCAATAATCGGTTAACTCAAATTCCTTTGAATACTGTCGCATTTTTCCACAATTCTTTGATAATACAAAATGAATACCAAGGGTTAAGTAAAAAACTTGAAAAAAAGTACGAACGTGCTAAAAATAAAGCATCAGATTTATTATTGGTGAATAATGAGCAAAGGAAAGATAACCAAAGAGTATATTTTGAGCCATGCATTTGCACTTGCGAGTGAGAATGGTCTTGAGAGTTTAACGATTGGCGAATTAGCCAAGCAGTGTGGCATGTCTAAGAGTGGTTTGTTCGCGCACTTCAACTCTAAAGAGAACCTGCAACTCTCAGTACTCGAGTATTCCAACGCCATATTCACTGAAAGAGTCATCATTCCTGCGAGAGAGTTGGGTGATGGTGATATTGAAGCGAAATTGAAACAGCTGCTTGATAATTGGCTGGGCTGGAATCATTCATTCCAAGGCAGCTGCATGTTTATTGATGCTTGGAAAGATGCAGGCAGCGAAACGTCTGTGATTCAGAAGGCACTGCAGAAAACCATTTCAGTATGGATTGATTACTTGACGATTCAAGTAGCAAAAGCGGTTGAGAGCAAACAGTTCAGGGCCGATTTAGACCCTAAACAGGCCACTTTTGAGTTATATGGTCTGTATTTAAGTGCGAACTTGTTTTACTCATTGCGAGGGCAGCAAGCGAGCCAC
This sequence comes from Vibrio sp. FE10, assembly GCF_030297155.1. Lineage (NCBI taxonomy): Bacteria > Pseudomonadati > Pseudomonadota > Gammaproteobacteria > Vibrionales > Vibrionaceae > Vibrio > Vibrio apostichopi. Next base: position 628,505 of record NZ_AP028068.1, on the reverse strand, counting down.
ACTCATTTTTGGAGTGGTGTTGAGCGCTTGGTCGCTAGCTGGAAAGTGGTTTAACTCGTAAACCAATTAGTTCGCAAGGCATTGTATTTGTAAAGTATGTGAACTTTGCTTTAGGCAGGCTGATACAAATTTTAGAGAAGTGGCGGTAGGTTGCGATAAACTTTTATAAGCAGTAGCGCCATTTTTTATATCAACAAATAGCACGGTCGTTCGATTTTTAGGGCCGAGCTCGATCCGCCAATAAAGATGGCGATACAAGGAACGGTCATGAGTGACAAAATCTATTTTAATACATCGAACAAGTTTAGCTTCAAGCGCAGCCTAATTGGCGCGACGACGAATTTGCATTACATCCTAGCACCGAGCCATGCAAAGAAAACGGCACGTAAACTGCTGCTCACTCCTATGCGCACCGAGCAAAAAAACGCCGACCCACAAGGGCTGATCAAGAGTGAAATCGAAGGTCGTGATGGCGTTATAAAAACGTATTCTTTGGGTACAGGTCCAGTTTGGGTGCTTACCCACGGTTGGTCAGGCACCGCGAGTCAGTTCTTTCCTTTAATGGAACATATTGCCGCTAAAGGCTTTACTGCAATGGCTTATGATCACCCAGCTCATGGTGGCAGTGATGGCGTGCATGGTCATATCCCTGCATTTGTGAACGGCTTGGAAGCGATTCTAGATTCAGTTGGTGAAGTGGCAGGCTTGGTGGGTCACAGCATGGGTACCGCTTCTGCGTTGGAATGTAAGCACGTTAAATTAGAAAACAAACCTTTGTTGCTGATTGCACCTGTGTTGGATTATTTAGAAAACTTGTTCGGTAGCGTTGCTCGTTCTGGTTACTCCATGAAGTTGTTTGAGGCTGTGGTTGGTGAAGTGGAAGAGCAGTTCAACTACCCAATTCAGTCTGTCGATCCTTATGGAAAGCTAGCGCTTCGTGAGGCTCAAACGATCATTGTTCATGATGAGCAAGACAAGTTTACTAAGTTTGATGTGTCTCAGCGTGCAGCTAATGAAATGGGTCGAGTTACCTTGATTGCGACTCAAGGCCAAGGCCACGGGCGAGTGATGAAGTGCCCACAAGTATTCGAGAGCTTTGATAACTTAATTGGCTAAACCCAACCCAACGAGCGGACTTAAAAAGATCGCCAGTAAAAAGGTCGTAAGTTAACAGACCAGAAAGCGTAAATAAAAAGGCCAACCAGACATTCTCTGGTTGGCCTTTGTTTTAGGGAATTAGTTGATGCTTAGTCAGTATTTAACTAAGCACTATTTTTGTTAGCAGCTTGCAGGACCGATCTCTTTCCACACACCCCATTGGCCTGTCGTTGTTGGATCTTCACCTGTTGTCCACCATTTCGCTTCCCAAACCTTACCGCCTTGAGTCACTTGGTCGCCGCCAGTGTAGACCGTACTTGAATCCCAAGCGTTAGTACATGTACCGCCGCCTGTGGTTTTCTTAAGAACTTTCACTGATGCAGCAGCGACTGATGTATCTGTACCATCACTCACTGTTACTGAGAAGTTCAGTACCGTGTCTTGCGTGTATTCCGCCGCGACAAAGCTTACTGAAGCGCCTTGTACTGTTGCGTTAATACCTGCTGGTACATCCCATGTGAAGGTGAGTGTGTCTTGGTCTGCATCACTAGAAGCCGAAGCGTCAACCACTACTACATCACCCGCATTCACTTCAGAAGGCGCGGTAACTACTGCTACTGGAGCGGTATTAACTGGACCTGTGTCTTTAGGGTTTACCGTTACCACAACGGTGTCAGCGGATGTAGCGCCTTCGTTGTCAGTCACGGTTAGGCTAAAGGTCAGTGTCTCTTGCTGTGCCACTTCAACAACATCGAAACTCGCAACAGCCGCATTCGCGTTGGCCAGCGTTACTGCTGTTCCGCTTACTTGTGACCAAGCGTAGCTAGCAATGGTGCCGTCGCTGTCTTTTGAAGCGCTGCCGTCTAGAGAAACAGAAGCTGGGCCTTCAACCGATTGGTCGGCACCCGCAGCTGCCGTTGGTTTACGGTTTACAGGATCGGTCGTACCACCTGCTAGACCTTCATGCATTGCATTCAGGATATCGCCGTTATCTGCATCAATTTCCCAAGAGAATAGACCCGCAAGGCCAAGGCTACGAACGTATGCGCCTTTTGCTTTTACTGAGCGGTCATCATCAAATGTAATCAACTTGCCTGAAGTGCGGTTCCAAACGTAAGGCGCTTCTGCCATTTCGTCGTAGCCATATTCAAAGCCGTTGATACCTTGGTTGTTTGCACCAAGCATGTTCGCCTTAATGCCTTTGTAATCGATAACGCCATCTTCCCATACACCTTGTGCAGAGCTACCGGTCAGTTTGCCATTACCCACGCCTGTCATTGGATCGCTTGGATCTGAAAGTGATGATGGTAATACGCCTTCCCAACCACGACCATACATCGCTGTACCAACAACAAGTTTGTTCGCTGGAACACCTTGCTCAAGCAGCAATTGGATGCCGTTGTCTGTGGTGTAAGCAGGGCCAGTGTACTGTTCGCCATTTTCATCAAGGCCTGTGCCATCACATTGACCAGGGCGCATGAAGTTACCGCAGTTTAGTGCTGTTTGGTGACCTAACACGTTGTTCCAACCGCCGTAGAAGTCGTAAGTCATTGCGAAGATGTAATCCATGTATTGGATAGCATCGCCGTAGTTCACGTCTTCAATCTTATCGTGACCAACACCGATCGCTGATGTTAGCTCGTAAGTACGGCCGTTCTCAGCTTCTAGCTCATCTAGCATCACGCGTAGTTCTGCCATCAATGCAATGTAAGCAGGGCCATCGTTCACAGGGTCACCAAGATCGGGAGCAGCACCGCCTCCACCAGGGAATTCCCAATCGATATCCACACCGTCGTAGAATTTCCATGTGTTGAGGAATTTCTTAACCGATGCAACGAACGTGTCGCGGTTCGCTTTTGTAGTGAAATCGAAGAACGGGTCAGACAGTGTCCAACCACCAATCGATGGGATGATTTTTAGGTCTGGATTGCGCTGTTTTAGCGCCATCATCATTGCATAATTACCCTTGATAGGTGAGCTGTATTCGTGACCAGCTTGAGGGAAACTCTTCTGGAAAGCTGCCCAAGGGTCATGAATCACTACTTCGTAATCGTTAACACCCTGACAAGCTGTCATGAGTGCGTTGTAGCTGTTGCCGCCTACTGATTTTACTGATTCATTAGGACCACAAATTGGGATGAAGCCATAAAGGATATGGGTCAAGTTGTCAGCGGGTAGGTTATCAACTGTGTAATCACGACCGTAAATACCCCACTCAACAAAGTAAGTACCTACTACCGTGTTTGGGTCTGTGTTGTATGACTTGTTGTTTGGATCCACGTTCATCGCAAGTGGTGCTAAGTGTGAGCCATCGGTATCGGCGATGGTGATCTGAGCGGGTGCACTTATGCTACAGCCTGTTTCATCACACGCTTCGATTTTCATTTCGAACAAGCCGCCTTGACCGTATTCGAATGAAGCCGTGGTTTGGCTGCCAGTGATTGGGCCTGTGGCCACTTTAACGCCATCAAAGTAGATGTTGTAAGTGTTTCCTGACGTTCCGCTCCATTGGTTGAATTTAACGTCGACCTTTGCTTTGTCGTGATATTTAACCATCTGGTTGTAGCCAGAGGTGGTTTCCATCGCGAGTTCAATTTTAGAAAACTGCAGGTTGTTGGAACCGTACATGTCGATGCTAGGTGCTGTTGGTGCAGCTAATGCTGTACCTGATAGCGCTAGAGCAATGCTTGCCGCACAGGTATTAATACGAATCATACTATTTCTCTCATTCCTTGAAGGTTACGAGAACCAAATGGCCCCATAAACGGCTCCAATCAGTTTTGAAGGAGCTTCCCTGTCAGTATTCGAGAGAGTTTTAATTTCATAACTGAAAATAAATCCGTTTTCGATGGACAGCTAAAAAATTGTATCTTGTTACAATTCTGTTGCTTAATGAATGAGAGGCTGAGTCCATGTTTTATAAAATAAAACCGTCTTCAGAATGAAAATCTCATAAGTGAAATTACGCGACATGAAGTTATGAAAAGATGCGACAAACGATAAGAAAATATCGTCATTTGAAGGAGAGTCACAGAGTTGGATGTATCGAACTGGAATAGGTTTTACGTGAAAGACAGTGCTTGTTCTAAAAATGAAGGGGTTTATCGTTTGAATTGTTCCGCTAATGAAGCGCGTCGTTGCTGCATAACACTGTGGGTATCACCCGCGGCGGTGTCTTCATAGCCCTCTTTAATGAACTGTTGTGAAGGGACGCTTGGAACGAGTCGTTTTAAACGAGGGGAGTCGTAGGTGCCGCTTATCGTATAAACCGTTGCCCCAGATCCTGTATTGATCGTGACAACTTTGCCATCAAAATCAAACGAAGTACTGATGAAGCGATGGTTCATCATCACGCCATTGTCGGAAAGAGTCAGGATGTCAGTTTTGTAAGGTGGAGCGCCAATCTCTATCCATGTGCCGTGGACATTACTTGGGCTGACGGATTGTTGGTGAGTTTGATAGGCTAAATACCCTGCAGTGAGAGCAATGATAGCGGCAACCAATAGAAAAAGGTAACGTAACGAGTTGGCAAATAGATCTGCTATTTTAGTGCTCTTTTTCGCCATGTTCTCGTCATTTCCTCACTCATACTGCCTTAAATACTATAAATTAAAACCTTAGTTTGCAAAGGTAGTTGCGAGAGTTAGAAGCAGGATCGAATGTTCTAGATAAATGGGTTGCTTTGGCTAATTTTAAGTTTTTCTGATGGCATTCGTTCAGTCAATGCATCTCTATTGTAGAAAAGACTTAAGCTATGCGTATTTATTTCTTGTAGGAATGTCGTGAATTGGTTAAAACAATTATCACGTGAATTTACGCATAGGCTGATTCATTGAAGCCCAATAATTGCAATTTGAAGATAACAAGGAAGTACAATGATTAAAGAGAATACATACTTTGATGGTGGCGTTAAGTCGTTAGCGTTTAACCAGTCTGGTGCAGATGTGAGTGTTGGTGTGATGGCTGCTGGCGAATACACATTCGGTACCGCAGCTCCGGAAAAGATGACCGTTGTAAAAGGCGCTCTGATTGTAAAGCGTGTTGGCGATGATGATTGGACAACATACCAATCTGGTGAGTCTTTTGACGTTGCGGGCGATTCTTCTTTCGACCTACAAGTAAAAGAAGCAACGGCTTACTTGTGTGAGTACTTATAAGAAACTGGATTTTAGTTTCGATTAATAAGAAAAAACCACGCTCTAGGAGCGTGGTTAAATAAGTGATAGGTAACCCGGCAGTGGATAGTGTCACTTGTTTTACAGTCATCAAATGGACGACCAAAATTCGTTGTTCGTTGCAAAATCTCTTCAATATCTTGCTCAAAGCTCAAAGCTCAAAGCTCAAAGCTCAAAGCTCAAAGCTCAAAATCGAGACATCGTAAATCAGTAAGTCTCAAAAACACCGTTGTTGTAATCCTGTATAGTCTGTTCAATCTCTTCCATCGAGTTCATGACAAACGGACCATAGTGCACAACCGGTTCATTAATCGGTTGACCAGAAAAAATCAGCACACCTGAATCTTCTAGGCTTTCCAAAGACAATAATTCAGCTTTTGTTAGTAGGGCCAGTTGACCTTGGTTGATGACTTTGTCGCCGATCTGAATCGTGCCTCGGTAAACATAAGCCATAGCATTATGGTTAACATCAGTCCCTAACGTCACTTTTTGCCCTGAACTTGCTCGCCAATCCGCAACACTTAATGGCACACCTGTCGTTTGTAATGGACCTTGTGCTTGTATAGCGTCTGCGTCAGCTTGGCTATGCAGTTCAAGCCCACCGGAAATCACTCTCAGTAAACCGATTTGTTCGTTTTGATGTTCTGCAATGCTTTCACTTTGGAAGTCATGGTATTGCTCTGGCTGCATTTTGTGTGTTGCAGGCTGGTTTATCCAAATCTGAAAACCGTGCAATGCGCCTTCTTCCATCATCGGCATTTCACTGTGAATCACACCACGACCCGCGGCCATCCACTGTGCGCCACCGCTACGAAGTTCACCGACATTACCCATGTGGTCCTTGTGTTGGAAGTGACCTTTAAGCATGTAAGTGAGCGTTTCTATCCCACGGTGAGGGTGAGGAGGAAAGCCACCAACGTAGTCTTTGCTTTCATCCGATTTAAGTTCGTCGACCATCAAAAATGGAGAGAAACGCGTGTTATTGAAACCAGCGAGTCTCTGGATTTTGACGCCATCACCATCGGAGGTGGCATGTGCTGCAATCACATGATCTACTGCTCTTACATTCGTCATTTTGAAACCCTCATAAACTTGAATAGCTGTAGTTTATGTAATTTGATTTCAAAAGAAGATGGCATAGTGTTGAGTGACTTATTCGAAAATCTTGAACAGGTAAGAAAATGAAATTATGTCTATACTTGAATATAGAATAGACCGCCAAGGAGGCCGCTATGGCAGTTCAGCAAAAACATGGCGAAAGGCACGGTCGGATGGGCTTTGATAACGACTTTACAACGGAGCAAAGCCAACGTTTTACCGAGGTTGCGAATAGCGCTGTTAAACGTCGCGTGAAAAAACGTGAGATTGAAGCCCCGTTTCTCCAGTCGGCTAAGCAAGCCGCTTTTAAAACGGTAGTGAGACCTAGAGGCAATAACCCAAACCGAACACGACAAGTCGTATGGATCATTGTGATCGGGTTAGTGAGCCTTTGGCTTATGTATATGGCTGGTTAGTACGCTTAATTGTAAGCGATATTAGGTGTAAGCGATATTAATGGCTAGCTAGCGTTGACGCGTTTTTAGCAGCGTAACATTGTTTCCTTCCACCTTCGCTTCAAGACAGCCTTCAAGTTCAGATGCATCAGACTCTGAGCAGGTGAGGTTCGTTGGTAATTCTTCTATCAAGGTTGATACTGGGTTGTCGTGATAATAAGCGTATCGGTTTTTCCCTGAGTGTTTCGCCACATACATCGCTTTATCGGCGCATCTTGTTAACTCATGTAATTCCGTCGCATCTTGCGGATACAAAGAAACCCCAACACTGAGTGTCAGTTCTTTGATTCTTTCGTTAGTCTGGCAGCCGCTCTCAAACAAACCACATATTCTATCGAGAATACCGTCGAGGTCTTTTCGAGTTGGAATGTCATAGAGCATCAGAACGAACTCATCCCCAGCAAAGCGTGCGATGGAATAATCGTATTCGTGATTCTTTCGATCTCGTGTTCGAATATTGTTGCTCAAGCGATTGGCAAAATGTTGCAAGACGCTGTCGCCCACATCGTGCCCATAGCTGTCGTTGATACTTTTAAAATCATCGATATCCAGAAACACCAAGGCGGTGAGGGATCGTTTGCTATCCACTGTTGCTAACTTCTCGACCGCCCAGCGCTCAAAGCTCCAACGATTGGCCAAGCCGGTGAGTTGGTCTCGATAGGCCAGATCTTCAATGCCTTCTTTATAGAGGCGTTGGATATAGCTAACGGCTTTTGTGTAGTAATAGGCCGATGTGTGACACACCAAACTCATGGTAAACAGACTAAGAATAAATCGGTGTGTACTGTTAAATGGCAAAGAAAAGTTATTGGGCATTGCCGTAATCAGGGTGCTGATAAACAAACAAAATGAGGTGCTAAAGATGATTCCAATTCTGAAGTCGTTGATAAAAATCACCGCTGCCAGAATAGGGTAGAGCCAAAGGATTCGGTCGGGAATGGCGTGACTGTACAAAAATAGGATGACCCCTTGAACCAACAGCACACCACTCAGGATTAATTCTGAATACTCAGGGTTAACGACTTTCCTTACATAAAATGCATTAGAGATAGCGATAAGTGCAAAACACAGTTCGAAAACCGACAGCGTGTAATGTTGGCCTTGGAAATAAGCCCAAGTGTAAAAAATGAATAGCGCCGCGGCAGTCAGTGAAAAGGAGTGAACAATTTTTTGCTTGCGGGTGGATCGTATGTCCGCCATTTCTTCTAGGTGTCTGCCGACGAGCCTTTTCATGTGATTTGTGCCAAAGATTTTGATAATGGTATTAATAGTAGATTAAATAATAAGCTACGCAGAGACTTAGATAACTATTTAGTGTGACTGTAATCAATGTTTCATATGAAAGAATAATCAAATCATTATAAATAGTGATGTACATCACCGACGGTGCAGGGTGTCTCTAGAGCATGGTATTCAAAGATCAGGTGGGTAGAGGCGATTTGATTATTATGTACTTGCTTTCCAATGATTTACTCAACATAGTTTGTAGATAGCTAAATGTTTGTAGATACCTAAATTCGATAGAGGCTCATTATGTTAATTACTTTTAGTTGCAAGGCTCATGCTAGCGTCACGATGTTTGGTGAGGTCGGTCTTCAGTTTATTAAGATGCTTGGACATAGTGGCACGATCCCAGGAGCAATTGACGCCCCTGACGTTCCTCAAGCTCTGGATAATTTACGTACTGCGATCGCTTCAGAGCAGAGCAAACCCGTAGAGCAGGAGAATACGGATGACGATAATGATGAAGAGGTCGTTGAAGCGCCTGTCAATATAGGCAGCCGAGCTTTCCCGTTGGTTGAACTATTGAAAGCAGCCATCAAAGATGAGTGCGAAGTGATGTGGGAAGATGGCAGCGGCAAGCGTTTGTAGGCTGATTTAATGGCTTAAGTTTCGTTACTTAAGCTCCATTTTCTTAGTTCAATTATCTAAGACGAATTACCTAAGCTCCATTATTCAAGATGAACTGTTCGGGCTCTGTTTGATGGAGCCTGTTTGTTAAAGCCAGTACCGGTCATGCTGATCAAATGTGATAGCAATGGTTCGAGACTGGCTTTGTTGTTTCTATCTTCTAGCTGGCTTTATTGAAGCGTATAGATTGTAGTTTCTTCTCAGAACCATCGATGTACGCGTAGCTGTCGATAATCCATAACTTATCACTCACCATCGCCAATTCTAGGCGAACATCAGCACTGTTCACGTCTTGGTAAATGATGTCTTGAATGTTGGTTGGGTAGAAGTTGTAACGATTCGCTTGTGGCTGATGTTCACCTGCGAAGTTAACCGTCACGTCTGTTGCATCATTCATCACATCCAGTTGGTAACCTTGTTCCACGGTATAAGAGAACTGTGCAGAGAGCTCAACGCCTTGCTGGTTTTCAATATTGATGTTGGCTTGGCTGATACTCGCCAGATTGCCCGTTGCTTGAAGGCTATCAATATTGCTGTTGGTATCAACATGGTTACGAATGGTCACGTTCCATTCGCCAATGAAGTTATTAAGCTCTTGCCAGTTTTGCTGTGTTGTTTCTGTATTAGCAGGGCTCACCACTTGCGTGTCACCGGTTTGTGCAATCGCATCGTTGCGGCTGTCATGACGGATGTTTTCACGGTTGTTCTGAAGGTCATTACTCGCACCTGCTACGCCTCCTGCTAACCCGCCAACCATCGCTCCTTGAACCGCTAAATCCGCTTCACCAGTCAGTGCGCCAAGCGTTAAACCAAGTAACGCACCACCCACAGCGCCTTGCTTAGTACTTGCGTTGGGATCGTCCTCACCAGGTGTCACACACCCTGCAAGTAATGGAAGACTGATAGCTGCGGTCAGCGAAGCTTTAGTAAACGAGTTCATAAGTTTGGCCTTAAAATGTGTACAAATAAAGAGCAGAAGACTTTATCAATACAATGTCAGGAGATAATTATGAACAGTGTTTTATTTGTTGCGAGGTGTTTCAAATGTTACGAGAAGAATCATACCGTGCGATGAAATACTCAATGTTTTTATAAGCACAAATACACATATTTTTGATAATTAAAGTAAACTGGAACAATAAGTTATATTTATAAAAATACATCGAACTAAAGGGTATTTGATGAGCCTATATTTCCGAGCTCGTAGCTACACGAGTCTAGTTAGCTCTCTTTCGTTGGCGGTTATTTCAGCGCCGAGCATTGCCGATATTTCGGCAACGCCTGTCATTGGTGGTGTATTCAGTTCTAGTGAAGTTCTGAAAAAACAGGTGCTTTCAAGTTTAAGTTACTCGGCCACGCTTACTCGCGACGCGGCACTTTTCACGATTGGCGGCGTAACATTAGATGCGTACATTCTCGCGCTGCCTTTAGATGCTAAGACGAAAGCGCGAGTGATCGCTCAGCTATCCAACCCGACTTATTCAATTCCTTTGGGTTACTTTCTCTATAGTTACTACGACCGTTACTCAGGTTTGGGGAGTGAAGATGTATTCAAAGGGTACTTGTCGACTGTTTATGATGATGAGGCGTTAAAAGGCTTTGAACATAGCCTCTATTATGTCGGTGATGAGCCGGTTTCAGAGCACAAAGAGCCAGATACATCGACTGAAGCGACAGGCCACCATGAAGGGATTCGCATTGATGAACATTTCATTGCCAACATGGTCGTTATTTACGATGCGCTGTTTGAAATCGGTGTTTGGCAAGATATGGACACCCTCCCTGATAACTACACCTATTTAACGAACAGCCCTGAAGATTTGGCAATCATCGCTCAGATTCAACCGATCATTGTCGAGTTAATCGATAAAGCAGCCTCTGGGATGGATGACGGTGATATGAAGTCAGCAATGCTTGCGATCGCTGAAGATGGCAAGCCAGAAAACGCCGACAAGCCGAACAATAAAGCGCAAGCCCTTACCATTACGCTCATCGATTTTGTACGCTTAAACTTGCTTAAAGCCTACCGCCAATTTGTGTTTAAAGAAGAACGAGTAGAAGCGCTCGATGAGTGGATGCAACAAGCGTTCAGTGACCAGCCTGATGCACTCATTCAGTTCTTAGAATCCCAACAGCACAAGCGCTTTGCGGTTCAAGTGACGGTCGATGGTTTACAGCAAGGCTTAATTGAAGGTTTAGTCGATGAGAATGCACCTTTCATTTCGGTGGCTTACCAAAATCATAAAAATCGAGCGCAATACAAACCTCAAGCTGAAGAGGTGATTGAACCTGAGCATCAACAACAGGTGCGGTTCATGGAAGTTCTATCTGAACAAACTTACCGCGATCCGCATTATTTGCCTTTCTTCAAAAATCTCTATCAAGATCATCGAGACAATATTAGCCGAGTTGGCATCTCTTCAACTCCGACAATCAGCGTTCGTAACCTACCAATAATTAAGACTGGCGCAAAAGTGTCGGGTCAAGGTGGTACTGGCATTCCTAATTTTCACTTTGTTGATCGAGAGATCGATCGTGCGTATTACTTCTTTGGTAATGATGCGCTGCAGTTGGATGTGTTGATGGCAGACAACAAGGTACAAACCATGTTTGATCGCCTTGATTATCTTAAAACGCTGAACTGCAACGCTCAATATGACTGGAATGCACACACGACTTACGACGGCCTCGTGAACCTAGGTTTGGGAGAGTCATTACGTGATTATGGTGAGAAACGCTGCGTTAAAGAGCTTCAAGAACGTGCTGAAGTCGAGGTGACACTGCGAGATAAGCGTGCAGCCTTGATTGAAGATATTGAGGCGTATCAGACTATTTCTGGTTTTGATTTCTTCACCAAGTATTCCAAGAAGGTTCAGGTGAAGCAGGCAATCACTCAGTTCGCTGAACTCGATGGAAAAGGGATGCCGGACTACACCTTGGTTTACAACCCATGGCCGGATCACTTTGCGCATTTCACTGGACCTTTTAGTGACGAGATTTTAATGCCAACCGGAGAGCTAAACCGATTGGATTACTGGATTCGTCAAATTGAAGCCACTTACCGCAGTGCAGGTGTCTACGATAAAACCCTGTGGGGTATGGCAGGCGATCACGGGTTAACACCAGTGTTCTACGCGCTTAACCCTGAGAAGCAAGTATTTGAAGGCTTACAAACAGAACTAGACTACCCAATAGTCGTTAAGAAAATATCATCAGACGAAGGTGAGGGGCCTAAAATCACCAATGCCCTAAGCTACCCAAGCTCGAAGGAGATTGATGTGGTTGTTGCCTCGACTGCTGGTGGCAACTTTATGATGGATTTCTTTAACTCAAGCCAAGGTTGGCAGGTGCAACCCATCTATCAAGAACTCAAACAATGGACACCACTTGCTTCGCCTGAAGGTGAGAGCATTGATGCGATTGCTCAAATCGTGCAACGCTTACCGGAAAGCCTTGATTATATGGTGGTAAGAGAGAGTGCTTGTGACCAACAAAATTGTGCGGTTCGCGTAATTGGTAATCGTGATTTAAAGCGAGTCGATGAATTGATCACACGCAAGGGCGACAAGCTTTTCTATGAGTCTTTGGATGCCAATCGACCTCCAATTTTGCTCAATACACAAACGCTCAATCCGTATTTGGCATCACCAAGCAAAGCTGATTTTTCAATCTACTCTCGATTGGTGGAAAAGTGCATCAACCGTGCGATCAAGGAAGATGTCACAACCTGGTGTAGCAGTGTGGAGTGGACAACGTTAACCCAACTAACTCCACGACCAGACTCCGTTAATCAATTGGCCAATATCTACCTTGAAGATAGAGCAGGCACGATTAACTTGTTCCCGAAAGCCGGAATTGGTTACAACACCAAGGTACCGGGCCGTCATGCTGGTGAAGACTATTTAGAGAAAGATGCATTTCTAGGGTTCTGGGGATCGCCAATTGGCGAAAACTCTCAACCACTGAAAATCGAAGCCAACGGTTCGTTAGCGCCTACGCTGTTTGAATATTTGACCGGAGAACCTGTGGTCGCAGGTGAGAATGGTTGGGGTTTTCCGTCGTTGCTGAATAAGTTGGATGTGTCAGCCGAGCGTTAGTGATTTAGCTCTCTACCTAATTATCTGTGTATGCGTGGTCATTTAGATTGAGAGTCATCCCTACAAAATCCTCATCGCTGTCATCAATAATTTGATAGCCAAGCGATTGATAAAAACTGATGGCGCGAGTGTTACTTCTAAAGCTCGACAGAGTGACTTGGTTTCGTTGCTCTTGATGGGCTTTTTCTTGGATGAGTGACATGACTTTTTTACCAAGAGACTGATCTTGGTATTGAGGGGAAATGATCAGAAGGTGCACATGGTATGCGTTGTCGTAAGGCTTGAAGCAGACGAGTCCTACTCTTTCGTTTTTATGGTATATCCAATGAAACCAAGAGGGATGATAATCATTGATTAGGCGTTGACGTTGAAAGTCATCGTCCCAGCCGAAAATCTTATCAACATGTGTGAAAATGCCCTGTTTAACGCAATTAAATAGAGCTTCAAATTCAGAGCTTGGAACGAGTTTGAATTGTATGTTTCCGTCTTTAGTTATCACGGTGCTCGCTCCTTATCAATCTATTCGATTAAGCAAACAGTAACATATTTGGTGAAGTCGTTTATCTATGTGCTTGATTATATTAAACGAAAAAGCCACGCGATGTGCGTGGCTTCTGAACTTAATAGCAAGGGTGTTCTATGCGTTAGTCGTTGTCTTCTGCTTCGATTTCGCTCGCGATGTACTGGTTATTAACTTTGTAGGCTTCAGTCTCAATACGTTGACCATATAAAGTATCGAAACTTAGGCCATCTTCATAGCGAGTGTTTTGGTTAACGTAGACGGTTTGATTACCAGAAGTTGTCTGAATAACAAAGCTCAATGCTTGCTCGTCGATACTTTGAACCACACCTTCAAAATCGATGTCACTGTCATTCCAATCTTGTGAATCATCGTCGTGTTCAAATTCGATTTCGGTAGCAACATTTTCGCCGTTAGCTTGTTTCGTTGTTACTTCAATTTCTGTACCTACAGTTAAATTTGACTTGTTGCCGTCTTCGTAACGAGTATTGTCATTGACAAGAAAGCGACCTTTGTAGCTTAAATCAAATGATGATTTGTCGTTAGCTACCCAAGTAATAATGCCTTCAATTTCTGTATCATTATCGATCTCATCAAAACCTTCGACTTCCACTTCATCTGCGTTCAATACAGAGCCTGCCATTGAGCCTGTCACTTCGACCCAAAGACCGTTGGATAACCCTTTGCTGCTTTCATCGTTGTCGATGTGGGCAATTGAATAATCAACACTTAGATTAGCACCAAGTTTGAAAGTCGATTCATTTAAATCGCTTATTAGCCCTTCAACTTCAACGGATTCAGTTAAGTTAGAGTGCTCAAACTTAACAACAGAAAGTACTTTGTAACCTGCATTCGCTGTCGGTAAAGAAGAAACCATAACCCAATCGCCATTTTCAATTTCACGTGACAGATCTGTAAAGGTCAATTCGATGCCATTGACTTTAAATGTGCCATTATTGTGGTTGGTGTCTGAAATAAGACCAACGATGGTCGGCTCAAGACCAACTTGAGTCCCGCCAGTGTGAGTTGAAGCGCTGCGAGCAATAGATGAAATAGAGACCATCATGTTTTTTTCTAGGTCTGCAATTGCCACGTCTTCGCCTGCATAGTTCGCACTGTCTACTTGATAGCTATAGCCATTCACAACAATAGTGTTGCCAGAAACAGAGTCAATGGTACCTTGAACTGCTGATGGAGCTTGCGTGTTGTTATCGTTGCTTCCATTGCTATTGCTGTCACTACCACCACAGCCAGTTAGAATTAAACCGACAACCGAAATCAGCGCTAACTTTTTCATCTATATACTCTTTATTTGGTTTATTGAGGGTGTATCTTATAAACTCAAACGTGAAGAACTCGTGAAGAAAGGTGAAATAAATCGATGAAAGTTTTGATCGTTGACGATAGCCACAATGTTGCGGAAACCATTGCCGATTACCTAGAGTTAGAAGGGATGGTTATAGATTGTGCTTATCATGGTGAAGCGGCGTTGAGGTTAGCGTCTGAGAATCATTATGACGTGATTATCATGGACATTATGATGCCTAAATTAGACGGTATCTCCGCAGTTAGAAAGTTAAGAGAAGAGGTGCAATGTCCTACGCCAATTCTTTTTTTAACCGCTAAAGATAGGTTGGACGACAAAATCGCTGCCTTTCAAGCGGGTGGAGATGATTACTTGGTTAAGCCTTTCGCTATGCAAGAGCTCAGTTTAAGGCTCAACGCTTTGGCGAGTCGAGGGCCACGCCAAGATATTGGAAAGCAGAGTTATGCCGATATTACTCTCAACTCGCAGACCGACGAGGTATACCGGGCAGGGAGGCTTATTAAGTTAAGTCGGATTCAGCTCAAAATATTAAAAGCCCTTATGAGACAAGCGCCAGCAATTGTTTCAAGAACTGAAGTGATTGATTCCGTTTGGGGTGATGAAGCACCAAGTAGTGATGCGCTTCGAAGTCATATATATGGCCTGCGTAACGCGCTAGACAAAGGGTTTGAACATTCACGATTAGAGACTATTCATGGACAAGGTTATCGACTCAAAGCATAACAACTCAAGCCACGGCGATTATCCGAGCATCTACCGTAAAATCCGCCGTAGTTTTGGTGTGATGACCTTGGTGATGTTCAGTCTTTTTTGGACGGCCATTTATGTCGCTGAAAATCAGATGGAAGTGATTAGCCTTCACCACTGGTTAGATACTGAAGCTAATCGTTATACATCTGAATATGAGCTACTTGGTGAAGCAGCATTGTTGCCAAATGAAAATGAGTTTTCAACCTATTGGAGTGAGGGTGAACTTCCTAATTGGTTGACTCGATATAAGAAGCCCGGATTCTATGAGCATTTGCTAGGTACGGAAGATAAGCACTTTTATTTGTTCGAACACCCTTCAGGTAAAGGATTGATGTATATCGTGTTCCAAGATGATGCTGATGACTATCTCGATGAATATGAATGGAGCCTTCATCATTACACAATGATCCTTGGTGGGTTCACTTCCATTTTTATGGTTCTGTATGGGATTTATGTTGTGCGTTCGCTGTCAAGGCCGCTCAATCAGATAGAAAAGAAAATTGGGCAAATGCACCCTGAACAGCCAAGTTTTGAAGTCGAAACATCCTACGCTGAAACACGACATATTGAGCAAACTCTTTTGGATTCAAAGAATCATATTTCAGGATTTTTTCAGCGGGAAGAGGAGTTCAACCGATTTGCATCTCACGAGCTACGAACCCCTATTATGGTGATCAAAGGGTCGGCAGATTTGCTGACTAAAGTACCCAATCAACCTCCTATTGCGCTAAAAGCAATTAATCGTCTGCAAGAAGCGAGCGAACAGATGCGAGTGCTGACTGAAATGTTTTTGCTGCTTGGTAAAGAGAATATCGATGAGCATTATTTCGGTCACTATGACTTGGAGATCGAAGTTCAGAATCAGCTACTTGAAATGGCGCCTTTGTTTGCCAAGCAGGATGCTAGTTATGATCTGGACGTCAAGGAGACTGTCACTGTCTACGCACCAGAGAGTTTTATTACTATTGTATTGAATAACTTAATTAAAAATGCGTTTAGCTACAGTATTGGCGATGTTGGAATTGAGGTGACAGGTTATCAATTAGTGATAACTAACCGTCATGATGGTAATGAGACTTACAATGCTGGCTATGGTTGTGGTCTAGTGATTGTGCAACGAATTT